>NZ_JBSIBP030000004.1:0-507830 GCF_053613295.3 Aquimarina ulvae
CGAAAAATTAACACGATAGGAATACAGCAGGCAACCAAGGTAATGCACCTCTCAGCGACTGCCTATAATTTAAAAAAATATCTGAAATTTATACATAAAAAGGTAAAAAGCGGAGCAGCTATCTTTACTTTGTCAGAATTTATAAAAACTTCGTTCTATACTCTTTTTGGCATCGATATAAAGCTCTTAAAAATCTCAATTAGATAGCAAACAGTATAAAAAAAGCCTTCTTAAAAAGGCTTAGAATACGTCGTTTTTTAAAGAATTACAGGCTTGTGCAACGGTTACCATTGTTAGCAGCTGGCTTATAATTTAGTTTCATATTCTTCTAATTTTTTCCATATGTCTATAAATTCCTTTATTCCTTCTTTTTTAAGGTCGGTATTGACAATCAAAAGCTTTCCGATTTTAGTTTCAGTGTTGAAAAACATATGGGTTGCGACTCCTGGGTCTCCACCAGTATGACCTATTTGTCCTTGCGCTGAAATACCCATAAAAACACCCATATTATATTCGTCATTATAAGCACTTTCATTTCTTTCATTATAATTTTTATCAGTCAATTGTGGTCTAAATAGTTCCTCATAACTTTGCTTATTTAAGATGCTACCATTACCATTATTACCTGCGATTAGTTCGGTTAAGTATTTCCCTAAATCAGTAGAAGAAGTAATTAAACCACCATCAGGATAATTAACCAATTGATAAAAAGCTAATTCGGTTTCTTTGTCTTTGTATAATTTAGAATGTTTTGAAAAATCTACTTCAGTAAATGACCAACCAGAATTGGACATTCCTAAAGGTGTAAGAATATGCTCGTTGGTAAATTCGTTAAATGATTGATTGGTTGCCTTTTCTATTACCAAGGCGGCTAATCCTGCGGCAACATTTGAATACTCAAATATTGCTCCCGGCTTTGTCTTTAAAAAATTATTTTTCTTATGCCATTTTCCATCTTCACTTAAAATATTCTCTAAAAATTCATCTAGGACCATTTTTTCATTAGGTAAACGAAAATTGCTATTTACTTCAGCTTCCTTATTCTCTGCTTCTTTTAAAACATATCCATTCTTCTCATATCTAGAAGGGTCTTTAATACTTGATGTGTGAGTTGCCAATTGTCGTATTGTAATTTGTTCATTAGGGAAATGTGGATTACTTACTTCGAATGGCAAGTGTTTGTTTATAGGGTCGTCTAAGTTAAGTTTTTCAAGCTCTTGAGCTTTAAGTAATGCAATGCCAATAAAAGTTTTGGAAATAGAAGCAATGTTTTGAACTGTATTATTAGTGTATTTCTTGTTTGTTTTAATGTTAGAATATCCAAACCCTTTTTCATATAGAATGCCATCTTGATTTACAATAGCCACAGAGAATCCATTAATATATTCTCTTGCGTATATTTTTTCAAGTTCTTCAGTCAATTTTATTGAGGTAGAATCATTAGTCTGACAATAAATTGTATTAACAAAAATATTTAAGATTAACGTTATAATTATTTTTTTCATTTCTATATACGGATTGTCTTGCTTGCTGGTAACAATGTTATAAAGGATATATGTCCTTTATATTCTATATGTATTCAATTATAACTGTCGAATTAAACGTTTAATTCGACAGTTATAATTTATTTTTATGCGCTGAAAATAACGTAAAATTCCCATAAAACAAAACCAACCAAATGAATACACGGTTTTGTTATTTTTACACGTGATTAAGGGTTCGGGCTAAAAGATCTCTATTGTTACTTACTCCTTCCCTAACTTGGGTACTAACCATAAATATCCCATACATACCAGAAAAAAAACAAATAATCCTATTGGGTTGATCGGTGCAACAGGTGAGCGCTGTTCAGTCTCAGCCCTCACATTGTTATAAAAAAATCTACTGTTTTTTTTGATTTTTTGGTACCTGTTACTGGACTTCCATGTTGTTGTATCCGTCACAAAATACTCCAAAACAGCCGTGGTGTCTTGTGATACCGTTATGGTATTCCAGCCTAATTCCTTGGGGTAGGTTGTACCGATCCATATGGTAGGTAGGTCAATATCTTGTCGCATCGCTATTTGATAACCTTCTTTCGTTTGTACCTCTGGTGCCGTAATGGATGTACTCATCGTAAATTGATAAGGTTGATCTTTCACCGCAAGTCGTTGATTATTTCTCCAACTAACATCTGTAACGTTCTTCTTACTGATCCTACTGATTAATGCTGCCCAAATTTGCTGGTACTGTCTTGTATTGCCTTTTAGTAATATCTCATATGTACGCTCTAACGTAGTAGTTCCTACTCTGCCTTTACCTAGATGCTGATATGCAGAAATGATTTGTTTACTATTATTTTTATGTATTGCCTGAGTCTGAAATTGATCTTTAAAAATAAAGGGATAGGTAGACATTTTAATGGTTGGCTCAGTTGATAAGGTTGTCTCTGTACTTTTTTGGTTAAGAAAACTAACATCCACGATACCTTTTGCTGATCTAAAAAAATCATTATTCGGTTGGATAAAAAGCCCTACTCCATCTTCTCTAATAGCATTTTCTAGAGCCGTTCTGGAGCGATCTCCCAGATTTTTTTGGGTATCAGCATCCAATATCACTAGATCAAAAGGTTCTAAATTATCTTTGGTAAACGTGCTCATTGGTATTCGATCCATATTAAAATACTCGAACTTATATTTTCCTTTGGTGATGCTGCTCTTCACTAATACCTGATGTCCCATTTCGGCGAGATAGTTTTTCAGGTATTTGGTTTCAAAAGTTGGAAAACTATTCACCAGTAAAATTTTTAAACTGGTACGATTCTTTGCGATTATAGGAATTGGGTTACGAGAAAGTATCGTACCCAAAGAATCCTTTTCTAACAATGAGAAGGTGTACCTACCAGCTGATTTCAGGGAGGCTGATAACTGAAATGATTGTTCGATACCTGATACCATCATAATAGAATCTAAACTATTCCCACCCGGTCCTTGCAGTATCAGTTGATTTCCTTTTTTGGGTGTATTATACAATCCCCGAAATCGAAACTGTTCTCCTACTGTTTTTTTGTAATCATACGTAAACCTAACGATTCCTGAAGGTGTATTGCCTTTTAGATAGTGTATTTTATAATTTGCTAGTTGCCAAAAATCAAAAGGTTCAATACCGTGTCCAAGCAAAAAAACGGAGTCTGATGTATTGATATTGCTAAGAATAGGCCGGTTGGCCTTATATGGAAATGTTTGTAATGGTTTATGAGCTTTTTTTAAACTATCTAACTGTTTGCTATCATACCCACTGGTCAGTATGGCTACTTTTGTTTTTTTACTAAGTATCGATCGAGCGGGTTTTAGAGCAATCAATACTAGACACCCTATGGCAAGAAAGGCTATGGTAATATTTATCCAAAATCTTGGCGTACCGACGTGCCTCCATTCCTTCCAAACAAATAGAAACCATATGATCATCGATCCAATACTTAGATACACGATCCAATTAGTATGTAAAAAAGTGATATTCCTAATCATTAATTTCTAGCTCATTTAATAATAATTCATTGATTTTGCTTGTTTGCTGTTCCTTTTTAACGGCATTCGGTTTTAACTCAGGAAGGGCAATAAGCAATCCTTTTTGTAATGCAACCAACGCGTCAGAAGGTACGTCTACATCTTCAGAAATCCACTTTAATTGCTGCAAGGTTTGTAAATATTCTCCTGGATTTTCAATAGCTTTTGCCGCTAATTCATTTCCTGCTTGTTTAAAAAGCAGTTTGTCTTCTTCTGTTATATACCCCTTATCTGCTATCAACACTTCCAATCTTTTTACCGTGTGACGTACAGCAATATAAACGTCCTCCTCTTCTAATGCTTCCTCTTTTCTATAGCTCGACACCTTACTTGTTTCCCCTGTAAGTCGTTTATCTTCCTTAATGGGTGGAGGATCAAATCCGATACGGTGTACATAGATACGCGCACTATTTTTAATTTCCTGAATCAGTTTTAAAGCTCTGTACTGATACGGCAACGATTTTTCTGGAGTATATAATCGTAAATACAATTCTGCATCCCACATTTCATTTAACGCCTGTCGTAATTTGCTTTTTAATGATTGTGTAAAAAGTGTAGACTCTTCCGGATCTTCGTGATTGTGCAGGTATTCCTCTAATGGATCTTCTTTAGACTCCTTCTCTGCTACCAGATTGTGTTCATTTTCGCTATCGTGTTTGTGTGTGTACTTTGCCAAGGGGTCTTCTTCATCGTGGTTTTCACCCTGATGATCATCTTGTTCTAGTTCCGGATTTTCTACACCTCCTTCTGCTGTGCCTCCAAATTCTGATTCATCGCCCATAAACTCTGCATACTTAAGACGCAATACCTTTTGATCAAAACCTAACTCATTACTCTTAAACTTATACTCCTTTACAGTTAGTTTTGGTTTGTCTTTCAGAAGTTTTTCTGTATCAATAATTAACTGCCGCTGACTTCTAAAATAATCTGGCATCAGGTCCACTCCCATTGTACCTTCTACTGCAAAAGTATCAGAAACTGTATCTTTTATCACTGCAAAATATGTTTCACTTCGGGATGTATTAGGTTTTGGTCGTTTACGGTCCAATGCTTCTACATAAAAATAAAGCTCATCACCTGGTTCCATATTCATTTGATCCAGATCGATCTTTTTGGACAAACTCATCTTCTTACTTCCTTTGGCAATTTTACTGTTGAAGTTTAACTTCTCTTCTCTAAACTTAACAGATTCACCGGATCCTTTACTAACGGTAGCAATAATATACGCATCAGCTATCCCAAAATCGTCAGTAATAGCCGTTGTAAAAGACACTTTTTTGTCTTCATTTACCGTAAAGGAAGTAAATTGCTTTATGCCTTTAATTTCTACTACCGGACTCTTATCTTTTATTACCTCAATTGCATACAATTCGGACACGTAGGTTTTGGCTTGCATATCCACAAATTTGAAATTATAAAAACCTGCACTTGTGAGCATTGATCCTCCAGTATAAGATCCGTCCACCAGTTTCATAGGGTAGCTATTTCCTATACTTTCCATCGTCACACTTTTGATCTCCTTATCAAACTTGATTTTCCAAGATACTTGAGATCCTTCTACTGCTTTTATATCCATTTTAGAAGTTTCGACAGAAGCCATTTGTGTATATTTTGGATATCTAATAGCTACTTGCTGATGTATCAACTTGGGTGGTTGAATTTTAGTAGAAGTAGTGTCTGTAGGTTTAAAAACAATCTCTTGTGGAGTTATGTTTGGTTGCTGTGACCCTGACATTCTATGTAATAGTTCATACTTATGGGTTACAAAGCCTATCAACACAAATATAGTAAGCACTATGATCCCTCTTAACAAATGATGAGGAGGTTTTACTGTTTTTAGTTTTTCGAAAAGCTTATTTGTAATCCTGTGTTGTTGTATTCTCGCAAGATTTGATAATTTTTCTTCAGAAACCAATAACAGACCTGTACTATATTCTGTCTCTTCAAGATGAAGGTCTACATAACTGGCTACGTTTTCCAGATTATGTCTCCAAGGTTTGATAAAAAAAAGTAGGATGCCTCCAATAACCATAAGTACTATCAAGGCCCAAAATAGTTTAAAAGATATGAGATAAGTAAGAATTGCTGGTCCTAATGCATACAATATAACTTCTAACCAAAGCATCAACTGCCATCGTCTTCTGAATCCAGCTAATATGTCTAGTCCTGTCCTCATTATTGTTTTCTCAATTTTGCTATGCTACGTTCGATCACTAACATCACCCCAAAAATGAACCAAAGCCATTTAGAAATAGCAATACGCTCAACCTGTTTTTTAGTAACTACTTGATCAACAGCTAGCGGTCTTAATTCTGACACCGCGATCGTTCGCTTATCATACGCCTGAACTTTAGCTTCAATATCTTGATGAAAATCAAATAGTTTTAAAAGTTGTTCTGAGAGATTTCTATCAACACTCTTGGTTGTATTCAGTGCCTCGGTAAGGTAAAAAATCCTACTCGAAGATCCTTCTTCAATAATAGTATTTGCGAGATCATCAGGTTGATATACTAAAAGTTTTGATCCTGTATTAGGGATTTTAGCTATGGATAACCAAACCACTAAATCAAATGCCGAAAGATCTACACCATCCAATTCCTTATCGACTTCTATAGTAATTTGCCGGTCTAGATATTTAGATATCGCTCTTAAGGAAGCTTCTATATATTTTTTTTGACCAATCAGACTATCTTGATAATGCAGTAATACTTTTGTAGGTATCTCTTTAGAGAATTCAATCATTTCCTCTTTTCCGTTTAACGGAAAAATTACACTATCCTTTGTAGTAGTGAACTTAAATCTGTTATCATCAATTGGAATTAATTCTTTCTTAAAAAACAATTGATCACGATTACTGGTCATAGCTATTAAGTGCAGCGAATCTTTCTTTTTAGTGGCTTTGATATTCTTTGTGATCGATTCTTCTGATTCTACAGGTATCCAGGTTATATGCTTATAAGTACCTGGTCTACGCCCTTTAATTCCATTTATCAATGCCTTGGTAAAAACAACAACACTATCGGTTTGTAACGTTTCCATTTCTTTGACTAATTGCCAATAATTGGGAGTTGTTACACTTTGTATACCTAAAGGATCTTTATCAAACTCAGGTAAACCTGGTTGTAAAAGTCTTAATGATTCTCCTATTTCCAAAGTATCAAGAATAGCAAGTACTCTTTCATCCTGAATTAGTGAAGGTTCTACCACATAAATTATAGGTATCGTAGTAGCTTTCTTTTTTATATGTCCCTCAGAAATGATCAGGACAAGCAGGCTTATCAATGCCATTCTAAGTATGAGCAGAAAAAACTCGTTTAACTGAATACTTCTTGATTGTTTCGAATCAGACTCACTCAATAATTTTGTACTACCCACCTTGATTGTTTTTCCTTCCTTCTTGCTCCAAAAATGTATCGCTAAAGGAATCAAAAGTCCTAAAAACGCCCATAGATATGTAGGGTTTAGAAAAAACATATCAAATTAGTTTATTTCGTTTCTTGATGAACACCTGTAATGCTTCTCCTATATGCTCGTGTATTTTGAACATATGGTAACTAATATTATTAGCTAAGAGTGTGTTTTTTGTATTCTTCATCATCTCTTCCAGGGCGATCAAGTACTTTTTTTTCGCCATTTTGGCGTCTATTTTAAGCTTTGCTCCTGTTTCTAGATCCTCAAATGTTACCGTTCCTTTATAATTGAATTCCAATTCATTCTTACCCATAACGTGTAATACTACAACCTCATTTTTAGGAGTCTTAAGCCGTTTCATAAACGTACTTAGTTCCGTATTGTGTTCATACAGATCCGTTACAAAAAAAATCATTTCTTTATGATTGCGATCGTGCAAGCTTTTAGATGCATCTGGGTTTTCTGGCCATTTCCCTTTGTTTTCAATATTGGTAAGTTCCAGTAAAAACCGGTTATAATGTTGCTTCTGAATTTTGGGATACAAATTATACAATTGATGTTCATTTAATGCAAAAAGGCCAATAGCATCTCCTTGATTTTGGGATAAATATCCTAAAGAAGCAACGAGTATTCTAGCATAATCCATTTTAGAAAGTCCATTTTCTTCGTGAAGCATAGATTTGCTGGCATCCAGAATAAATTTTATCGAAATATTTGTTTCTACTTCAGATTGTTTGATGTAATACCTACCAGATCTGGCCAACATTTTCCAATCAAGTAACCTCAAATCATCTCCAGGTTCATAATTGCGGAATTGGTTAAACTCCATTCCAGAACCTACGTGATGACTATGATGTAACCCCGACAAATATCCATCCACAATCACTCGCGCAATGAGCGATAATCCTGATACACTTTTTACAAGTTCAGGTTTTAGTAATTCGTGATAATCTTGTCTCACCTAGATTCATTTAATTTACCTACTTACTTGTTTTTTACCTTCCAACCTCAACAGCTTTCAATAAATGTCGAGTAACATCATCAGAAGTGATGCCTTCTGATTCTGCCCTAAAATTTATGATAACTCTGTGACGCAATACCGGAATTGCAACGTGTTCTATATCATCTAATGTTACCGACAGACGTCCTTTGGCTAAAGCACGAGCTTTGGCTGTTAAAATCATTGCCTGACCCGCACGAGGACCAGCGCCCCAATTCACCCATTCTTTAACGTAGGTATCGGTTGTTGTTTCGGGTCTTGTAGCCCTTATAATTTTACTAACATAGGCGATCAATTCATCACTAATCGGAACTTCTCTAACGAGATATTGTAACCTTAGAATATCTTCTCCTGATATTACTTTATTCAACGTTGTTTTCTTTATCCCAGTAGTATTTTTAAGAATCGTAGTCTCTTCTGATTCGGTGGGATATCCTATTTTTATATACAATAAAAATCGATCTTGCTGTGCTTCAGGAAGCGAAAATGTTCCGGATTGCTCGATAGGGTTTTGAGTTGCCAGAATAAAAAATGGTCTGTCAAGTTTGTATGTTTTTCCTGAATACGTAACCTCAAACTCCTGCATTGCTTCTAACAATGCTGCCTGAGTTTTGGGCGGTGTACGATTAATCTCATCCGCCAGTATGATGTTCGAAAAGATAGGTCCCTTATTAAATTTAAAGAACTTTTTACCCGTACTATAATCTTCTTCTAATATTTCGGTTCCAATAATATCCGATGGCATCAAATCCGGTGTGAACTGTATTCTTTTAAAATTCAGGTCAATAGCTTGTGCCAGCGTTCTGATCATCAATGTTTTTGCCAAACCAGGAACCCCTTCCAACAATGCGTGACCACCCGCAAGAAAAGTAATTAATAGCTGTTCTACAGTTTCTTCCTGACCTGTAATCACCTTACCAATCTCTTTTCGTAGCTTCTGAAGCTTCTCTGTAAGAATCGTTACCTCTTCTTCTATATTTACCAGTTCTTTATCCATATTCGTACTATCTTTTATGATGTTAACGCGTACATCACGATATTAACACCAAAACGGGTATTATCTATTTTATACCATCGTTTATTCCTAAAATCATAATCCCACTCACAACCATAATCTTTGTTGCTAAATAGAACCCCTATCCTACCGTTAACTTCGATTGCTTTTAAATAGTCATGCACAATATCATCACCCCATCCGTTGAGTTCTTGAGAAGTAGTTGGCGGACCGTCTTCAAACTCAAAGAATATGTTATAAATCTCATGGGTATTTGGAATCTTATTTAATGCTTGTGGTCCAAAAATATCTTCCATTTGACGCACAAATGATTTAGAAAATAATCCGTCAATATCATGATTACAATCGTCTGCAAACACAAAACCACCATTATTCACGTATTTCTTAAAATTCTCTCTTTCCTTTTTAGTAAACTGCACTAGCTTATGACCAGAGATATAACAAAATGGACTTTTGAAAATCTCATCACTAGCTAACGGAATAATTTTTTCCTGTGTATCCACTTTTAGCGTAGTATATTCTACAAGGGAATTTAATAAATTAGAAGGCATTCTTTGATCTACATCCCAATCTCCCGATTCGTATTGTAATCGTGTAAAGAAAAATTTATTACTCAATGCAATGTTGTTAAACTTAAAATTAAATCCATCCCTTTTTCGGATATTCGACTACGGTAAAATATTAGAAAAAAAAGGATTTTAAAGTATCTAAACACCATAAGTTATCATTTCGAGCGAAGCCAAAACACCTTAAAAACGCAGGCATATTTCTCAACTCTGCTCGAAATGACAAGAAATAAAACTTTAAAGAAGCGTTATTATCACTTATTTAAACGGCATCTGATAAACTTGTAAAAGTAAAGTCTCTTATTTTCATATAAGGCACCAGATTACCATCAATACGAACTTGTTTGCCCAAGGTCTCCAAGTTGTTTAACATAATAATCGGACTTTCATTAAATCTGAAATTTTTAACAGGGTGCTTTATTTTTCCATTCTCTATATAAAATGTACCATCTCTAGTAAGTCCTGTATATAAAAGTGTTTGTGGGTCTACGCTTCGAATATACCATAAACGGGTCACTAAAATACCTTTTTTAGTTCCTTTAATAAGATCATCTAAGGAAGCATCTCCACCTTGCATAATAAACCCATTAGGAAACGGAATAGGGTCAACCCCTTTCTCTTTTGCCCAAAAACGACTATATGCCAAGTTTTTTACAACTCCATTTTCAATCCAATTAATCTTTTTTAAAGACTGTCCAGCTCCATTCCACGTTCCGGTAGGTACTTCGGGGTTAAGAGGGTCAGACCATATATTAACTCTTTCGTCTACTATCTTCTCTCCTTTTTTGGTTCCGCCACCTTCTTTAGACATAAAGCTTCTTCCTTCATCTGCTGTACGTGCATTAAATGCATAAGCCATATTACCTAACAGACCAACAGAAGCTGCAGGTTCTAGGATTACTGTATATTTCCCAGGTTCTATCGCTTTTGCTTCTTTGGACATAACTGCCTTGTCTATCGCTATTTTGGATGCCTCTGCAGCATCAAACTTCGATACATCGTTATAATCTCTGGTCACCCAACCTGATCCGGTTCCATCATTACTTCTCATCGTAACGGTAAAACTAGCATTGGTTGCTTTATTATAAGCAAACAAACCATTAGAGTTAAGCATTGCACTAAATCCGGATGAATCGTTAAAAAATCCCGCTGCAGTTACATCTTTTGCTGCTGCTGGTTCAATACTACTATTAGCAACTTCGGCACGATATTCTGGTGTAATATTTGCCGTGGTATCCGAGTACGTAATAGAAGCATCGTATTTCTGTGGTCCCAAAGGCTCCATGAATTCTGGATTCTCTGGAGATAGTTTTGCCAGCTCTTCGGCTCTCTTTACTACTTTTTTTAATGATTCATCATCGAATTCATCAATAGTAGCAGTACCGGATTTCTTTCCAAAACTTGATTGTACTACCAATGTTTGATTAGAACGGTGTCCCGCTGTAGATACTGTATTTCTTGCGTAGCGGATATTACCACTTTCGCTTCCGCTTAAATTTATTTCACAAGCATCAGCAGTAGAAAAGCTCAATGCCTTTTCCATAATCTGCTTTGCTTCTTCTTTAGTATATATTGCCATGATATTTTTATTTGTAATAAGACTGTGATTTAAATTTTTCTACCTGTGTTGATCACATTTACGCCGTTAAAACGCGTGGTAGAACTTCCATGAGATACAGCACTTACTTGCGAAGGCTGTCCTTTACCGTCAAAGAATGATCCGAACATTCGGTAATCATCTTTGTCACATATCTTTGCACAAGAATTCCAGAACTCTTGTGTATTGGACTGATACGCCACATCATCCAGCATACCTACAATTTTCCCATTTTTTATTTCGTAAAATACAGTTCCACCAAATTGGAAATTGTATCGCTGTTGATCAATAGAATAAGAACCTCTACCTGCTATGTAAATTCCTTTTTCGACATCCTTGATCATATCATCGATTGCGTACTTTTCTTTACCTGGCTCTAATGATACATTAGGCATACGTTGGAACTGTACATCATTCCAACTTTGAGAATAACAACAACCGTGAGATTCATTTTGATCAATCATGTGAACCTGATCTCGTATTGCCTGATAATTAGTCAGTATACCATTTCGAACTAAATCCCATTTCTTAGTTTTTACTCCTTCATCATCATACCCTACAGCTCCTAGAGAACCGACTTGTGTTTTATCGGCTACGAGATTTACGATATCACTACCATATTTAAAATCTTTGGATTTCCATTTATCCAGAGTTGCAAAACTTGTTCCTGCATAATTAGCTTCATACCCTAAAACTCTATCCAGTTCTAATGGATGTCCTACAGATTCGTGGATGGTCAATCCTAAATGATTGGGTTCTAATACTAAATCATATTTCCCAGCTTCTACCGATTTTGCAGTCAGTCTCGCTTTTGCTTGTTTAGCGGCAATAGTAGCATCTTCTACGATATCGTAACTATTCCTATATAAATTTAATCCTTCAGGACCTTTTAATTTCTCTGAAGCTAATCCATCCATATATTCATATCCCATGCCCATTGGAGCACTCATTGCCTGTCGGGATTTAAATTTCCCAGTACCCTTGTCAATAGCCGTTACTGTAAATGTTGGCCAAATACGATGTACATCTTGATCAATATATGATCCATCCGTAGAAGCAAAATATTTTTGCTCATTAACCATAAAAAGTCCTGAGTTTACATAGTTTGCACCGTTATTTATGGCAGCGGCATTTGCAGAAAGCAGTAAATCCACTTTTTCTGAAACCGGAACATCTTTAAAATCCTTTTTAATCGGGGTTTTCCAGGTAACTTCTCCGTGGGATTTTACAGGAGCTAGTTTTACTTCTTCTTTTTGAATCTTAGAATTTGCCTTCGCTATTGCTACAGCTTGATCTGTTGCTTTTTTGATTCCGTCTTCGGTAACACTATTTGTTGATGCAAATCCCCATGTACCGTTAACAATTACCCGAATACCTATACCAAATGATTCTGTATTCACTACATTCTGAACTTTGTCTTCTCTAGTAAATACATATTGATTTAGATACCTTCCTATTCTAGCATCTGCGTACGTTGCACCTAATGATTTTGCCGTATTCAGTGCGACATCTGCCATTTTTTTCTTAATGGCTACATCCATTCCCGGCTGAAGCAGTGCTTCTGCGGATATGTCATTTCCCAGAAGTAGTGAGGGCATCATTAAGGCTCCTGCACCTAATCCTGTGTATTGAATAAAATCTCTGCGTTTCATAAACCTCTTTTTTGATTGAGTGAATAATAAAATAAGTCTGATGAACTTTATCTTGCAATAATTGCTTTAGTTTATAATATACTTGACCATAATCCTAAAGTTTTGTTACAAGACTAACTTCCGTTAGCTTTAAAAGTAGAAAAATTAAATTAAAGCACCATATACTATTTAATCCATTTCAGGTAATTTGAAGTGATAGATTCCGCATCAACAAAAACACAAACACTCTTTTTTAAATAACTGATATACAAACTATTAAATACAATTTTCAAAATAAAAAATTCTCAAAAAAACACACAAAACTATGCCAAAAATCCACAAAAACCACCTTTGCTTAAATTTTTGTTAAACTTTTCAAGGTGTATTTTATCAAATACTCAAAAACAGTAATATCTAACAGTTATGAAATATATCATGGCAATACACAACTTATAAATTAGGTTGTTTTCGTCATTTTATAATTTATATAAGTTGGTGATACCCGGAAATAATAAAATCTACTTAATAATTCTTTTGTCTACAGTAATAATTATTGCTATTGGTTTGAATATTGAAGGGTACTTCTTTATTTTTTTGATAATTTTAATTGGATTTTTATTTCGAATCAAAAATTGAAATGAGACAAAACATTATAATATATTAGTTAAAAAACTGAAGTAATGCTATGATTTCGGAAAAAGAATTCTGATTATTTTAAGCTGGCATCATTAACATTTATGTCTGCATCAACTTATGTCATAGGTAAGCTGGGATATATGCTATTTTTTTTTATATATTTACCCCAAAACTGTTAAATTAAGACTATGATTCATACTTTTTTTAAATAATGGTCATGATTAACATTTTTACTTTTATAATAAATTATTGAGTTATGGAATTAATGGAGAAAGCACGTGAGTTTGAGGGCAGAAGTATGAGCAATATGTCCACTAGTGATAGAGTTGAAGCATCTAGAGAGGCCAAGGATCTAGTTTTGAGCCTTAATGAAATCTACAAACAAAACAAGGATCCTGAGATTATGGAGATGATGAAGAGCATTACAGCCAAGAAACAAAAGATAGAAAAAAGATTAAAGGGTAGACCTGAAGTATAAAAATTAAATGCATTACATATTTAATCGTGTTTATTGAAAATAATAGACCAATAAACATGATCTTCTATTCAGGAATTGTGAAATAAAAGGTTGTTCCTTTTCCTTCTTCTGATTCCAACCAAATTTGGCCTCCGTGAGATTCTACAATTTTCTTACAATGCGCTAAACCTATCCCTGTACCCTGATATTTTTCTCTGGAATGCAATCTTTGGAAAATAGCAAATATTCTATCCTTATGAATATCTGGGATTCCAATACCATTATCTTTTACTGAAAATTCCCAAAATGGATTTGCTGCTTCTTTACCTTCTCTAAAAGTTGCTGCAATATGAATTTGGGGAATGGTATTTTCTTCCATAAATTTAATGCCATTGCTTACTAGATTTTGTAGTAAAAGTCGTAACTCAATTTCATTTCCGTTAACCGCAGGTAAATCGTTGGAATATATAGAAGCATTCGTTCTTTCCAAAATATTTTTAAAATCGCCTTTTAATTCTTTTAAAACAAGATTCATATCCACTTTAGAAAATTCTTTTGTTCTTCCGAGTCTAGAATATTCTAATAGAGAGTCAATGAGTTTTTTCATTCGGATACTGGCATCTTTAATAAAATTCAGACTTTCTTTTCCTACCTCATCAAAACTATCTCCATAGTCTTCAGATATTAAACCTATAAAACTAGAGATCGTATTTAGTGGTTCTTGCAAATCGTGACTAGCGATATATGCAAACTGCTCCAACTCTTTATTTTTAGATTCCAATACTAAGGATTGCTCGTGTATTTCTTTATTTTTTTGTTGCAATACAGTATTTAATTGCTTCTTATTAAGATAATTTCTATATATAAAAATACCTGTCGTTATCACAATAATGATCAGTGCAATTAAAGACCAGTTTATTTTTCTTTGGTCCTCAATTTCAGAAAGTTGTTCTCCGAGTATGGTTTGTTGTTTTTTAATTTGATTATTTTGCTGGCTCAAATACTCTTGTTGTTTTTTAATTTTTTCCGTACTTGCTTTGATACTTTTATCCTGATTTTTAATAAATGTAACCTGATCCCGGATATTTTTCTCTAATTCTTTCTCAATCAGAAGTTTTTCTTCATATCTTTTTTCTTGTATTACACTTTCATTAGATAATTCTTCGATCCATTTATTCCGCTCATTAATATATTTTTCACTGGTATCAATAGCTTTTTCTTGAATAACAATCTTCTCTTCTTGTTTTTTAATTTGTTCTTCTTTGTCTTTAATAATAGCTTTTTGTTGTTCATTTTCATCCAACATTTTTTCTAAAGAATCTTCTGTAGATTTGAACAAGTTTTTCCATTTTTGGGCAGACGTAATAGCGTATTGCTTTAGCGAAGGAGCAATCTGAAAATCTTCATCTCTTATACGTTTTTCATTGATTTCATACTCAAATGAATTACCAACATTGACCATGTTAATCATAGAAACATTATAATTATAATTTTCGGTAACCAGGAGCGTATTTTTATTGGCAATTTTATTCAGAATATAATGTATATCGTAGTTAAATTTGTAGTTGACATATAATAGCTGAACATCTTTTACGTTTTTTACTGACTGAAAGCGGATAATTTCAATAGGTTTTCCAAAAATTGTTCGTTTCTGCGCCATTGATTTCAGGTCTAAAATTGTTCGATCTGGCCCCAAAACACCAATCTTAAATATCTCTATTTCGTCCATTTCTGGCCATCCTAACTGTTGCGCAAAGTTATAAATGAATATAGTACGCTGTACTCTTTTAACCTCTTCATTATTTATACTTTGCCCCTTTGCATCTAGGGATCCAAAAAGAAAAAAGAAAATAAATACAACCGATAATCTGAGCATATTGAACAATAAAAAATGTAGTGTTTTATGGTAGCTATTCATCATAATCTTAGCAGTAATCGAAAATAATAATTAGCTCCATGAACTCCGAACTGTTGTACTCTTCTACTATAGAGAAAATTGCCATTATTCGTGTTCGCAGAATGTTTATGTTGGTCGGGATATACATCAAAAATATTATTCCCTCCAAAAGTACATCTAACATAATCACTAAACTGATATGAGATAGAGAGGTCTGTCGTCATTTTAGGAGAAAATCTTTGATCTCTGGATTCAATGATACCAGTAAATTCATTTAACACCCAATTTGACTGATCTCCATCATCTGGATGCATAAACTTTACAGCACCAAAAAATGTATTCACCAGCTGCAAACGAAATTTACTAAATTCATAAGACACCTGAGAATTCATTTTATAATTAGGTTGAGCAGATTCTACTCGTGCAATTTCCTCCCGGTTAAATAAAACATCTTCCTGCCCAATGAGAGAGGGAGATACTTTAATTCGTCCTCTTACTTTCGTATCTGTGAAATTAGCTCCTAAAGAAGCATCCAACTTACCTGTACCCAATGTAGTTTTGTAAACAACACCAACATCTGCACCCGATGTTCTGGAATCTATAGCATTTGTAAAAAATTGTGCTGCCCCAACACCAAAAGGCTCCAGAATAGCCTCATAGCCTTCAGCGAATTGACCAGAAAGCACGATCCTGTCATCTATATTGATTAGGTAATAATCAAAAGTAAATGTAAAATTTTCATTTACTTTTCCACTTAGACCTGCACTAAAATGTCTGGATAATTCAGGCGTTAGTTTATTAATCTGAAATGCTTCTGTGGCTATAGCACTCTCGTTATTAAAGGTTCCTACCTGAACACTTTCTCCATTAATAAACTGTGTACTTATGTTCTGAAAAAAAACCTGATGTAAAGAAGGTGCTCTAAAGCCTGTAGAAAATCCAGTTCTAACACTAATATTATCATTAATTCTATATCTACTGGAAAGTTTCCAGATAGCCTGACCACCAAAGTCATTATATGCTTCGTACCTTGCTGCTGCTTTTACTAAGAGTTTCTCTGTAATATTGGTCTCTATATCTAAATATGCAGAACTATTGGTTCTAAAACGGTTTAGTTCATTTTCTGGTTGAAAACCTGGAAACACTTGTGCTCCTGCTGCTCTTGGAAGCTCATCTCCTGACTCATTGAAATAGGTGCTGCCGCCGTCTACAAAAGACGCTTCTTCTCCGGCAATAATTTGATAGTTTTCTACTCTAAGTTCTGCACCAAAAGCGATATTAACCCCTTTAAGCCAATCAAATGTTTTAGAAAGATCTAGATTGGTAGTGTTTTGTTGATATTTAAACCCACCTGCATAAAAAGTTCTTGGAGAAGCTGCACCAAGTGAAGCGTTATTAGAGTTATTAACCGTATAGTCTAAACTATTAGCGCCAATAGTGTGACTGAAATCTACGTTCCATCCATTTTTTATTCCCTTGATTCCACCCGCAATAACATCGTCCTGAATATCAGTTAATATCTGTGGTGAAAAACCATTAGGAAACAATTCTGGCACTACTCTATCCTGATCTTTGGGAAACCTATAAAACCCAGCGGCCATACCTTCTCTGTAGTTTCTTCCTCCTTGCAAATAAAAAGTAGCGTTATCAGACATTTTAATTTCTCCATTGATTGCCAGAGCGAGATTCTGCGTTTCGGCGCTTCCAATTTCCATCACTCTACGTCCGGAGTAACCTGTTTGATTAAAAAAATTGTTTTCTTCGATCAACTGTTCGTCTTCTAACACGTCATCTGTGTAAACAGTTCCGGAATAATTGCCAGCTCTGTTTACGGATTCTCTGTCCCTATATTCTGCGGTAACATTAATAAACCCCTTTTTCCCAATTTTTAAGCCAAAATTAGCAGCAGAATACGTAGTAATCCCATCTCCTTCAGTTGTGATACCTACTCGGTTATCTACACGAATAACTTCGGTTTGCTTTTTTAGTATAATATTAATTACACCAGCAATAGCATCAGATCCATATTGAGAAGTGGCACCATCTCTTAATATTTCTATACGTTCAATAGAGGCGATGGGTATTGCATTAAAATCAGTACCAACCGTACCTCTTCCTACAGTTCCATTTACATTAAGCAAAGAACTGTTATGTCTTCTTTTTCCATTCACTAAAACCAACACCTGATCGGGTCCAAGACCTCTTAAAGTGGCAGGATCAATATGATCCGTACCATCCGCAATGGTTTGATGTGTAGCATGAAAAGATGGCACTAGATAGTGCAAAATTTGACTTAATTCTATCTGAGGTGAGTTCGTAATTTCTTGTGGAGATATAATGTCTACAGGAGCTGTAGTTTTGAGAAGAGATCTTGGTTTTGCTCTAGAACCTATTGATATGGGTTGATCCATAGAGAATCCCGTTTCCAATAAAAAATCTACCTGCGCAGTTTCTCCTACTTTAACCAATATTGTCTTAGAAATAGAGTTATACATAACAAACCCTGCTGTTATTACATATTCCCCTTCCTCAACATTTAGTATATAATTACCATTTACATCTGTTGTTGTATTTTGGCTTAATCCTTCTATACTTATCATTGCGCCAGGTAAACTACCAAATTGATCGGAAACATTACCAGAAATTGTGGCCCGGGACTGAGAAAAATTAATTTGTGTAAAACAACAAAAAATTACAGCAAAAAAATAGGTATACTGCATTCTAAAAATATGGAGTTTATATCTAGGACAAGATAAATCATAATACAAAAAGAATCTTTGTTTTAAGAATAATATTGACCAGCTTTTTTTTATTATACTTGTCATCATTAAACCCTATTATCTCTGTTGAAAAGGCTCGCATTCTTCCTGAAAATATTTTTCTACGATTCCTTTAACGATTTCTGTAGTTAGCATTTTCTCTTTAAATTCTTTTACATAGGGAAAACTGTATGCTAATTTTTCTTCTTCGGGACTTAGAGTAGCTCCAATCATTAAGACAACGACTGTTTTTAAAAGTTGATCATTAAACTTTCGAAGTTCTGATAAAAATTCCCATCCATTCATTACCGGCATATTGATATCCAGAAAAATAATTTCTGGAATATCACCAGAATTTATAATTTGTAGTGCTTCTTTTCCATTTTCTGCCACTAAAATATCTTGTGCACATTTTGTTTTATTAACAATGGTTTTATTAAAGAAATTAGTAGCCGTACTATCATCTACTAATAGAATTTGTTTTATTTTTTCCATATTAAATAATTAAACAAGAAACGGTTTCAACTGCTTTACCTTATGATACTCCCTCCGGTTATGATGATTTAAAAGATAAACTTTCGTTTTTTACAAATTAACTTTCTTTCAAAAATCTCGGCAATAATAAAACCTTAGAACATTTCTCTTTAGAATACATAAAAGTTACTTATAGCATTACCGATTAAACGCAAAAACAAACGATAAAGTGTTTAATGTTTAGTAAAACAAAAAAGTAATATCTAATCATATCTAAAAATTTAACAAAATCAATATACTCTACACCTTATCAAATAATATTTTAACGAACTTCCAAAAAAATTATTTAATAACTATACTTTTTGAAAAATGTTTTTCCAAAACACCATCTAGTAAATCCAGTGATAATGGTTTGTTAATAAAATCATCGACTGAGTGATTTTTAATGGATTGATTAACGTCATCAGGGTTTGAAGAGGTCGACAGTAAAATTACTTTTATTCCTTTAGTAGTACGTTCATCTAATTTAGAAAACTCCACCAAAAACTCCCAACCGTTCATCGCCGGCATATTAATATCCAGAAAAATAAGATCTGGTTTTATTGCAGTTTGCTTCTTTACATTAGCGAGATATTCTAACGCAGCTTTCCCACTCTGCACCGTATTAACATAATCAAAACTATTGTGTCGGGTTACTACTCTTTGATTAAAGAAATTTGTGGCCTTATCATCGTCGATTAATAAGACACAGGGGATTGATTTCTCCATAACGTTTTCCAATTACATTCAAAAAAACTAAACTTATTTGACATAGGCACCATAAAATCAGACTTTTCAAAGTAGTTTTCGTTCAAAAACCTGATTTAAACGACAAAATAACAAATCATGTTTTGCCATAATAAAATTATGGTATTTAACTTTTAAAGATCGGTTGTATATAAAATTGATAACCGTTTAACAGACTACTATTAAAAATAAATGTACTTTTGGAACTAGCCAGACAGTTATTTGTTCATAACATTGGTAAGGGATTTATGCTTGAAAAAATAAAAAACGGGTGCAAAACCACCACATTACGTTATTCAATATATACCGCAACTGATATTATTCCATCAAACGATTGGAATCAGATTAATCATGAGAACAATCTTTTTTTTACATTACGTTATCTACGCACACTGGAGAGCACCTTATCAGAAACCATTGAATTTCGTTATATCGTATTTTATGACCAAGCTGAACCGGTAGCTATTGCGATCACCCAACTTATTAAATTCAATACAGAAGATTTAAAATTTCAGGAATTTCCGTGCAGAATAAGTGATGCTATCAAAAATACATTTATGAAAAGCACGGATATAAGGGTTTTAGTATGCGGAAATTTATTTTCGTGCGGAGAACACGGTTTTCTATATTCTAAAAGAGTCCACTCTAAAAGTGCTTTTGAAAATTTATCTCGTGCTTTACGAGAAATTAGAAAAATGGAAAAGTCAGATAAACCTTCTTTTATTTTATTGAAAGAATTCTGGCCAACATCTTTTGATCATAGTGATCATATCAAAAAACAAGATTTTAGAGAATTCAGAGTTGATGTTAATATGGTATTGCAAATTGACCCTAACTGGAATAATTTTGAAGATTATCTAGATCGCATGAAAACCAAGTTTAGAAGCAGAGCTAAAAAAGTTTTCAAAAAATCCGCAGCGCTAACCATTAAAAATTTCACTACTCAAGACATTGGTAACTATAAGGAGGATATTAATATTTTATACCTTTCAGTTCTGGACAAAGCGGATTTCAAAATAGGTAAATTAAATGCTATAACGTTTAAAAATTTAAAAAGCGTACTGAGGGAATCGTTTATTTTTAAAGCCTATTTTCTGGATACTAAATTAGTAGGTTTTACAACTTCTTTTATATTAAATAATGTGGTGGAGGCAAATCACATTGGGATTGACTACACTTTTAATAAATCGCACGCGATTTATCAAAGAATGTTATATGACTATGTTGATCTAGCTGTTACTGAAAAAGTTGATGAGTTAAGATTAGGGAGAACTGCGGAGATTATTAAAAGCTGTGTAGGTGCCAAACCTGTTGAAATGAAACTATATGTTCGTCATGGTAATGCGATATCCAATACCTTATTAAAACCCTTAGTAGAATTGATTTCGCCTAGTGAATACGAAGTAAGAAACCCTTTTAAACTTCAGCTAATAAGTTAGTTATGGATTCGTTAACCCAAATTGTTCTGGGAGCAGCTGTAGGCGAAGCTGCTATAGGAAAAAAAGTAGGTAATAAGGCTATATTGTGGGGGGCTATTGCTGGTACGATTCCGGATCTCGATGTGATAGCAAATTTCTTTTTCGATAATGTTACTGCTAATGAACTACACCGAGGATTTTCGCATTCTATACTGTTTAGCTTCGTGATGGCTCCAATTCTGGGATGGTTAGTTGCCAGACTTTACAAAAATAAAGAAGCTGATTGGAAGGATTGGACAAAGTTGATGTTTCTGGGACTTTTCACACATCCACTTCTCGATGCTTTTACAACCTGGGGAACCCAATTATTTTGGCCTTTAGACTACAGGGTGGCTTATAACAATATTTTCGTAGTGGATCCTTTATACACTGTCCCTTTTTTGGTTTTTCTCATTATTACCATGTTCTATAAACGAACGAACCCAAAAAGAAACATATTTAACAATCTCGGATTATACTGCAGTTGTACCTACCTGTTGATCACACTTTTTCTTCAACAAGGTGCAAAAGCTAATTTTATGATCAATCTAGAGAATCAGCACTTACGATATAATGACATACAAACCCGCCCTACTCCACTTAATAGCATTTTATGGACTGCCAATATAGAAACTGACGACTCCTTTCTAATTGGCTATTACTCCTATCTTGATGAACCGGACATTATTGTTTTTACGGAGTTTCCTAAGAATCACCATTTACTAGGGGATTTAAAAGATGATCCATTGATTCCACGTCTTATCAAGTTAACTAAAGGTTGGTATACTATTGAAAAACATAATGATAAAACTTATTTTAATGATCTTAGATTTGGTCAATTGGGACTGGGAGATACTATCAATCGTTTTGTGTTCAGCTATGAGTTGTACTATGATACGTATGGAAATTTAAAGGCTAAAGAGCGAGAACGTGTAGTTAAAGATGCTATTCCTATGCTCAAAAAGTTATACGAAAGAGTCTTAGGAAATAAATCATAAAAAAGGATTCTAATTCTAGAATCCTTTTTTATGATTTATTATGTTCTTTTAGGTAAATTCACAAATTACTCCTCCCATTAACGCAAGACATACCGTCCAATATCCTACATTAATCACGACATATTTAATGCCTTTTCTTTCAAACATTGCATTGGTTCCTAATATAGGAAGCGCTGCAAATAACCCTGCCATAGTACCGTGTAAGGCACCGTGCTTAAAGGTTCTAAAGTTATTTCCGTATTTTGCCATAAAGTCTTGAGCATATTGGTAGGTCTCAGTACCTTCAATCATAAGATCAGGATCATTCATCAAAGTTTGGAAAAGACCAAATTGATGAATTACATAAGTAGTTAGAAAAATTGCCAGAAATAAACTAAACACATAACTAAGAATAAAAATAACGATCATATTCCCTCCTTTTAAATCCTCTGCAGTAAATCCACAAGCGTTCATCCAGGCTGTTCCAAATACCTTTGGGCTATACCATATGAATCCCAAAAAAAGAGGGATGAATGCTGCCGCTGCGGTAATTAAAAAATTAAACTCCATATTGGTTTGTTTTTAAAGTTGTTACTCAAATATAGCGAAAATGAATTTCAAACATTCTTACCAAACCGAATAGGCCAAACGAACTGAAAAAACCAATAGTAGCACCCCGGTGATCTTAAAGAAGATATTAAGTCCATACGCTGATATGAAGCTCTTAAGCTTATTTGAAAGAAATACTTTTAGAATATCCGTACTTAATATAGCAATAAGTACTGCCATTAAAAATAGTATAAGTGATGATGTATCATGAAACTTTTGTTGGCCATATTGAAACACACCGATCCAAACAACAAACACAAAAGGATTGAAAAAATTAACCGCAAAACCTTTAATAAAAAAAGCACTCCATTTTTTTGAGGAACCAGGCACATTTTGAGTAATACTTGCTTCTTTAAATAGATAATAAACTCCTAATCCCAAGAGAATACAGCTTCCTAAAATCCCTATCCAAAATTGGTTATATGGAACTATTAAAACCGAAGAAAACCCATAATAACACAATAAGACACAGAGAATATCACTTACAATAATTCCCAAAGCAACAGAAATGCCAGATTTTATTCCATATTGCAGACTACTGTTTAGCAATAGAAAAAAAACAGGTCCAACGAAAATGATCATTGCTAATCCAATACCAAAACCTTCTATAAATGACATTTATTATATGTAATATTGAACAACCTTGTTAGGTCTGTAAATATAGCTATAATGAGTTTTTATTTTATAATATTATTTTAAATCAACGAATATTAAATTCTTCATAACAACTATTAACGACAATTTTAAATACCTATATTTAACCATCAATTGAATATTTTACTTATGAGTATACCATATAAAGTAAAGGTTAATAATGACATTGAAGCTACCATATCGGATGGCGATATTTCAAAAACAGACATTATTAACACTTCTAATTCTAAATTCCACATACTGCAGGATAATCAATCGTATCATACAGAGATTGTGAAATCCGATTTTAATAACAAGAAATATACTGTAAAAGTTAATGCTAACACTTACGAAATTGAGATATCAAACCCTTTGGATATGATGATTTCGGAAATGGGTTTTTCTATTGGAGCTGCAAAACAAGTAAACTCAATTAAATCTCCAATGCCAGGGCTCATCATTGACATTCAAGTAAAAGTGGGCCAAACAGTAAAAGAGGACGATTATTTATTAGTACTAGAAGCTATGAAAATGGAAAACATCATTACTTCCCCCAGAGAAGGAATTATTAAATCAATAGCTGTTACTAAAGGAGACCCAGTGGATAAAGGGAAGCTATTAATTGAATTTGAATAAGATTCCGAATCCGATAAATTGAATACATAAATACATATCATAAGTTCCTAATACTATGAAAAAAATATTAGTTGCCAACAGAGGTGAAATTGCCATTCGGGTTATGAAAACTGCTCATAAAATGGGGATTAAAACCGTTGCTATTTACTCTACTATAGATCGAAATGCCCCTCACGTAAAATTTGCTAATCAAGCAGTCTGTATTGGTGAAGCACCTTCTAATGAATCGTATTTGTTAGGGTCGAAAATTATTGACGTTGCAAAGCAATTAAATGTAGATGCCATTCATCCAGGTTATGGCTTTTTAAGTGAGAATGCCGATTTTGCTGAAGAAGTTGAAAAAAATAATCTCGTATTTATAGGACCAAAATCCAAAGCGATACGGGTGATGGGTAGTAAATTAGCGGCAAAAGAAGCGGTTAAAGCATACGACATTCCAATGGTTCCAGGTATAGATCAAGCCATTACAGATGTTGTTAAAGCTAAAAAAATCGCGAATGATATTGGCTTTCCTATTTTGATAAAAGCCTCTGCTGGTGGTGGTGGAAAAGGAATGCGCGTCGTAGAGAAAGAAAGTGATCTGGAATCACAAATGCAACGTGCCATTAGCGAAGCTGTATCTGCTTTTGGAGATGGATCTGTATTTATTGAGAAATATATAGCCTCTCCCAGACATATTGAAATTCAGGTACTGGCAGACACTCATGGAAACGTGATACATTTGTTCGAAAGAGAATGTAGTGTACAACGAAGACATCAAAAAGTAGTAGAAGAAGCTCCTTCTTCTGTTTTAACTCCATCCTTACGATCCGAAATGGGTGAAGCAGCAGTAAAAGTTGCCAAAGCTTGTGATTATGTAGGTGCAGGCACCGTGGAGTTTTTATTAGATGAAAATCATAATTTCTACTTTCTAGAAATGAACACTCGCTTGCAAGTAGAACATCCGGTAACTGAATTAATTACCGACACTGACCTAGTAGCCCTTCAAATACAAGTGGCTCGAGGAGAAAAACTACCTATAAAGCAAGAAGACTTAAAAATTAAAGGACATGCACTAGAACTAAGAGTCTATGCAGAAGATCCATTAAATAATTTCCTACCTAGCGTAGGTCACCTAGATATTTATAAAATACCTTCTGGTAAAAGAATACGAGTTGATAATGGTTTTGAAGAAGGTATGGACATTCCGATTTATTATGACCCCATGCTTTCCAAATTGATTACCTATGGGAGCACCCGAGAAGAAGCCATCCAGCTTATGATCAAAGCCATTGATAATTATATAGTAGAAGGTGTACAGACCACTTTGTCATTTGGAAAGTTTGTATGTAAACACGAAGCTTTCAGAACAGGTGATTTTGACACTCATTTTGTAAAAAAACATTATACCCCAGAGGTATTGAAGTCTAAGATGGAAGAGGAAGCTAAAATTGCAGCATTAGTTGCTCTAAAAAAATATAAGGAAGACCAACAACAATTACGATTACCAACATACTAACATATGAATTCGAAAATAAAAGCGTTACAAGAAAAAATTGATCAGGCACATGTAGGTGGTGGTGTAGAACGTATTGAAAAACAACACCAAAAGAAAAAACTAACTGCAAGAGAACGAGTTTCCTATTTTCTGGACGAAGGATCGTTTGAAGAAATTGGTATTTTGGTAACGCACAGAACCACTGAATTCGGCATGGAAAACCAAATCTTTTACGGCGATGGAGTCGTAACTGGCTATGGAACTGTTGACGGAAGGTTGGTCTATATTTTTGCTCAAGATTTTACTGTTTTTGGTGGTGCTTTATCAGAAACACATGCGGAGAAAATATGTAAAATCATGGATCTGGCAGTTCAAGTTGGTGCCCCCATTATCGGATTGAATGATTCTGGCGGAGCTCGAATTCAGGAAGGAGTGCGATCTCTGGGTGGATATGCAGATATTTTTCATAGAAATGTACAGGCATCAGGTGTAATACCTCAGATTTCTGCGATTATGGGTCCATGTGCAGGTGGAGCAGTCTATTCTCCTGCGATGACGGATTTTACCATCATGGTAGAAGATACGAGCTATATGTTTGTGACAGGACCTAATGTTGTTAAAACTGTTACAAATGAAGAAGTGACATCAGAAGAACTGGGAGGTGCAAGTACGCATTCTTCAAAATCAGGAGTAGCACATATCACCTCGTCAAATGATGTGCAATGTCTGGAAGATGTGAAAAAATTATTGAGTTATCTTCCTCAAAACAATCAGGAAATGCCCAAAATGATACCTTCTCCCTTATCTGATGAAAAGAGGGATATACTATCTGGTATTATTCCGGATAATCCGAACAAACCCTATGATATGCACGAGGTTATTAATGGAATCATTGATCAGGATTCATTTTATGAAATTCATAAAAATTATGCAGAGAATATCATTGTAGGTTTTGCAAGAGTTGGAGGACGAAGCATTGGTATTATTGCTAATCAACCGATGTTCTTAGCAGGTGTTCTTGATGTTAATAGTTCTAAAAAAGCAGCACGTTTTACACGTTTTTGTGATTGCTTTAATATCCCATTATTAGTATTAGTGGATGTCCCCGGATTTTTACCAGGTACTGATCAGGAATGGAACGGTATCATCGTTCACGGTGCTAAATTACTATACGCTTTGAGTGAAGCAACGGTGCCAAAAGTTACCGTGATTACTCGTAAAGCTTATGGTGGAGCGTACGATGTTATGAATTCTAAACATATAGGAGCGGATCTTAATTTTGCATGGCCAACTGCAGAAATTGCGGTAATGGGTGCAAAAGGTGCCAGTGAAATCATTTTTAGAAAAGAAATCAAAGCTGCAGATGATCCAAAAGCTAAACTGGCTGAAAAAGAAACCGAGTATGCAGCTATGTTTGCTAATCCGTATCGAGCTGCACAACGTGGTTTTATTGATGAAGTAATTTTACCAGAAAACACCCGTAGAAAACTAATTAAAGGATTCAAAATGCTGGAAAATAAAAAAATCGAGCGCCCAAAACGTAAACATGGTAATATTCCATTATAGGATTAGTTAAAGTTGATCCGTAACATTTTTCTATTTTTACAAAATAAAAGAATAGATCTGATTCCATATGAATAAAAGACAACTTACTAAGTTCGCCATTTATATCATTGCAGTACTATGCGCAGCTTTGATTAATCAATTTATTATTAGTTATGTCAAAAAATATGTAAATGTAGAAGGATATCTATTGGTATTAATAGATATGATGGTCGTTATTCTCATTTTTGCACCAGCTTTTGCACTAGTTACTAAATACACAAAAAAATTATCTAAGGTCTATTTAAAAACATCCAAAAAAGTTTCTAGCAGTAAAAATGGAAATCTACTAGGGTTTATTGTCGCTTTTATTATCTTATTTATACTTTTTGCCTATATAAGACATCATATAAACGTTATTCAGGACTTAAAAACGATGATCCCTTAATTAATTAAACATCGCATATCATTATCCCTTCTTGTAAGGCTTTTAAACTATCTTCATACGTAGGAATAAATTCTTGAGCTACAAATCCATTGAATTGATTAGCTACAATAGCTTTCATAATAGCGGGATAATGCAACTCTTGTGTATGATTAATCTCATGCCTTCCTGGTACACCTCCTGTATGGTAATGGGCTATATAATCATTATACTTATGAATAGTAGCAATAATATCCCCTTCCATGATCTGCATATGATAAATATCATATAACAATTTAAAGTTGGTCGAGCCAATTTTATCCACTAGATCCACGCCCCATAACGTATGATCGCATTGATAATCTTTATGGTCAAATTTGCTATTAAGCAGTTCCATAATCAACGTTACATTATTCTTCTCTGCATGTTTTACCAAAAAATCCAACCCTTTAGCGCAGTTCTCCAAGCCTTTTTCATCAGAAATACCGTTCCGATTCCCAGAAAAAACAATTACCTGTTTAATTCCGTGGTGAGATGCCTTTGAAATTAAATTTTGATACTTACTTTGTAATTCTGAATGATTCTTTGGATCATTAAAGCCGTTTGTTATACTTGCGAACGTATCTGTGGCTAGAGAACAACTTAGCCCATATTTCTTAATGATATCCCACTCATCAGGTTTTAATAAATCAATCGCTTTTATACCTATGTCTTTAGATTTTTCGGAAAATTCATCTAGTGGAATATTCTGATAACACCACCGACATACTGAATGATTAATATTTCCTTTTAAATCACCCTGAAATGAATGTAAGTCATTATCAGATCCGGGTTGAGCCAACAGAGTTCCTCCAAAGCCTAAAGCACCTAGGCTTAAGGACAAATTCTTTATAGCTTTTCTTCGATTAACTTTTGACATTAGTTTTGAATTATTTTTAATTAATCTATAAATTTAACTAATGATTTGTTAATTGTATTGCTAAAAAAGAAACAAACTTCTTATATTAGAACCAGAATTTGTTCGCTGCATATTCTTTGGCTATGTGTTATCATCATATGATAGCAGTAGCGAATTTCTTCCCGAACAAGAAGAAAACAGACAAATAGAACTACTATCAGAACCATAATTAAAGCCTATATAAGCTTTACACATATTGTACAACAACAATATAAATCTAATGAGCGATTTCATATCATGAAAATACGCTGTGAAATTTAATTACAGATTGTCTGAAAATACCAAAAAAAGTATGGAACAAGAACCTAAATATGACGCTATTGTCGTAGGAACAGGAATTAGTGGTGGATGGGCTGCCAAAGAACTTTGTGAAAAAGGACTCAAAACACTCGTTCTGGAGCGCGGACGTATGGTCACCCATATCGATGATTACACTACAGCTAATAATGACCCTTGGGATTTTGAATTACGAGGTCAACCGTCAAGAGAAGAGATAGCGGAACAGCCTAAACAACATCGTACAGGTTATGTAACCGATAAAGCACATCGCCATTTCTTTGTAAATGATTTAAAACACCCTTACAATGAAACCAAACGTTTTGATTGGATTAGAGGATATCACGTGGGTGGAAGATCACTCATGTGGGGGAGACAAAGTTATAGATTGAGTGATTTTGATTTTGAAGCAAATAAAAAAGAGGGAATTGCCATAGATTGGCCGGTACGTTATAAGGACATTTCTCCCTGGTATGATAAAGTAGAAGAGTTTATTGGAGTTAGTGGAGAAAAGCTTGGTCTAGAACAATTACCAGATGGACAGTTTTTACCTCCAATGGAGTTAAACTGTGTGGAAGATCATTTAAAAAATAATATTGCAGAAAACTATGATGATCGCCTTCTTACTATAGGAAGAACAGCGCATATCACAGGAACAAAAACCTTCGAAGGAAGGATGAACTGCCAGTATAGAAACCGTTGCATGAGAGGTTGTCCTTTTGGTGCATATTTCAGCAGTAATTCTTCAACACTACCTGCTGCAGAAAGGACTGGTAACATGACATTACGTCCCAATTCTATTGTGCATCAGGTGCTATATGATGACACAACAGGAAAGGCGACTGGTGTAGAAGTTATAGATACTTTGACCAAAGAAAAAACTCAGTTCAAGGCTAAAGTTATATTCTTATGCGCATCAGCAATCGCCTCTGCAAGTATATTAATGCAATCTAAATCAGACCGCTTTCCTAATGGTATGGGTAACGATTCTGGTGAATTGGGGCATAATATCATGGATCACCATTTTAAAGCAGGTGCCACTGGAAAATATAATGGATTTGAAGATAAATATTTCAAAGGTAGACGTCCTAATGGTATCTATATTCCTCGCTTTAGAAATATTGGAGGGGAAACGGATCAAAAGAGCTTCAAACGTGGATATGGATACCAAGGAGGAGCCAGCAGATCTAATTGGGAAGAGACGATAGCAGAACTTGGATATGGCAAAGAGTTGAAAGAAAAAATTCTGGAACCAGGAGGATGGCGAGTAGGTCTTATGGGGTTTGGTGAATGCCTTCCCTACCACGAAAACAAAATGACATTAGATTACAATGAATTGGATGAATGGGGACTACCTACAATAACCTTTGACGCAGAATTCAAGGAAAATGAATTAGAAATGCGTAAGGATATGATCCTACAGGCTACGGATATGCTTACCAAAGCAGGTTTTACTGATGTTCGACCTTGGGATGATATCGGAGCGCCAGGCTTGGGAATACATGAGATGGGTACAGCAAGGATGGGAAAAGATCCCAAAACTTCAGTTCTCAATGAACACAATCAAATCCATGCAGTACCCAATGTATATGTTACCGATGGGGCCTTTATGACATCAGCGAGTTGTGTAAATCCTTCTTTGACCTATATGGCTTTTACTGCCAGAGCAGCAGATCACGCTGCAAAACAAATACAAAAAAACGCTTAATCTTAGTACTATGAACAGAAGAGAAGTATTAAAGAATATCGGATTATCAGCAGGTTATATTGCCGTAACTCCTACAATATTTAGTCTTTTACAAAGTTGCCAAAAAGAGTATGTATTAGATTGGACACCAGAACTTCTATCTATAGATGAAGGAAAAGCATTAGAACAAATTGTAGATCTCATCATTCCCGAAACGGATATCTCTGGTGCAAAATCATTACACATACCTATGTTTATTGATAAATATGTCAATAATGCTGTTGAAGAAGAAGAAGAGGCACAAATGTTTAAATACGGAGCCGGTGTAATTATGAAAGAATTGGGAGTAAGTGAAGAAAAAAGCATAGATGATGTTACTACAGAAGAATATGAGGCATTATTAGCTAAGTATCTTAAACTCTCCAAAGAAAAGCAAAAAGAGTATTGGGTAGCAATTTCTAAGGTAAAAACTCCAGAAGATTTAGCAAATGTTCCTCGGGAAGCAATTGCATTTAATTACCTTTCGTCGGTGAGGAGTTTATCTATTTATGGTTTTAAAACCTCTAAAAATATTGCCGAAAATGTTCTTAATTACTTACCAGTTCCAGGAGAATATATTGGTTGTGATACAATTCAAAACTTAACCGGTGGAAAAGACTGGGCTCTATAAAATTATTATCTAACTAAACTTACGATTACAATTATGAATAAAACCATCTTAAAGGGGCTCATATGCTTACTAGTTATCAGTTCCTGTAAAAATAAGACTGCAGAAAACACCACAGCAGTCGAACAGGAAGAGGAAAAAACTATTGAACAACCAAAAGATTTAGAACCATTTTTTGAGTTATCATTAGCACAATGGTCGTTGCATAAAGAGATACAATCCGGAAAATTAGATCCAATAGATTTTGCCAAGAAAGCTAAAGAATTAGGTTTTACAGGTATCGAGTATGTAAGCCAGTTGTATACCAATTCTTATAAAGATGCAAAAGACCCCGATAAAGCATTACAGCAACTTTTGGATTCCCTGAAAATCCAGAGTGAAAAACATAATATACAGAATCTGTTAATTATGGTAGATGGCGAAGGAGATTTAGCTATTGTTGATGAAAAAGAAAGAAATCAAACTGTAGAGAATCATAAAAAATGGGTTGATGCAGCACAGTTTTTAGGTTGTCATTCTATACGAGTTAATTTATTTGGGACGAATGATCCCGAAAAATGGGTAGAAGTTGCTACAGACGGTCTCACCAAATTATCAAATTATGCGGCCACCAAAGGTATCAATGTGCTTGTGGAAAACCATGGGTATCTTTCTTCCGATGCTTCTTTGCTTGTTAAAGTAATGCAAAATGTAAATAAACCAAATTGTGGTACGCTTCCTGACTTTGGTAATTTCTGCCTGAAACGCGAAGGAGGTGAACGATGGGGTGCCAAATGTGTTAAAGAATATCCTAAGTATAAAGGAATTGATGAAATGATGCCATATGCTAAAGGAGTTAGTGCTAAATCTTACGATTTTGATGCTGATGGAAATGAAACAACCATTGATTATAAAAAGATGCTAGAGATTGTAAAAGCATCAGGGTATCAAGGCTATATCGGCGTAGAGTATGAAGGGTCACGATTAAACGAAATCGAAGGGATCATCGCAACACGAGACTTATTGACCAATATATCCAAACAACTAAATTAACCAACCATTCATTATGAGTAAATTTATTCAGTTTCAGTTATCCCTTATGATGTTCTTGGAATTCTTTATTTGGGGTGGCTGGTTTGTAACGATGGGTATTTATTTGCCAAATTCTTTAAAAACCAGTGGTGCAGAAATTGCTATGGCATACTCTACCCAATCCTGGGGAGCTATTATTGCTCCTTTTATTATTGGACTTATTGCAGATAGGTTCTTCAATGCAGAAAGAATTTTAGGAATTTTACATCTTATCGGTGCTCTTTTGATGTATCAAATGGCTTACGCAACCGATTTTTCAGTTTTTTATCCTTACGTTTTGGGGTATATGATTGCTTACATGCCTACCTTGGCTTTAGTTAACTCTGTATCTTTTAATCAGATGACTGACCCAGCAAAACAGTTTTCTTTTGTAAGGGTTTTTGGAACCATAGGATGGATTATTGCCGGACTGGTTATTAGTTATGTTTTTAATTGGGACTCTACTGAAGGGGTAGCATCTGGAATGCTGAAAAACACTTTTTTGATGACTGCCGTTGCCTCTGGTATATTAGGCATATTCAGTTTTACATTACCTAAAACACCTCCCAAAGTTAGTAAAGACCAAAAAAAAGTAACTATTTCAGATATTTTGGGTTTAGACGCCATAAAACTTCTAAAAAACAGGAACTTCTTAATGTTTTTTCTTGCTTCTATTTTGATCTGTATCCCTCTCGCCTTTTATTATCAACACGCTGGACAGTTTTTGGGTGAAATTGGAGTAGCCAATCCTGCAGCTAAAATGACTATTGGTCAAATATCTGAAGTACTTTTCATGTTATTACTACCCTTTTTCTTTAAAAAATTTGGCTTCAAAAAAACTTTATTAGTAGGTATGATAGCTTGGACGATTCGATATTTATTATTTGCATATGGAAATTCAGGAGAACTTGCTTTTATGCTTCTAGTAGGGATTGCATTGCATGGTATCTGTTATGATTTCTTCTTTGTCTCAGGACAGATTTATACGGATTCTAAAGCAGGAGAAAAGTTTAAAAGTGCCGCCCAAGGTCTAATCACATTAGCCACCTATGGCTTGGGTATGTTAATCGGATTTTATGTAGCTGGAAAAATCACTGATGCTAATTTAGTATCTGAAGGGCAACACAATTGGAATAGCATTTGGATATTCCCTGCAATTTTTGCAGCCGCAGTCATGGTATTGTTTGCCATCTTCTTCAAAAATGAAAAAATAGAATATAAAGAGTAAAGTAACAAAGTGTTTAGTACGCAGTAATAATGCTACTTTAAAAAAGTATTAAACACTTTTAATTACTATTTTTATGAGTATATATATTTAATAGTTGGATTTGAACATCTAACATTAGTTTTAATTAAAATAAGATTTAAAAAATGTCCAGACTTAAAATGGGAATGGTCGGTGGAGGAACGGGTTCCTTTATAGGAGATGTACATCGTAAAGCTGCCAGTATCGACGGAATGATTGATTTAGTTTGTGGAGCGTTTTCGTCTAGCAAAGAAAAAAGTATTGCTTCTGGAAAGGAACTAGGAATACCAGATGATAGAACCTACGGAAGTTTTGAAGAAATGATTACAATAGAAGCGAAGCTTCCAGAAGGAAAGAAAATGGATTTTGTAGCTATTGTAACGCCCAATCATATGCACTTTTCACCAGCAAAGATGGCATTACAACACGGTTTTCACGTAATTTGTGACAAACCTCTTTCTCTAAACATGGAAGAAGCTATTGAACTAGAAAAGATCGTAAAATCCTCAGGAAAAGTATTTGCTTTAACACATAACTATACTGGTTATCCTATGGTAAAACAGGCAAAAGCTATGATTGCCAAAGGAGATCTTGGAGTAATCAGAAAAATTAATGTGCACTATCTGCAGGGATGGCTTTCTACAGCTGTAGAAAAAACAGGTCAAAAGCAAGCTTCATGGAGAGTGGATCCCAAACGTTCAGGAATTGGCGGTGCATTGGGAGATATTGGCACGCATGCAGAAAATCTAGTTGAATATATTACAGGAAATGAAATTGAAGCCATTGCAGCCGATCTGACTGCGTTTGGAGATGGACGTAGCCTGGATGATGATGGTAATATTTTGCTTCGTTTCAAAAACGGAGCCAAAGGAATTATGTCTTTTTCGCAAATAGCTACCGGTGAAGAAAACAATCTTGGAGTTAAAATCTATGGTACTAAGGGTAGTGTAGCATGGTATCAGGAAAAACCGAACCAACTTATTGTGAAATGGTTAGAACAACCTAAACAAATTTACACTCCTGATGGAAATGGCACGTATCCAGAATCCTCTAAATACGTTAGAATACCAGCAGGGCATCCCGAAGGGTACCTTGAAGGTTTTGCCACTATTTATAGAAGTTTTGCTAAAGAATTGAAACGTGTAAAAAGCGGAAAGGAAATTTCAACTAATCCAGATTTCCCAACGGTAACAGATGGTGTGAGAGGAATGAGGTTTATATACGCAGCGGTAGAAAGTAGTCAGAGCAATGCCAGTTGGATAAAATTAACATAAATAAAACCTTATTTGCGATCTTCTCGAACGGAGTCAAGAGATTAGAAATTATTTCTTATTTTTCCACTCCGCACAATATTATGACAGATAAAACTAATCAAATGAAAACAATAAAAGGCCCGGCAGTATTTTTAGCGCAGTTCATGGATGATAAAGAACCTTTTAACTCACTTGATGGACTTTGTAAGTGGGCATCAGATCTGGGTTATAAAGGCATACAAATTCCTACTTGGGAAACCCGATTAATCGACCTTGATAAAGCTGCAGAAAGTCAAACTTATTGTGATGAGTTGAAAGGTAAAATTGCCGATTACGGTCTAGAAATAACTGAATTATCAACACATCTACAAGGACAATTGGTTGCAGTGCACCCTGCCTACGATTTGATGTTTGATAATTTTGCACCTAAAAATTGTAAAAATAACCCGAAGAAAAGAACAGAATGGGCCATTAATCAGGTCAAAAATGCAGCAACTGTTAGTAATCGATTAGGCATCAAAGCGCACGGTACATTCTCTGGAGCACTATTATGGCATACCTTCCATCCTTGGCCGCAACGTCCTGCCGGATTAGTCGAAATGGGATTTGAAGAATTGGCGAAACGCTGGTTACCTATTCTGAATCATTTTGATGAACAAGGTGTAGATGTTTGTTATGAAATTCATCCCGGTGAAGATTTACACGATGGTGTAACTTTTGAACGTTTTTTGGAAGCCACAGGAAACCATAAAAGAGTAAATATTTTATATGATCCCAGTCATTTTGTTCTACAACAATTAGATTATCTTGGATATATAGACAACTATCACGAATTTATTAAAGCGTTTCATGTAAAAGATTCCGAATTTAACCCAACTGGTAAAAAAGGTGCTTTTGGAGGATATAGTGATTGGATTGACCGAGCAGGAAGATATCGCTCTCCTGGGGACGGTCAAATCGATTTTAAAACAATTTTCTCCAAACTAACACAATATGGTTGCGATGTTTGGGCGGTGATGGAATGGGAATGTTGTATTAAATCTCCAGAGCAAGGCGCCAAAGAAGGTGCTCCTTTTATTCAAAAACATATTATTGAAGCTACGCAAAAAGCATTTGATGATTTTGCTGGAGCAGAAATTGACAAAGAGCAACTTAAAAAAATATTAGGATTATAATCAACAAAACAATGAGAAAACTACTATGTCTATTTCTTAGTATAACCACATTTATTTCTTGTAATGAGAAAAAAAAAGAAGTAAATAATACTACGGTTGATACTACCACTGAAGATGTGAACTCTACTCCGAAAAAAGAAATTACCGATCCTAAAGAAACTGAAGTCTGGGATCCAGAGCCAGAAACGATTTCCTTTAATGATATGGATATACCTTCTGATGCATTGGTACTGTTTGATGGAAGTGATTTAGATCAGTGGGTCTCAACAAAAGATTCTACCGCAGCAGGTTGGATAATCAATGCTGATAAAACGATGACTGTAAAATCAGGAACTGGAGACATACAAACAAAGAAAAATTTTGGAAGTGTCCAATTACACTTGGAATGGAAAGCTCCCAACGTCGTAGAAGGAAAAGGTCAAGGAAGAGGAAACAGTGGAGTGTTCTTTCAAAATAAATATGAAGTACAAATTTTAGATAGCTATCAAAATCGTACTTATGCCAACGGACAAGCCACTGCAATATATAAACAACATATACCATTGGTGAATGCTACAAAACCGAATGATCAATGGCAGACTTATGATATTATCTTTCATGCGCCTGAATTTGGTAAAGATGGTAAAAAAATAAAGCCAGGAACGTTTACTGTGATCCATAACGGAGTTTTGGTACAAGATCACGTAGAAATTCTGGGGAGCACGGAGTATATCGGCCCTCCAAAAAACGAACCACATACAAAGGGTCCTATCAAATTACAAGACCATAGCAATCCTGTGCATTACCGGAATATTTGGGTTAGAGAAATTTAAATTCTAATTTTTTAGTGAACCCAAAATCCTGTGTTAATTTTGCAGACAGATTGTTTTTTAGATCCCCAATGTATAAATAGCCAAAAAATACAATAAGGTACTATATAGTAGGTGCAACCAAAAGAAATATGGCTTTGTACTTATTTTCATTAGTATAGCTAAAGGTAGATTAAAAGCTGCCATATAATTCCCTCCTTTAATTTGCTTCAAACTTTTTTTGAAAAATAAATTTCCAAAACCCGATTCGGGAAAGGCGTGGGTTGCTATAGAAATTCCCAACCATAAAAAGATAACTTCATTAGTAGGAATTAAATATTTTCCAAGATTAAACAAAATCATTGCTACTAAAGACATTTCCAAGAAGGGAATGAATACCATCGCTAAAACGTATGTATAGCTACGTGGTTTTTCATGTTCAACAGATAAAACATTACTATCCAGCGCCAGATAGTTTACTTTTTGTACTTGCAATCCCAACATATTGCATATCAATCTGTTGACAACTGCCTTTAAGATCAATCCGGGAAAAGTAACAAGCCTGATAGAGTACCCAATAAATAAATTCATATGTAGTTAGTTTTAGTTGATAGTATTAAAACGTTCTAACTATACATTACCCTACCCTTAGATTAGTTGTGTTTTCTATACAAAATCTTAAAGTACAAAACTACACCTTTGATTATGATCGTTGTTTGGTAATAAAATTCTGGATCTCTTTATCCGAGAAAATAGGGTTCGCGCCTTCACTTCCTGCTACCATAGCCCCTATCGCACAGGCATATTCTATAGCTAAGTGAGGTTTACTTCCACTTAACAATTTAGAAATCAATGTTGCCAAAAAGGAATCTCCAGCACCCACAGTATCAACTACTTCAACCTTATACCCGTGATGATGATAAAAAGACCCTTTATAAAATAATGTGGCTCCTTTTCCTCCTTTAGTCACACACATTTGGTCTGTATTTGTATATGTTGCTATTGCTTTTATCTGTTCCTGCAACGAAGTTTCTTTTACTTCAAAATAATTACAAATCTCATCAAGTTCCTCATCATTCAATTTTATGAAATCAGCTCGTTTCATTAATTCAGATAATATTTCGGAATTGTAATGAGGTGGGCGTAGATTAATATCTAGAATCCTAAATTGGGCGCTATCCAACAACTGGAACAATGACTTTCTTGACACTTCATTTCTGGCGGCCAAACTACCAAAAATAATAGCATCAGATATTCTAACATCCTCTACAGCTTGTTCGGTAAGGTGAATAAAATCCCAGGCAACCGGACTATTTATTTCATAAGAAGCTACACCCTCATTATCCAGCATAACTAAAACTTCTCCTGTATGATACTGATAATCCTTTTGGATCGTTTCTAACGACAATCCCTCTTTAGCTAAATGTGTAACAATCTCGTGTCCCAGGTCGTCAACACCAACTCTGGAGATAATGGAAGAATTAATTCCCATTGCTTTTAACCGTAAGGCCACATTAAGCGGAGCGCCGCCAATTTTTTTGTGGTGTGGAAATATGTCCCAAAGTACTTCTCCGAAACAGGTTATTTTTTGATTCATAATCACTTTAGCAGATTAATACTTAGTTCTTTAATATTTAACTCTGAATCAGATTTTACAGAAAGAGTATTGAAAGGATGCTCTGTAAAAAAAATTTCTGTCATAGTTACGCCTCCTTGATTAATAAATATTTCTATAGAGGTTTTATCGAGCAATACTCTCAATTTCCAGTCAAGATATTTATTATCAAAAGGTGCTTTTGAAAAGGTGTTGACAAATTTATCAGAAAAATTCACTTTACCTGCTTTTGATCTGTCTAAGAAATAGCATTCACAATCAGGGTCAAACCCAAATCTTAGCTCTTCCTGTTTATCGTTAGAGAGTATAAAAGAAAGTTTATTTTTAGTCAAATCCTCTACAGTCAACATTATATCAGCAGAACTCAATTCAGCTTCTTCAGCTTTAAATAAAACCTTATTTTTTTTCACAGTAAGCCCTTCGACTCTAACCGCAGTTTTTGTATGATACTTATTTAATTCTGCTACAGGATAAGAAAGCAATCTATATGTTTCTTGATTCTTATGTAATGTTAATGCTCTGGGAACTGTCATTGAGCTTCGCCACGATGAGGTAGGAACTTGCTGTCCATAATCCCAATTCGACATCCATCCTATGAAAAGTTTTCTTCCATCTTCATCAGGAATTCCAGACCACGTTACACCAGCATAATTATCTCTTCCATAATCCAGCCAGACTGCTTGATTTTTATTAATTTGATTTTTAAAATTAGTATCTAATTCAAATACTGTCCCATCAAAATCTCCAACAAAATATTGAGTTCCTGAACCTCCATTAGGAGCGCCCGGATTGATACTTAAAAGCAATACCCATTTTTCTTCTCCGGTAGTACCAACTTTCATCGGGAAAAAATCGGGGCATTCCCACACGCCCCCGTGAGCACCTATATCTTGACCAAAATCTGATAAAAACGACCAATCAATTAAATTTTGAGAAGTATAAAACTTTACCTTATCATCTGCAGCAAGCGCCATTAACCATTGCTGATATTCCTTATCCCAAATTATCTTAGGATCTCTAAAATCTCTAATTCCGGGATTGTTAATAACTGGATTGTTTGTATACTTTGTCCAATTTTTTCCCTGATCGATAGAATATGCTATTCCCTGAGTCTGAAAATCTATCCTCTTATTTTCTTCACCCACTGGGTCATGATATGTATACATAGCTACTACAGGAGGGTTACTATCTGATCCTAATCCTGAAGTATTTTTTTTGTCAACCACGGCACTCCCCGAAAATATGTAACCCAGACTATCGGGATATATGGCTATCTCTTTTTCTTCCCAATCTACAAGATCTTCACTGACCGCGTGCCCCCAATGCATCGGACCCCATACATTATCATTAGGGTAATATTGGAAAAACAAATGGTACGTCCCATTTAGATAAAACATCCCATTAGGATCATTCATCCAGTTTGCTTTTGGAGTAAAATGAAAGTTAGGTCTATATAATTGTTCTTCGTTACTACTCATAACATTCTTAACCATTGGTTCAGGATTCTTAACTCTTTCTACTTTTTTACAAGACACAAAAAATATTATAGCAAAACTGTAAACTGTAATATGAATTTTTCTGACATTCAGATTCATTTTTTTGACAATTTATTTCCTAAGTGTTCCAAAGAAAACCCTTTTGTTTCAGGCATCATAAAGATAACAAAAAACAACTGTAATATCATCATTAGTGCGAACACCAGAAAAACATTTCCTGCTCCTAAAACTGAAATGGACAATGGCATTAACGAGGGGATGATGGCAGCAAGTAACCAATGTACTGAACTACCAAAAGCCTGTCCCGAAGCTCTGAGATGATTCGGAAAAATTTCTGAGATGAACACCCAGATTACCGTACCTTGCCCTATTGCGTGAGCAGCTATAAAAATGAACAGAAAAATAGGTACAGAAATTCCCTGCCAATTATAAAAAAAAGCCATTGAAACAAGACTTAACGATATAATATACCCAATAGACCCTACATACATCAAAAGCCTTCTTCCTAAACGATCTATTAAGAAAACCCCAAGCAACGTAAAAATTAGATTCGTAACCCCAATGCCAATGCTACTTAGCAAAGCTGTTTCTTCTCCTAAACCAGCTTCTTCAAAAATTCTTGGTGCATAATACAAAAATGCATTAATCCCTGAAAACTGATTAAAAAAGGCAATCAAAAATGCCAAAATAAGGGGGAATCTGTATTTTTTAAGAAAGATATGCTCTTTTACAGGTATTGCATCCTTCTCCTGTATCTCCTGAACAAATTCTTCAAAATGAACATTTACATTAATAACCTTCAGTGTATTTTGAGCCTCGTCAAATTTTCCTTTAGAGATTAACCAACGAGGGCTTTTAGGAATTTGTAATACTAAAATTGTATATAAAAAAGCTGGAATAGCTTCTACCCCAAGCATCCATCGCCAAGCATTTTCTCCAATATCATTTAATAAATAATTGGAAATAAATGCTATCAAAATTCCGAGTACTATGTTAAATTGATACAGAGACACCAATCGTCCTCTGTCTTTTGCCGGTGCAATCTCTGATACATAAGCTGGTGCCGCAATCGTGGATGCTCCTACTCCCAGGCCTCCTATAAATCTAAAAAAAGCAAAACTTAAAGGCTCTGTTGCTAGTGCTGAACCTGTAGCCGAGACAAAATATAGTAAACCAATAAAAAACAATGTCTTTTTTCTTCCAATACTATTAGTCGGAATACCACCAAAAATAGCTCCTATTACCGTACCCCATAGTGCCATTGCCATCACTATAGAGCCATGAAAAGCATCTGAAGAACTCCATAATTCCTGTAATTTTTTATCCGCTCCTGATATTACAACTGTATCAAAACCAAAAAGGAAACCTGCAAGAGCAGCAGTAATTGACCATAGTAAAAGCTTATTCATGCCAAACAGTATATTGATTACTCTTTAAAGATACCATTTTTGAACTGGAATGAATACTTAAAAACAACCCTCAACGGTTAACTAATCCGTTGAGGGTCTAGGTTGAAACAAAAAAAAATTAAACTAACTCAACTTACACTCAATTAACTGCTTCAACTTCTCTTCAATATTTTTGTGTTACTTTTTCAAATAGATGCTAGTTTTTCTTTGATCTTATCTAAACACAAATTATTTATGCTACCAGTATGACTGTGCTTTGTATCCTTTTCTGGCTTATAATTTCCTTTTTCAATATCCAGTCCGATTTTTACATATGCATCTCTAAACGACATTCCTTTCATGACTAAATCATTTAATGTATCTACACTAAATAGATAGTCATACTTTTGGTCTTCTAAAATAGTTTCATTGACAGTTACACTTTTTAGTGCATAGATTGCCATTTCTAAACATGCTTTTACATCCTGAATTGCAGGTACAATTCCTTCTTTGAGTAATTGCAAATCTCTGTGGTAACCACTTGGTAGATTATTTGTCAGCATACTTAATTCATAAGGTAATGCTTGGATTTTGTTACATTTCCCTCTAATTAACTCAAAAACATCCGGATTCTTTTTATGTGGCATAATACTGGAACCAGTAGTCAATTCTGAAGGAATGCTCATAAAGTCAAAATTCTGACTCATATATAAACATACATCCATTGCCAATTTAGATAGTGTTGCTGCCACACTACTCATTGCAAAAGCTGTTGATTTTTCGGACTTACCTCTACTCATTTGAGCAGCCACAACATTAAATTTGAGCGTTTCAAAGCCAAGTTCTTTTGTAGTAAACTCTCTATCTATTGGAAATGAACTTCCATATCCAGCTGCACTACCTAATGGGTTTTGGTCCACTACTTTTAATGCTGCATTCACAAGATATAAGTCATCTATGAAACTTTCTGCATATGCAGAAAACCATAATCCGAATGAAGAAGGCATGGCAATCTGAAGATGCGTGTATCCAGGTAACAGTATTTCTTTATATTTTTCTGCAGAATCCAATAGATTTTGTGATAGTTCTTTAACCTGAGATTTTATTTGTATCAGTTCATCTTTGAGATATAGGTGCATCGCTACTAAAACCTGATCATTTCTGGATCTTGCAGTATGAATCTTTTTTCCGGCGTCTCCAATCCTTTTTGTGATTTCAAACTCTATTTTAGAATGCACATCTTCAAACTGATCTTCGATTATAAAGGTTCCGGCTTCAATTTGTTTTGTTAGAATCTCTAGTTCTATAGCTATTGCTGAAATCTCCTGATCCGATAATAATCCTATTTTGTGCAACATTTTGGTGTGTGCTAAGGTTGCTCTTAGATCATATTTAGCGATCACCAAATCCAGTTGTCTGTCATTTCCGACAGTAAACATATCTATCTTTTCGTCTGTTGGTAATCCTTTATCCCAAAGTTTCATTTCGTTGTTCTCTATTATTTATTAGATTCCAGCCTGCGCTGGAATGATATTATTTTTTAAACTATTCCTTCTAAAATTTTAATATATAATTCTACACCTTCTTCGATTTCATCTACATGTATAAATTCATCCGCAGAATGGGATCTTGTGGAATCTCCGGGGCCTAATTTTAGGGACGGACAGTTTAAAACTGATTGATCTGAAAGTGTAGGTGACCCATACGTTGTTCGTCCTAGAGCAATTCCTGATTTCACAATAGGGTGATCTTTTGGTATGGACGAAGAACCTAAATGTAATGATCTGGGTTTTACATCCACATTGTTAGGCATTGCCTTTTTAATTACTTCTAAAATCTCTTCATTTTTATAGTGATCATTTACTCTTATATCCACAACCAGATTACAATGAGAAGGTACTACATTATGCTGATTCCCCGCATCTATCTGTGTCACCGTCATTTTTACTTTACCCAAAGTTTCAGAACTTTTTTCAAAGGTGTAGTTCTTAAACCAATCGATCACTTTGAGTGTATTATAAATTGCGTTATCGTCATTAGGGTGTGCTGCATGACTAGCCGTTCCTTTTACAGAAACATCCAATACTAGCAATCCTTTTTCTGCTATCGCTAATTGCATTAGTGTTGGTTCTCCAACAATTGCAAATTCTACATTTTTTAAGTGTTGTAGGATGCTTTTTAACCCCAATGGACCACTACTCTCTTCTTCTGCAGTAGCAGCTATCACAATGTTGTAGTTCAAATTCTCTTTATCATAGAAATACGTAAATGTGGCAATTAATGAAACCAAACATCCTCCGGCATCATTACTTCCTAATCCAAATAATTTTCCATCTTTCACGAATGCCCGGAATGGATCATTGGTGTAATTACCATTAGGTTTTACAGTATCGTGATGAGAATTCAGTAAAATAGCAGGTTTAGTTTCATCAAAATATTTATTATAAGCCCAAATGTTATTATTCTCTCTTTCGAAAGGAATGCCATATTCACGAAACCAATTTTCTATCAGTTTAGCGGTTCCTTCTTCTTCTGATGAAAAGGATTGTGTTTCGATCAATGTATGCAAAAGCCTCATCGCCTTGTCTGTTAGTTTTTGAATATCTGAAGTACCAGGTATTGACAGTTGATTATCTCCACCATCAATTTGTGATTTATACTTTTTATTCTCTGACTTTTCCATTTCTTATGTTTTAAAAATTAAAAACACACCTCTAACTCACTCGGAGAACTAAAGACTTAGAGTTGTGTGTTTTATGGTATTATCCTTTATAAAATCTGCATTCGCAATATGCACTTTGCGAACGTCCTTCTGTAACGCATCAAAACAATTTTTTAGTTTTGGTAGCATCCCATCGGCAATCACTTCTGCATCTCTTAATTCTGTATATTTCTCTAAATCAATATGTTCTATTACAGAATCTTTATCTTCGATGTTTTCTAAAACGCCTTTTAATTCAAAACAATAGAAAAGTGAAACATCATAATAAGTGCCCATAGCTGAAGCTATTTCTGAAGCGATGGTATCTGCATTCGTATTAAACAATTGCCCATTAGTGTTATGTGTAACTGCGCAAAAAACAGGAGTTATTCCTAACTCTAAAAACCCTTTTAATGTTTTACCATTTACTTTTGTAACATCTCCTACGTATCCATAATCAACAAATTGTTCAGGTCTTTTCTTTGCGATGATCAGATTTGCATCGGCTCCTGTTACTCCTAAAGCATTGCAACGATATTTTTGCAAACCAGCAACTATTTTCTTATTTAACCAACCTGCATACGTCATTACTACAATTTCCAAGTTCTCTGCTGAAGTTATTCTTCTACCATCGATCATTTCTGTTTTTATTCCTAGTTTTGAAGCTAACCTGGTTGCTGATTTACCTCCGCCATGAATTAAAACTTTAGGACCTTTTACCTTAGAAAAATCTGCCAAAAATGAATCTAAGGCATTCTGGTCTTCAATAATGTTTCCTCCTATTTTAGCAACTAACAACTCTTGCTTTGTCTTCATACTTCAAATTTTTTCTAGTATTTTCTTTAAAACTAACTGGGCTGCATAGGTTCTGTTGTTTGCCTGTTCAATTACAATTGAGTTGTTACTATCAATTACAGCATCATCTACTACAACATTTCTTCTTACTGGTAGACAATGCATAAACTTTGCATTATTTGTCAATTTCATTTTCTCTTGTGTGATTTTCCAATTTTGATCCTCGGACGATGTACCGTAATCCGCATAAGAACTCCAATTCTTTACATACACAAAATCTGCTTCTTTCATTGCATTTTCTTGATTGTAATCAATGGGCACCTGTTTAGTAATCTGGCTGGCTAACTCAAACCCCATAGGATGGGTAATTACAACATCTGCTTCCATTTGCTGTACCATTTCTATAAAAGAATTAGCGACTGCTTGTGGTAAAGCTTTCGGATGCGGTGCCCATGATAATACAATCTTTGGTTTATACGTTGGTTTATATTCTGTTATTGTGATAGCATCCGTTAATGCTTGTAAAGGGTGCCCTGTAGCACTTTCCATATTGATTACAGGGATGCTGGCATACTTCATAAAACTCTTTAATATTTTTTCTTCATAATCATCCTTCCTATTCTCTAATTTGGCAAATGCTCTGATTGCTAATACATCACAATACTGAGATACTACCTGGGCAGCTTCTTTGACGTGTTCTGAATTGCCTTGATCCATTACTGTTCCATCTTCATATTCTAACGACCAACCCTCTCCTGTAAAATTCATTACGATCACATTCATTCCAAGATTCAAGGCGGCTTTCTGCGTACTTAAACGCGTACGTAGACTAGGATTAAAAAACAGCAAACCAATAGTTTTATCTTTACCTAATACTTTATTCGATAGAGGGTTTTTCTTTATCTCAATCGCCTCTTTTACCCACGTTTCTAGTGAGTCGATATCATTCATTGAAAAGTAATTTTTCATATATATTCCTTATAGATTTTAGAATAAAGAAGATAGTATTTAAACGTATTTGAGATCTTTTTAAAAAATCCATTGTCATTCTTTGAAACTCTTCTAATTTATTTTCTAAAATGTTTAGTTTATCGTAATTAATATAAGCTGTCTGTTTAGGAAACTCTGACAAAATATTAGAAATATTAATGGCTGTTTCCAATCTAAGCATCCTTATTTTTAGTTTTTTATCATGATGTTTTACCCATAAGGTCTGTTTTGTGTAATCTTGTTTCTACTTTCTATGGTAACCTTGGTAAAAGGAATTTTATTGTCAATTGCGTATATTATAAAATTGTCTTCCAGACCATTAACAATCCAGGTTTCTATATCAGCATTTTGAGCTATACTTGCTGCTTGTATTTTAGATTGCATTCCGCCAGTTCCGTGTGTTGATATAGAGGTAACAATTTCATTAGTCAGCATTTTTATATCTGCAACTTGATCGATCGTCTTATATGTTCCATTTTCCACAGATTCTTTCGTACAAATACCATTTGTATTGGTAGCAATTGTCAATAAATCTGCCTCCAATAAACAAGCAGTAAGCGCTGCTAGCTTATCGTTGTCACCAAATTGAATTTCATCTGTAGCAACGGTATCATTTTCGTTGATGATAGGAATATAATTATTGGCCACTAGCACATTGATTGTGTTTATAATATTATTTTTGGACTGTTCTCTTTCAAAATCAGAGTAAGACAACAAACATTGTGATGTAAGCAATCCTAAATCTCTAAAACTCTCCTGAAAAATCCGCATTAAATGGGGTTGTCCTATTGATGCTAGTGCCTGTTTTACGTTGATCTCTTTCCCGTTACTTTCTAAATTCACAAATTGCTTAGCAACCGCTATTGCTCCCGAACTAACAATCACGAATTCACAAGTATCCTGTAAGGCAACGATTTGTTTCCCTATATCTTCTATTTTGCCTCTGGATATAAGATTTGTCTCTTTAGTTAAGACATTTGATCCTATCTTTAGAACAATTCTCCTTTTATCTAATCTGTCCATCTCCGTGTATATACCATTTATTTGTTACCAGATGTTGCATCCCTATTGGACCCCTTTGATGTAATTTATCTGTACTTATTGCTAATTCTCCCCCCAATCCTAACTCAAAACCATCTGTAAACCTTGTAGAAGCATTATGATATACTGCAGCGTAATCCACGGATGCCATAAAGATTTCTGCTTCTTGGTGATTTTTGGTAATAATAGCTGCAGAATGTCCGCCGCTGTACGTATTTATTTTATGAATTGCTTCTTGTATATGTTCTACTTCTCCGATTACGATTTTATAATCTAAAAACTCCTCATACCATATTTCATTTTCGGAAATAGCTTGTACTTCTTCGTATTTTGATAAAGTGGTATCACCTAATATTTCGACATTAAAACTCTGGAGGATAACTATAAGGTTTCTTACAAAATCTTCTTTATTAAGAAGATTTTTATCTATTAAAACTTTATCTACGGCATTACAGGCAGAAATTTTATCTGTCTTACCGTTGATAATATTATCCAAAGCCAAAGCCCTGTCTGCCTGATTATGAACATACACAAAGTTATTACCTCTCCCACTTACAATAACCGGACAAATAGCATGCTGTTTTACAAATGCAATTAGTTTTTCCCCACCTCTTGGAACTATTAAATCTACGTTTTGAATTGGCTTTTCTAAAAATGCCTGTGTTTCTGTCCTATTAAAATTCAAGTATTCCACCCAACTTGTTGAAATACTATTATTTGTTAGTGCTTGATGCCAAAGCTTTACTATTTCCAGGTTAGAGTTTAGCGATTCTTTACCTCCTTTTAATAAAATTTTATTTCCTGATTTGAATGCGATCCCGGCTGCCTCTAAAGTAACATCGGGTCTGGATTCATAGATGATCAAAACTGTTCCAAAAGAAGTTGTTTTGTTGTATACTTCCATGCCATTGCCGTGGTTAAATCGAAAACGTTCCACTCCGATCGGATCTTCTTGACTCTCTAACTGCTGGAGCGAAATAATCATTGCTTCAATTTTATTTTCATCTACTTTAAGGCGATCCTGCATTGCCAAATCATCTCCTGTATAGCATTCTAGATCCTTTAGATTTGCTTTTATGATGGCTTCTCTTTGTTGATTTACCAACACTGCCATTTTTTGTAATACCGCGTTTCTTTGAGATATATGTAATATAGCATCCATATTTATATCTTTTCTAACACTAAAACTTTTTGTAATGCCTTTATAAATTGATCTATTTCTGACTTACCTATAGTCAATGGTGGAAGTATTCTTAACAATTTTTTATTCATCGCTCCTCCCGTAAAAATATGCTCATCGTAGATCAGTTTTTTTCGAAGATCACTTACTTCGAAATCAAACTCTAATCCTAACATCAATCCTTTTCCTTTAATTCTCTTAACCTCTGGAAGATGTAGTGCTTCTGCGATAAAATAATCGCCTGTTAGTTTAGCATTATCAATCAAATTTTCGGTTTCTAATATTTCTAACACCGATAAAGCTGCAACACACGAAAGGTGATTTCCTCCAAAAGTGGTCCCCAACATTCCATAACTTGGTTTAATATGTGGGGCTATCATTATTCCTCCTATTGGAAAACCGTTACCCATACCTTTAGCAATGGAAATAATATCGGGCGTAATCCCATGATATTGATGTGCAAAGAATTTTCCAGTTCTACCAAAACCGGCTTGTACTTCATCAAGAATCAGAACTACATGATTTTGTTTACATAATTTTTCCAATCCCTCAAAAAAATCAGTAGTAGCTTCATCTAACCCTCCAACTCCCTGAATAGGTTCAATAATAACGGCACACACATCGCCTTTACTTAATTCAACCTGTACTAAATCCAGATCATTTAAAGGTAAAAAAGTGACGTTTTGCTGTTTGTTTAGTGGCGAATTAATCTTCGCATTATCGGTGGCGGCAACGGCTGCAGAGGTTCTTCCGTGGAAACCATTATAAAATGAAACAACTCTTGATTTTCCTGTATGAAAAGAAGCTAGTTTTAAGGCATTTTCGTTGGCTTCAGCACCAGAGTTACATAAAAAAAGCTGGTAGGTTTTGTATCCTGAAAGTACCCCTAATTTCTCTGCTAATGCTAATTGCAAACTATTGTGAACAGCATTGGAATAAAATCCTATTTTTTCCATTTGTTCTTTTAATCTTTTTACATAATGGGGATGACTGTGACCAACGGATATTACTGCGTGACCTCCGTACAAATCCAAATATTCTATCCCATTTTTATCAATTACGATACTATCATATGCGCTAATAGGTTCTACATCATAGAGCGGATATACGTCAAATAATTTCATGTTTTTCTTTTTAGAATAGAGAATCAAATAAGAAGAAGAAAGGCAAAAGTTTAAGCGCTATTTTCTTTATTTTAATCTCTTATTTAATTGTATTTATTTTTTCATAAGAAGCCATTACTCCTTTTATCACAGATGAACTCAGCCCTTGATGTTCCATCTCATTCAATCCTTCTATAGTACACCCTTGTGGCGTCGTCACTTTATCAATTTCACGTTCAGGGTGTGTCCCGTTTTCTGCTACCAGCGTAGCTGCACCAATTGCCGTTTGTACTGCGATAATCTGAGCTTCGTGAGGATGAAAACCCATTTGAATTCCTCCTTGGATCATCGCTCTTAGAAATCTTAAAAAGAAAGCAATACCACTTGCTCCAAGAACTGTGGCCGCTTGCATCAATCTTTCCTCAATTACCAAAGTTTCTCCGATTGTATCGAACATTTTTTCAACTGTAGACAATGCTGATTTGACATCTTCATTAGCAGCAATACAAGTCATCGAAAGCTTTTTTGCCGCTCCCGTATTTGGCATGACCCGAACAACTTTATTGTTCGGAACAATCTCATTAATTTCTGCTATCGAGGTTCCGGTAACCGTTGATATTAATATTTGATCACTCGTTACTATATTTTTAATTTCTTGTAAAACTATATCCAATTGCCTTGGCTGTACGCATAGAATAATCCATTTTACATTTTGTATAGATTCTTTAATATCTTGTGAAGTAGCTACGCCCAGTTTTTCTTTTACTTCTTTTAAGTTGTATTTCGATTTATCAACTACAGTGATATTTTGTGCATCAAACAGATCACTTTCGGATAACCCAGATATGATGGATTTTCCTAAGTTGCCTCCTCCTATAATTGTTATTTTATTCATTTCTTATTCAGTTTAGTCTGTAAAAGACTTTTTTTATTTAAATACTAAAACACCTCAACAAGTGCAATATGATATCTACGTTTTTATTAAAAAGCACTTGCTTTTAATTCCAATCCAGTTTTTTCTTCTAAGCCAAACATCAAATTCATATTATGAATTGCTTGACCAGAAGCTCCTTTTATTAAATTATCAATCACTGATGTGATTACTATCATTCCGTTTTTTTTACTAAGGTGCAGAATGCATTTATTTGTATTTACTACTTGCTTCAGATAAATTTGGCAATCGGATACTATCGTAAATTTTGCATCTTTATAATAAGATGTATAGAGTTCTTTAGCCTCTTCTTCTGAACCATCGTATTTCGTATACATCGTAGCATAGATTCCTTTACTGAAATTTCCTCTATTAGGAATAAAGAAAAGGGGAGCTTCAAAATCGTTTTGTATGTATTGTAGACTTTGATTTATTTCATCCAGATGCTGATGTGTAAATACTTTATAGCTAGAAAAATTATTATCCCTCCAGCTAAAATGGGTAGTTCCACCTGGCACTACTCCAGCCCCGGTACTACCTGTAGTTGCATTAATATGTGTGGTATCATTTAATTTTCCATCTGATGCCAGCGGCAATAATCCTAATTGAATGGCAGTTGCAAAACATCCTGGGTTTGCAATGTGTGTAGCAGACTTGATTTTTTCTTTTTGTAATTCAGGTAAACCATATGTAAAATCCATTCCCTGAAAACTTTGATCATTTTCTAACCTGAAGTCATTCCCTAAGTCTATAATTTTCGTAGTATCAGAAAAAGTATTTGCTTCTAAAAATGATCTTGATCTGCCGTGTCCCAGACATAGAAATAAAACATCTACTTGGGGATTAATCGTATCAGTAAATGAAAGATGAATATCACCAAGTAGGTCTACGTGGTGATGACTAATAGAAACTCCTGCATTGGTAGTACTGTAGACAAAATCCAGCTCAACTTGTGGATGATTTACTAATAATCTTAGTAACTCTCCTGCTGTATATCCAGAGCCTCCTATTATTCCTGCTTTAATCATGATTCACTTTGATTTACGTTGTGATATATTTTATTTGCATTACCATAGATTTTGATAAAACCTTTTGCATCATCAGATGTCCAAGAATTATTCATCTCACCATACTGCCCAAAGTCTGATTTCATCATATCAAACTCTGATTCGATTCCTTCTAATACAAAATGATAGGGTTTTAACTTCACCTTTACATCGCCAGTTACTGATTTTTGTGAATCCTGAAGAAATACTTCAATATTTCTCATGACCGGATCCAGATAATTACCTTCGTGCAACAACATACCATACCAGTTTGCTAATTGTTCTTTCCAATATTGTTGCCACTTAGTGAGCACATGTTTTTCTAATAAGTGATGAGCTTTTATGATTATTAATGGTGCGGCTGCTTCAAATCCTACTCTTCCTTTTATACCAATAATAGTATCACCTACATGAATATCCCTGCCAATAGCAAAGGCACTTGCCAATTCTTCTAATTTCTGAATATTTTTAACTGGTACGTCCTTCATACCATCTAAACCTACCAATTCGCCTTTTTTAAAATTTAGCGTGATGGTCTCTTCTTTTTCTTTCTGAAGTTGGCTTGGATATGCATCTTCTGGCAAAGCATTATGAGATGTTAAGGTTTCTTTACCCCCTACACTTGTTCCCCAAATACCTTTGTTAATAGAGTACTGCGCTTTTTCCCAACTATAATCTACTCCGTGTTTCTTAAGAAATTCAACTTCTTCTTGTCGTGACAGTTTTAAGTCTCTAATTGGAGTAATAATTTCAATTTCTGGAGCTAATGTTTGAAAAATAACGTCAAATCTTATCTGATCATTTCCCGCTCCTGTACTTCCGTGAGCTATGTACCTTGCGCCAACTTTTTTGGCATAGTTAATCACTTCTATTGCTTGAAAAATTCTTTCTGCACTCACCGATAAAGGGTAGGTGCTATTCTTTAGCACATTACCAAAAATCAAATATTTAATTGCTTTTTGATAAAAATCATCTAAAATTGTTTTGTTAATATGAGAAGTGCTTCCTAGTTCGTACGCTCTCTTTTCGGTATGTTCTAACTCTTCATCAGAAAACCCACCAGTATTTACCAATATGGTATGAACTTCTAGGTTTTTTTCGTGAATTAGATATTTTACACAGTACGAAGTATCTAATCCTCCACTATATGCTACTACTACTTTTTCCATAACAACAATTGTTTATTCTTTGCAAGCATGGTTTGCTTTATTTTTTTTAATCTTTTTAATACTTTTCTATCGTACCATTTTTCTTTTTTCTTAACACTGTTAACAGGATCATACAACATGCCAGTACAAAGGCACATTTTATGATCTTTAGCAGTAAGAATATCATAATTAGTACAAGTCTTACAACCGGCCCAAAACTTAGGATCATCTGTCAACTCGGAAAAAGTAACCGGTTTATATCCCAGATCAGAATTTATTTTCATGACGGCAAGTCCTGTAGTAATTCCAAAAACCTTAGAATGCGGATATTTCTTTAGAGAATAATTAAAGGTAAATTCCTTAATTTTTTTTGCTAATCCCTGATTTCTATAATCCGGATGTACAATAAGACCTGAATGAGCCACATATTTTTCATGACCCCAAACCTCGATGTAACAGAATCCTGCAAACTTGCCATCCCAAAGAGCAATAATTGCATTTCCATTATTCATTTTAGTTTGAATATACTCTGGTGTACGCTTCGCTATACCAGTTCCTCTAACTTTAGCAGAGTCTGATATAACCTCGCAAATTTCCTCGGCATAACCTAGGTGGTTATTGTTAGCTATGATAATTTCTATTTGTTTCATAAACGAATTACGTTTATCAAAAAGCTTGATACTAAAAGTTTATATGGTGTAATAATTCCTGAGAAGATAGACTTTATGGAATTAAACATATATTTAATTTCTTCATAAAAAAGTTACCATAAATCTAAATCGGAATATTTTTCAGGGGAAGAAGGACGCACCTACTTCAAAATGTTTTTAGACCCCCAAGGGGCGGCGAAAGCGGGGTGCAAAGATATTGATATTGCCTAATGTGTCCAAGGATTGAACATTAACTTCTGTAAGAATAAAATTTGCCGTTTTCATAATAGTAACTCTAAATCGTCGGCCGTAGCCCCTTTCGTTAACTAGATTTTACAATATTACATAAAAATATCTTTAGATAAGAGTAGAAAACCAACATTCTTTTAAAATTATCATTTTAATAAAAAACAAGCTTTGTTTTAAGTATATCTTAAAACAAAATCAAAAAAAATACATTTTATTAATTTTTATGCGCTACGGTTAGGTAAAAAATGATATGCTAAATACCAGACTAGTTAGTGATTTAATGTGCTCAATGTAGCCCTGGCATAGTCTATACCACTAAATAAGAACCAAAAAAAAGATGATTAAAGTATGTATAATTGAATAGGACAAATACTACTTTAATAACACGAAAAGGGTGTAGAATGATTTTTTGATCAAAAAATGAATACTTTTTTGAGCTTTCTTAATATTTTTAACATATAAATTTTGTGAAACTAAAAAAAAACTATACTTTTGGTTAACCAGATTGGTCAACCAGTTGAAATCAAAACCAGTATAATGAGTATGAACACCGAAAAGGAAGCAGCGGTCTTGTCCAATGCCAAAAAGGGCTCTGAAGAAATAATTATTTCTAAAATTAGGGATTTAATTGTTTCTAAGCAACTTGAACCGGGTGATAAACTTCCTGCAGAAAGATTATTAGCAGAAAAACTTGGAGTAAGTCGTAATCAATTACGTCAAGCGATCCAAAAATTAGAATTTTATGGATTAGTAAAAAAATATCCTCAAAGTGGTACTCGCGTATCTAATATAGGTGTGACCGCACTTAATGGAATGATGGCTGATATTTTACAATTACAGGAACCTGATTTTAAATCATTAGTAGAAACTCGATTGATATTAGAGACTAATGCAGTACGTCTCGCAGCTACCAGACGAACAGATGAGCATTTATATCAAATACAAGAAGCGCATATGGCGTATAGTGAAAAAGCTATTAATGGACTACATGCTGTAGAAGAAGATCTAATGTTTCATCTAAAACTATCCGAAGCGAGTGGTAACAGTGTAATTAACTCTCTTATGTTAGTTATTACTCCAGAAATTATCACACATTTTGTAACTAAAAAGGTATGTAATAAAGATGAAAATCATCTATTAATTAAAGAGCACCAAGACATCATTGATGCTATTATTGATAGAGATCCAGATAGAGCCGTCGCTTCACTAGAGGATCACTTTAAAGACTTATATAAATTTTGTTATGACTAAGACTAAGAATAGAGAACAACGAAAATAATTCTAATACTACTTTATTATGTAATATATAAACAAATAAAAAAAGGGACAGCTACCACACTAATCCCTTAATTTTCGAAATTTTACTTACTTAATAAAGTAAAATTAATACTATAATTACTTATAGATAGATTCCCACAAATATATAAAAAATAGATAAACCTTCTTGAGTTTATGATTTTTTAAACTTTTGTTTAACAATAAGTAGTTATGAAACGTTGATTTTGCTTTAGCATCGAAAGTAAACCTGATGGTGATTAAATTGAAGCATTAAAAACAAAAAATAATTACTTATGCATATTAAAAAAATCATAACAGTCGTCCTGATTGTTCTATATCATTGTACAATGCTGGCACAAGATAGCATTACTTTAGAAGGGACAGTTACTTCTCAGGAAGATGGAGTTCCAATTCCTGGAGTTAATGTACTAATATTAAAGTCAGATACTGGAACCACAACTGACTTTGATGGATACTATAAACTTAACGTAAACAGAGGTGATGTCGTTTCATTCTCATTCACAGGAAAGAAAACAATAACCGTTACAATCGACAATCAAACAAGGCTGGATGTCGCTCTAGAAGAAGAGGCTTCACAACTGGAACAAGTTGTAGTAATTGGATATGGAGTTCAGAAAAAATCTAGTCTGACCGCGTCAGTTTCTAAACTGGAAAACAAAAATCTTGATGAATTACCATACTCTAATGTTTCTAATAGCATTAAAGGAAAAATTGCAGGAGTTCAAATCAGAAACACCAGTGGTAATGTTGGTGATGAGCCAGAAATTATTGTACGCGGTATTGGTTCTATTAGTCTTAGTTCTGCCCCTTTAGTCGTGGTAGATGGATTTCCTTTTGATGATGGGCTACAGTTTATCAACCCCAGTACCATAGAATCTATCGAGGTTTTAAAAGATGCTAGTTCGACTGCAATCTACGGATCTAGAGGTGCAAATGGTGTTATCCTTATCACCACAAAAGAAGGAAAAGCCGAAAAAACGTCGTTCGAATTTAAATCCTTATCCGGTTTCAAACAAGCAGCCAGAAGCATTGATATTCTGGATGCTATAGAATTCTCGGACTTGAATAGAAACAGAGATCAATTAGTAGAAAACTTCAATGCCCAACAAGAAAATAGAGAACCTAACATTGTTAATTATGATAATGTTCAAATAGGAAAAAGAACGATCGCCCAAAACATAGGTGGACCAACAAATTGGCAAGAAGAAGCCTTAAGGAACCCTGCAAGAATTGACAATTATCAATTGAATGTTTACGGAGGAAGTAACAAAACCAACTACTTAGTATCAGCAAATTATATATACAACGAAGGACTAAGAAAAGATAATGATTTGGAAAGACTTAATCTGTCTGCCAGACTTAAATCTAGGTTATCAGATAACTTAAGTTTTGACTTAAAAATAAATCCATCATATACACTAACCAGAAGATCATCTATTAATTTTACCGACGTTGGTAGGTATGAAACCTGGATCCCCGTAAGACATAACCAATACACATCGGATTTAACGGGGCAACCCGTAGGAAGTTTTGCTCACGCGTTGCATTTTAGAAATCTTAATTTTGACTACATTGATGCAGCAACTGGACAAGTTCAGAACACTGGAAACTTAGAAAATCTATGGTCTTCTTCTAATTTTAACCCAATCTCAAGACAAGAAGCTAGTAGAAGAAATCGTTTTGAGTACAGATTGTTAGCCAATGGATCGGTAAAATGGAAAATAGCTAAGGGACTTACCCTACAATCCTCTCTAGGTGGATATGTGAGGTATAGAACCGCAGAAGAGTTTTTTGGATCAGATGGCGATCGAGATGGTGAAACTGAAGGGATTTTAGCTGATCAACTTACTGTTAAATACATTAATGAAAACACCTTAAACTACAATAGGGATTTTAATGGTCATGATCTTGGATTACTAGTGGGTATTACGTATGAGAATACCGCAGAACGTCTTAGTAATCTAAGAGTAACTAATTTTGATGATGAAACGATAACAACGCTAAATGCAGGAAGTATTGTAGATTTACCAAATACATTTACCATTAAAGATGAAACGATTTTATCCTCTTATTTAGCAAGAATTAACTATGCTTATAAAGATCGCTATTTAATTTCTCTGGCAGGAAGAGCTGACGGATTTAATAAATTTGGTGAAAATAATAAATATGGAGTTTTTCCATCAGTTTCTATAGGTTGGAATGTTGCAAATGAAAACTTCTGGAGAAATAGTATCGGAAACGCTATAAATAGTCTAAAACTTAGATCAAGCTGGGGTATCAGTGGAGCAGCACCTCCTCTATTCTCTTTCCTTTCTCAAACAATTATAGATTTTAGTAATTATAGTCTTGGCCCTAATGGCAGTTTAATAACTGGTCAAGGAGAGGTGGATCCACTTCAAGGAAATCCAGATATTACCTGGGAAACGAATACAGAATTTAATAATGGTATTGATCTCGGCTTTTTTAATAACACGGTAAACCTTACTGTTGACTATTACTATAAATTATCAGAGAAACTTTTGTTGAGACAGCAAATTTCAAATACTACAGGTTTTGATGAACAATGGAACAATATTGGGAAAGTACAAAACTCTGGTTGGGAATTTGACCTGTCTACAAATCTTGGAAAAGGTAAAGTAAAATGGCAAGGAAATGCGAATATCTCCTTTAATGATAATAAGCTTATCTCTTTTGGTGGTTCCGAAAGAGCCATTAACAATGGAGAACGAACAGATCAGTATATCACTCGTGTAGGAGAGCCATACATTCAGTTTTATGGATATAGAACAAATGGTATTTTCCAGGATGCTGATGATCTTGCAAATAGTCCAAGTGGTATTACGGATGCTGTAGGAGGTCTTAAAAGAGTGGATGTAAATCGCGATGGTATCATTAATGAAGATGATAGAACAGTCATTGGTGATCCATTTCCAGATTTTATCTGGGGATTTACCAATACATTGACGTATGATAACCTAGACCTCAACTTTTCGTTTCAAGGTTCACAAGGTGGTGATGTGGTATGGGGTGAAGCATATTATACTGAGATAGAGCGCTATAGCGCTGTATATGCAGAGAATCAATGGTTTAATGAAAATATTCTGGCAAACAGACCTGGCGTTAGAATTGGAGTGCCTTGGTTAGAAACTGATTATGCTGTGCAGGATGCTTCTTACATTTCATTACGAGAAGTAGTCTTAGGGTATACAATCCCTAACCAGTCTGCCGTTAAAATCGGATTAGAAAAAATGAGGGTATATATTTCCGGACAGAATTTATGGTATAGTACTGCTGATGAATATCTAGGTAATAATCCTGAAGGAAATACGGATAGAGAAAACGTTTTGATTAGAGGGTACCAAAGAGGGGTTACACCCGTACAGCGCCAGCTGACACTTGGATTAGATATCAATTTCTAAAAAGCAATTAATCAAAGTCTATTTCTCACTTTATTAGAGAGAACTAGAAATACAGACTAAAAAAAACATACATAATGAAATATATTTGTAAACTTCAAAACAGATTCATAAATTTTAATATTTATGCATTGTGCTTGGCTTTAATTATAATGTCCTGTGATCTTGAAGAAGATGTAATTTCTTTTAGATCGGATAATAACTTCTATAATAATCAGGAAGAATTAAATAGAGGGTTGGTAGCAACATATTCTAGTTTATATGAGGTTATGGCTGTAGAATGGAATGTTACGGAACTTCGTTCTGATAATACATTTACCAATCCGGACAGATCACCAGAATCAGATGCACCTCGTTTTACATTAGATCGTCTTACTGTAGACACCAATAATTCTATCAATCAGGAATACTACGCGTCCTGCTATAAAACGATTGCCTTGGCCAATAGAATTTTAGAAAACCTGGATGTGGTAGAAAATCAGGATTTAAAAAATCAATACGAAGGAGAAGCTAAGTTTTTGAGAGCTTTGATGCATTTCAACATAACACGGTTGTATGGAAGCACAGTAATTGTTGATCGAGTACTGATCGGCGAAGAAGGTTTTGAACTATCGCGTCGACCGGTGAGCGAAGTATATGATTTTATCATTGCAGATCTCAATGATGCCGTAACACTTTTGCCTGAAGAATATGATAATTCTGAATTCGGAAGAGCAAGCGGGATTGCTGCCAGAACCATATTAGGGAAAGTTCATTTATCTAGCCCTGCCAGAGATCTAGAAGCGGCGATTACTCAGCTAGAATATGTTAGAGACAGAGGGATCAATGATCTTTTGTCTAATTATGATGACCTATTCGAACCTGGCAATGAATTAAATGACGAAGTAATTTTTTCTGTGCGGTACGAACAAGGACTTATCGGTTTGGGATCTCCTTTTCCTAACTTCTTTGCTCCTTTACAAAGTGATGGAAATGTAGTTTTTGGAAATGGTGATGGACTCAATGTACCAACTGAAGATATATCTGAGTTATATGTAGCTGCTGATCAAAGAAAAAATTCATCTATGGCTGATAGTTATATCGCCACCAATGGAACAGAGATCTTTAATAAACATGTAACTAAATACAACTCTGAGTTTAATGCATTAGACGATGGCGATGTAGATTGGCCTGTTACAAGGTTCGCAGATGTGTTGCTCATGTTATCTGAAGCATATGTGGATGCCAGAGGAATTTCTGAAGCCTTAATCGAATTAAACAAAGTAAGAACGCGTGCTGGTCTAGCTGATCTATTAGAATCTGATGTAAACTCTAGCTTTGCTTTTAAATTAGCCTTAGAAAATGAAAGACGTCTTGAGTTTGCTTTCGAAAACCATAGATTCTTTGATCTACTAAGAACTAATAGAGCTTTGACTGTAATAAATGAACACTTTATAACAGAGTTTGCTTATAACAATCCAGATAACCCAGATCTTGACGCCAGTCCCATCTCTGATTTTCAGTTATTGTTACCTATACCTCAAAGAGAAATTGATTTAAACCCTAATCTAGCTCAAAACATCGGGTATTAATGACTATAATGAAACAACATATTATTACCTTAATAGTGTTCATTCAACTTTTTTTCATGGGATGCATCTGCTTTGCCAATGAGATCAAAGTTGCTACCATAGATGAATTTAATAGCGCGGTAAAATCGGTAAAAGCCGGAGATCATATTGTACTAAAAAATGGTATATGGAAAGACGTTAACTTAGTAGCAAAAGGGCAAGGGACATCAGAAAATCCAATTGTGATAGAAGCAGAAGAATCAGGTAAAGTTTTCATTACCGGAGATTCTAGCTTAAAAATTGCGGGAGCTAACCTTGTTATCAAAGGATTATGGTTTAAAAACGGATTCACATCTGATAAATCAGTAATTTCTTTTCGAATCAATTCGAAAGAATTTGCAACAAATTCCAGACTTACAGATTGTGCGATCACATATTACAATCCGGGTTCTAAAACAACAGATTATAAATGGATAAGTGTTTGGGGTAAAAATAACAGAATAGATCACAACTATTTTGCAGGAAAAACTAACTCTGGTACTACTCTAGTTGTATGGCTAAAGGGCAAAGAGCATATAGAAAACAACCATCGAATAGATCATAATTATTTTGGAGAAAGACCTCCCTTAGGTTTTAATGGCGGAGAAACTATTAGAATTGGAACTAGTAAAAATTCATTATTATCCTCTAGAACAATTGTAGAAGATAATGTTTTTGAAAAATGTAATGGAGAGTTAGAAATCATTTCTAACAAATCAGGTAACAACGTATATCGTAACAATCTTTTTTTAGAAAGTGAAGGTGTATTAACGTTAAGACATGGAAACAAATGCCTGATAGAAGGTAATGTATTTATAGGAAATCAAAAACCAAATACTGGTGGTATAAGAATTATAAATGCAGGTCACGTAGTTAGAAATAATTTAATGATGAATCTTACGGGAGATAAGTTTAGAGGGCCAATTGTAATTATGAATGGTGTACCCAATAGTCCTGCTAATAGATATCATCAGGTTAATAATGTAAAAATTCAGAACAATACTGTTATAAATTGTTCTCCAATTCAACTTTGTGCTGGTAGTGATGAAGAAAGATCGCTAACCCCAACAAACACAACCTTTTCTAATAATATCATATACAATGATAAAAATGGTGACATCGTAACAACACACGATAAAATAGATGGATTTAATTTCTATGGAAATATTCTAGATACTCAGAAAAATTTTAATCAAAAAGGTTTTACAAAAATGAAAGTAAATTGGGATACATTCGAAGATATTCTTTACATCCCAACTGAAACAAATGAAGAGTTAATCAAAAACTCAAAACCTGAAGCTAAGTCCCCTAAACTAGACATTACTGGAGCAAAAAGAACTACTTTTATTGCTGGTGCGTATAACTTAGGAAATAATAAATTCCCTAAAGCATTGGTTCTTAGAAGTGGAACTTCTTGGGATTCCAAAACAAAACCACAGAAGCTTGTAGCTACATCAGAGATTATTGAAGTAGAGCCAGGTTTGGGAACGTTACGTAAGGCATTAAAAAAAGCTTCTTTCGGTAGCATTCTAAAATTAAAATCTGGAGAATACTTTCTAGAAAAAGGAATCAAAATCAATACAAGTATTACTATTCAAGGGGATACTAAAGGCAAAAAACCTTTATTAAAAGTAAAAGAAGGCCTAGAAAAAAATCCAACATATTTCTTTAGAGTAGAAGGCGGTAATAGTTTACACTTAAATAATTTAGAAATTTCCGGAAACTTAAAAACACCTATAAAATATGCGGTAGTCTCTCCTGATCACGGTATAACTACCCCATATTCAGTGTTCATTGATAATTGTCATATTCATGGTTTTCAAAATAAGAAAGGTGGAAGTATCTATAAAGGCTATAAAGACACTTTTGCAGATACACTAAGTATCGTAAATTCAAGAATTGAAAATGCATACAGAGGAATTAACCTTTCAGAAGAAAAAGACAATATCGGGAAATATAATGCACAAATAGTGATTATTGACAACACTATTTTCAAAAATATCGATGAATGGGCTGTTAATTATTATCGTGGGGGAACTGACGAATCTACCTTAGGAGGTAATCTTTCTGTACAAAACTCTGTATTTAGTAATGTTGGGAATGTAGAAAAAGGTACCATTCTTAGAACTAAAGGGATTGTAACAGTAGACATTAAAAATTCAGTTTTCGAAAAAAGTTATAAAGTAATTAACCCCGTTAATTTAAATGGAAATAAAAATACAATAAGTAACTGTGTCATTTTTGATTGTGGTACTGTAAAAGTAACAAAAGGAGCATCTGAAAAAGATGTAATATATAAAAACCCTAAATGGGAAGATAAAGAAAAATTCATTCCAAGTGAAAAATCGCCTTTGCGCAAGAAACAACATATTGGACTGAAATGGGATACTAAAAAATAAAATTAACACAATAGAATTATGAAAAATTACGAAGCATCTTTTAAGAGAATCTTAGCAGGTCTATTGGTTTTCTGTTTAATGTTGATATTTGTAATATCCTCGTCTTGTGATGCGGATATCGAAGTGGATCAAACTGTAGAAGAAATAGAATCTGCAACTCCAGTAATCACTAGTTTTTCTCCATCTAGTGCAGAAATACTTGAAGAAGTTCTTGTAGAAGGAGAATTTCTACAATTTGTGGATAGAGCAACCATAGGTGGAATTCCTACAGAAATTAAAAGTAAAATTAGTGACACTCAAATTTTACTAAGAATCGACCCTGCTGTTGTTTCTGGACAAATCATACTTATCAATGATTTAAGTAGACAAGGTGCAGAAAACTTGGAATTTACAGCTACCTCAACAGAAAGTTTAACTGTATCGTACCCCGTACCATCAGTAACAAGTGCAATCCCTAGTGAGGCTACAGCAAATGATTTACTAATCATAGAAGGTGCTAATCTTGGTGTAGTATCAAGCGTTACTTTTGGAGGTGTAGCGGGTGTTATATCTTTTCAAGAAAATGATGTAATTGTGGTAACTGTGCCAAACCCTGGAACTCTAGATCCAGTTGCAGTAAATTTGTTGTTTAACAGTAATAGTGGAGAAATCACTCAAGAACTTAGTCCTTCTTTTCTGGTAAACATCCCTACTCCAGAACCAGATAATGTACCCAGAATAATGTCAAGAGATAACGAAGTAACAATAACTGGTGATAATATTAATTTCACCAACTCTGTAACGGTAAATGGATTTGAAGCAACAATTAACATAACGCCAACAGAATTAACATTTATGGTTCCTTCTGAAGTAGTAACAGGTATTACGGAAGTTATTATTACTGATACTGAAATGCGCCAAACAGTATTTAACATACCCTATATCAATGGAGCCTATTATGAATATTATGATTTTGACACAAAAGCTCTTGAGACTGTAAGAGATAATAAAAACAATCCAGATGAAATAGTGCTATCCTTGGGCGAAACAGCAGCAGAGCAGCCGAGATTTACAGGAATGACAGAACCTTTTGGTAGTAGGTATTTACATCTAGACTATCCCCTAGCTACTACAAGCACGCTAGCATCTATATATTGCTATGATTTTAGTGATGATTTTGGTACTGAAGAAATGGGAGAAGAATCTGCTTCATTAATAGATCCAACTGGTAGATTCGGAGGAAACCCTGTACTACATTTTTGGATGAGAATTAATGGAGCTAACTGTAGAACAAAGATTTATTTAGGAACTTCAAGTGCACAACGTAGAGAATCTAATGGACCTCTTTTAGATACAGGAGGAGAATGGGTGTTAGTAGCTGTGCGACTTAATGGGTTTATGGATAGTGCAGCTGATTTTTCAAGATTCCATTTACGTCTTACGGCAGGTAGTTCTTCAGATAATATTCCTAGATCTGCAGATTATGATTGGATCATTGTAACCGATAGGGTACTTACCGAATTTGGTGCTGTAGATTACTCTGCTGCGTCAATTACAGACCAAACTTTTTGGAAAGATCAGGGCTAAAAAACAATAATTAAAAAATCTTATAAAGTCATAAATGATCCAATCACTTTCACATACCAGGCAGTTAAGGTTAGGTATTCTTTACCTAACCCTAACTCTTGGCACCTTAACTTTCAGTTGTAAAAAAGAAGTGTCTTTTGAAACTAAAACAGTAATAGAAAATAAAAACCCCATACTTTCATTATCACCTTCAGCAGCTAATGAAATAAAAGAATTATTAGACGCATATAATATTTTAAAAAAGTCTTTTGAACAATACAAACAGAAAGCTGACAAAGCCATTAAGAATACTATTGAAGTACCTAATCCAAAAGATCCTGGAGGAGGATATACACATGAAAAGCATAAACGTAACTATGGAGAGATGTATGCTGCCGGTATTACATACTCGATTACCAGAGATCCTGTTTATGCTCAGTTTGTGACGGATATGTTATTAGCATATGCTAACATATATCCTGATTTACCGTTGCATCCAAAACGTAAAGAAAATCATCCCGCAGGAAAACTTTTTTGGCAAGGATTAAATGAAAGTGTTTGGTTAGTTAATTCGATACAAGCATATAATTTGGTAAGTGATGTAATTTCTGAAGAAAATAAAACCATAATAGAAGACCAAGTTTTTAAGAAAGTAGCAGAATTTATTAGTGTTGACTCTAAAAAAACGTTTAATAAAATACATAATCATGGAACCTGGGCAGTAGCGGGCGTTGGTATGACAGGATATGTTCTCGAAGATCAGGATATGGTCGATCGTGCGCTATTTGGAAGTAATAAGGATAAAAAAACTGGTTTTCTTAAACAGATAGATATGCTTTTTTCGCCTGAAGGGTATTATTCTGAAGGTCCTTATTACCAACGATACGCTATGATGCCATTTATGCTTTTTGCACAAGCTATCCAGATCAATCAGCCTGATCTGAAAATCTTCGAATACCGAGATCAATTATTAGGTAAAGCGGTAACCACAGTATTGCAACTAACTGACGAAAATGGAGCTTTTTTCCCTTTTAACGATGCCTTAAAAGAAAAAAACTATTTAACCAGTGAATTGATATTTGCCAGCAATATTGCCTTCGCCTATTACAAAGACAGCTCGCTGCTGCCCATAATTCTAGAACAGGAAAAAGTAAGTATTTCTAGCGCAGGGCTAGAAGTTGCAAAAGCCTTACAAAATTTAAAACCTAAGACTTATGAGAAGAAACCACTATTGATTACTGACGGTAAAGATGGTGAAGATGGTGGATTGGCATTACTACGTATGCCTAATGGAAAAAATGATGAAAAACTGACAGCTGTTTTCAAATTTGCCTCTCAGGGAATGGGACACGGACATTTTGATAGGTTATCCTTTTTTTTATATGATGGTAAGCAAGAAGTTTTACAAGATTATGGTGCTGCAAGATTTCTAAATGTAGAATCAAAAGAAGGAGGAAGATACCTTCCTGAAAACAAAACGTGGGCAAAACAAACGATTGCCCATAACACCGTAACGGTCGATGAATCTTCTCAGTTTGGAGCTGATGTAAAAGCATCAAGCAAAGTGAACCCTCAATTACTTTTTTCTAATATGGAGGACCCTAATCTTCAAATTGTTAGTGCAAAGGAAGAAAATGCATATAAAGGAGTTCGCATGCAGAGAACATTAGCTTTAATTAATGATGAAATTGCAGAAAGACCTCCCTTCATTATCGATGTTTATTCGTTGATATCAAAAAAGGCGCATCAATATGATCTTAACTTTATGTACCAAGGGCAGGTGATGGAAACTAATTTTGAGTATACCAAAGAAAATACATTATCAGCATTGGATACTAAGAATGGTTATCAACATTTATGGAAATTAGCTGAAGGTAAAAGCAATAAAAACCTTGCTACCTTAACCTGGTTAAATCAGAATCGGTTCTACTCTATCTCTAGTCTGATCAACTCTGAAAGTAAGATGGTTTTTTCGAGATTAGGAGCTAATGATCCCAATTTTAATCTTAGAAATGATGCTTCGTATATGATTCGCGAAAATAACAAAAAAGATCATATATATATAAATGTGATAGAACCTCATGGAAATTTTGACCCAAAATTAGAATCCGTACAGAACCCTCATTCTGATGTTAAAAATATTGAACTGATCTATTCTGATGATAAATATACTATCGTAGAAGTGACATTCAAAAATAATAAAAGTTATACACTAACGGTCGTTAATCAAGAACACGACCCACACAAACAACATGAATTGACTATTGGTAGTAAAACATATCAGTGGACAGGCAATTATAATTTAAAAACTAACTAAACAATGAGCTACTCAAAAATTAAGAGTGAAGTATTCTTCGTAACCAAAGACAAACCATGGGAACAAGCCGCAGAAGGTATTACACGTCAAATGATCGGTTATGATGTGAATATAATGATGGTTAAGGTAAACTTCGAAAAAGGGGCAATTGGGTACATCCATGATCACTTTCATTCTCAAACGACCTATGTAGAATCTGGAAGTTTTGAAGTTACCATTGGTGATGAAAAGAAAGTGCTTAATACTGGAGACGGATTCTTTATTCCACCAAATGTTCCACACGGGGCTGTTTGCCTCGAAGCAGGAGTGCTCATTGATGTATTTAGTCCAATAAGAGAAGACTTTTTGGAAATTTCACATCAAAAAAAGTAATTTAGATGACTAGAGTAAAAGGATTACGTTGGTGGATTATTGGGTTAGTGTGTTTAGCTACAATTATAAATTATATTGATAGATCAGCATTAGGAATTATGTGGCCAGAGATGAAAAAAGATCTTGGGTTGACCGAAGAAGATTATGCTTGGATTATCAATATATTTACCATAACCTATTCAGCAGGTAAATTTATTTCCGGAAAAATATATGACAAAGTAGGTACTAAAATTGGTTTTGTATTGTCCATTTTCTTCTGGTCATTAGCATCACTACTTCATTTTTTCGCAAAAGGACTAGTATCCCTTGGTATTTTCCGTGGTATCCTTGGTGTTTCGGAAGCTGGTAATTGGCCCGGAGCTGTTAAAAACAATGCAGAATGGTTTCCCATAAAAGAAAGAGCTGTCGCACAAGGTATTTTTAACGCAGGTGCAGCAATCGGATCTATTGTTGCCGCTCCTACTATAGCAGGATTATTTGAAGGGTACGGATGGCGATGGACCTTTATTATCATTGGTATTTTAGGGTTTTTATGGATCATTCCGTGGTTGATTTTCAATAAAAAACAACCTAAAGAACATCCATGGATCACAGACAAAGAGAAAACATATATTCTTACAGGAAAACCTGGAGTTACCGATAATAACAAAAAAGGACTCCCTCTTTCTACAATATTAGGATTCAAGGAGGTTTGGGGAGTATTGGCTTCGCGCTTCTTCATAGAACCAATATGGTGGCTGTTTGTTTTTTGGATGCCAATCTACTTAAATAAGCAATATGGATTTAATGTAAAGGAAATTGGTTACTACGCATGGTTTCCGTATGTAGGAGCAGCTATCGGAAGCATCATTGGCGGATGGTATGCACAAAAATTAATGAATACTTTTAGCGTAGATAAAGCTAGAAAGAGAGTTATAGCTATTGGAGGAGCAATCATTTTCTTTTCTATCCTTGGTGCAATATTTTTTGCTGATACCCCGGAGAAGTTTGTATCCTTTGTGTTCATTGTATTATTTGGTTTCCAATTTGCTATAAGCAACATACAAACATTATCTAGTGATCTCCTAAAAAGTAAATCTGTAGGTTCACTTGCCGGCTTGGCAGGAACCATCGGCGCCGTTTCTGTGGTTATTATGAATTACTTAATTCCAAAAATAACTACGGTTTCTTATACACCTGCATTCATAATTCTTGCTGTATTAGCGCCTTTGGCCGTACTATCAATCTTAGTTATGATCAAAGAAATAAAACCCCTAGAAGAATAAATATTTAATCAACTAATAACTATTAATATAAAAAGAATGAATTTAAAAGGAAAAATTGCTATTGTAACCGGAGCTACCAGCGGTATAGGTTTCGCAGTAGCCAAAAGATTAGGTACCGATGGATATACTGTTATTTTAAATGGTATTGAGGACAATAAAGGAGCTGAAAGAGTAAAAGAGCTTACTACCGAAGGAATAACTGCCGCCTATTATGGATTTGACGTTACAAACGAAGAAGCTGTAACTTCTAACATCCAAGCCATAGGAGAAAAATATGGTAAAATCGATGTACTAGTAAATAATGCTGGTGGATTAGGCGGACGATCCAGATTTGAAGGAATGACCACAGCGTTTTATCGATCTGTTATGGCGTTAAACCTTGATTCTGCTTTTTTTGCGTCCAGAGCCGCGATTCCTTTTCTAAAGAAAGGAGAAAACGCTTCAATAATTAACTATACATCGAATGCAGGATGGACCGCTGGAGGACCTGGAGCTGGTATTTATGGAACCTCAAAAGCAGCTGTTAATGCAATTACCAGAGCATTAGCAAAAGATTTAGCTGAATATGGGATTAGAGTTAATGCGGTATCACCCGGTACTATTGATACTCCATTCCATGCCCAAATTAAATCCACAAAACCTGAAGTTTTTGCATCCTGGAAAAATAACATTATGCTAGGAAGATTAGGACAACCAGAAGATGTAGCATCAGTTGTTTCGTTTTTAGCTAGTACTGACGCCGCTTTTATAACCGCAGAAACTATTCAGATTGGTGGTGGACAAGCTTTAGGTATTTAATATAAAGAAACATATAAAATGAAAAAAGTAGTAACCTTTGGAGAAGTTTTAATGCGCATCGCTCCTTTAGGAAATAAAAAATTAAAACAATCTAATCAACTAGAATACTACTTTGGCGGAACCGAAGCGAATGTAGCGATATCACTTGCCCAATTCGGAAATAAGACACAACATATTACAGCAGTATCCAACGATTTTGTTGGTGATGCAGCAAAGAGCTACTTGCAGAAACTGGGAGTAGATACTGGTTTGATTATTGACTCGCGTCATCCTCTGGGATTATATTTCCTGGAGGTTGGTGCAGTCATGCGATCAAGTACTATAGCGTATAACAGATCTAACTCCGCTTTTTGCAACATAAATCCTGATGAAATTAATTGGGAAAAAGCCCTAGAAAATTGTGATTGGTTCCACTGGACAGGTATTACCCCAGCTTTATCCCTAAATGCATTTAAAGCACTAAAACAAGGACTAGAAATTGCTAATAAAAAAGGAATTACAATATCCGCAGATCCAGCATATAGAAGTGGACTCTGGAATTATGGTCATGAAGCAAAAGATATACTTAATGAATTGGTAGCATTGTCTAATATTTTTATTGGAGGTCCAAATGAAATTAATGAACTTCTAAACACTAATTTCTCCTTTACTAATGATGATTTTATTGAAGCCAGTAAACTTCTATTACAAAGATATCCTAATATTAGAGGAGTATTTGATAAAACAAGAGTTTCTCTTAACGCAAGTTGGCATAAGATAAAAGCTAGAATGTGGAATGGACAGGAATTTTCGGAAACCAATGAATTAGAAATAACACACGTTGTTGATCGAATTGGTACTGGCGATGCTTATGCTGCAGGATTAATTCAAGGTCTATTGCACTATGATAATGTAAAAGCATTGCAATTTGCCAATGCATCTTGCGCTTTAAAGCATACTATAGAGGGAGATGCTAATCTAGTAACCGAAGCTGACGTACTAAGTATCATTGAAGGTAATATATCAGGACGAATAAAAAGATAACATGGCACAATATACACGAATTGAAGTTGCACAAGTAATGGGAAACACAGGAGTTGTTCCCCTATTCTATCATAAAGATATTGATATTGTAAAAAAAGTAATCAAAGCTTGTTATGATGGTGGTGCCAGAGTATTCGAATTCACTAATAGAGGTGATCGTGCACAAGACATATTTACTGAAATATCAAAGTGGGTTGAAAATGAATTACCTGGTATGATTCTAGGAATTGGATCTGTTGTTGATCCAGGCACAGCATCATTATTTATACAAAAAGGAACAAATTTTATTGTTTCTCCTATTCTGAATCCTGAGATAGCAAAAGTTTGTAATCGCAGAAAAATTGCATGGCTTCCTGGTTGTGCAACACTTACTGAAATAAATTATGCAGAGGAGTTGGGAGCAGAAATAGTAAAAATATTTCCTGCGGCGCAAATCGGAGGAGCTGATTTTGTAAAAGGTATAAAAGCACCTTGCCCATGGACAAGTATAATGCCCAGTGGTGGAGTATCACCAGAAGAAAAAAACCTTACGGACTGGTTCAACGCAGGAGTACACTGTGTAGGAATGGGATCTAAGCTTATTGCGAAAGATAAAAATGGAAACTTTGATTATAATAAAATTACCGATTTAACTAAGAACTCATTAAGAATTGTCAAAGGTTTAAAGCATAATAATCATTAGTTTTTCTGTATTCATCGATCTAAAGGCTCATTCCGAATAACAAATTGCTAACAAATCAATTGAATCACATGATTTTCAACAAAAATTGTGTTAAATAAAAATAAATCTATATATTTGGTTGACCAATTTGGTTGACCAAATATAAATTTCACCCAATTATCAAAATAAGACAATTATGAAAAATTTATTACTTACCTGTATGATGTTAACTATGAGCTTTGCATTTGCTCAAATTCCTTCGGGATCTGGGGTATATCTTAACAAACTAATTGTTAGCCCTAATGGAGATGATCTTACTAATGAATATATCGAAATTCGTGGTACTCCTGATGCCGTGATTCCTTCTGATTTATATCTAATCAATGTTGAAGGTGATGGAGAAGCTAGTAGAGATGATTACGGACAAGTTGGTGAAGTTATTCAATTAGGTGATGGAACAAGAACTTTTGGTTCTAATGGTTTTTTATCAATTGTAGCCAATTATACAGATGAGAATACAAGTGTAGTTACGACAAATCCGTATACTAGCGTTATTGCATCAGGAACGACTATTGTAACTATAGAACTTGTAGGAAATGATGTTACGGGTTCTTCTAGTAGTAACGTTTCTTCATTCACACCAGATATCGGTTATGATGGAAATTTCGAAGATTGGAGTGCTACATATATGTTAATACAGGCACCAAGTGATCCAAGTGGTATCGATATAGATGCAGATGACGATGGTGTAATTGATGCAACAGGTGATCATACTATGTGGACTCGTTACGATTCTGTAAGTTTTTTAGATGAAGATGATTTATTAGACTCAGGAGATAATGGTGAGTTTGGATATGGCCAAATTATAGTAGTTAGAGATTTAGCAGAAAACTCTAGTAATGGTATTTTCACTGATACAGGAGCAACAGTAATAGAAAACACAGGTAGTAATGTACATTTCTGGGGGAGACAAGGAACCTCTACTGGTTTTGCTACATCAGATTGGATTGCTGCTTCATTTGATGGAACAGGTCCTAATTGGGAGTTCTCAAGTAACACTGCGAGAGTATCACCTGTAGAATTTGCAAGTTATATAGTTCCTGACGAGATATACGGAGCTTTAAACCCTACTGCTGCTACACTATCTATAACAGAACAAGAATTAACTGATGTTATTTCATTTTTCCCAAATCCAACTACTAACGTAATTAATATAAGTTCTAAAAATGATGTTATTTCATCTATAGAAGTAGTAACCGTAACTGGTCAAATATTAATTCAAAAAGAAAATGATTTAGACGTTATTGATTTAACATCTTTCTCCACTGGGTTATACTATATGAACATATATGGTGATGGAGCTATAATCACAAAAGCTGTAGTTAAAAACTAAGAATATTTTTTAACAGTTTGATTTTCATTTGAGTTTGAAAATACCCTTTCAAAATTTTACAAGGGTATTTCCCTTCAAAATATCACAAAAAAATACTCCATGAGATTATTTAATTTATTTTTTTGCTATCTGTTAACCATCGCTGTTCAGGCTCAGGTAACAATGGACGCTGACGGCGCTGGTGATACCTATGAGCTAATTACTTCTGTTTTAGCACCGGGATATAATCCAATAGAATCTCCTGGTGGCGTCGATGGAACTTGTGATAATCACGCTTCTTTTGGGCGACATATATCTGAGGTTTTCAATAGTGAATTAAATGATGATGTTTTCAAATTCAGTATCCACGTATCCGAAGATAATGATAGATGTAAAAATTTTGATCGCCAGCGAAATGAAATTAAATCTTATAATCAATCACCTGATAACTTAAAAGGGATCATTGGAGAAACCGTATTATATAAATGGAAATTTAAACTTGATGAAGGATTTCAAACTTCCGGTAAGTTTACCCATCTTCATCAACTAAAAAGTGTGGGAGCTGATGCCGCAGAAGAAAGTCAACCATTAATTACTTTAACGGCAAGAAAAGGAAGTCCAGACCGATTGGAGTTAAGATATGCTCCTACTACCTCACAATCAACACTCACATCGATAAATCTTTCTCTGTTAAAAGGAAATTGGGTTGAAGTTACCGAAACAGTAACCTATGGCGAAACGAACGATGCACTCTACAGCATTATTGCTACTAATGTAAGTACGGGAGCAGAAGTCCTAAATTATTCCTCTTCTGAATTAAGAATGTGGAAAACTAATGCTGATTTCATTCGACCAAAATGGGGTATCTACAGAAGCCTCGTAAATGCATCTGATCTCAGAGATGAAGAAATATTTTTTGCTGATTTTATAATTACAGAAAATCCCCAACTATCTATTCCTTCTCTATCCAAAGGTGATTTATTTAATGTATTTCCAAACCCCACACAAGGAATCGTTAATTTTACGTTTCTTCAAAACACAAAAAACTATCATATTTCTATTATCGATTCATTGGGAAAGACAGTCAAGAACTTGAATAAAATAAAAGATAATCATACAATTGATATTAAAGATCTATCAGACGGAGTGTATTTTATAAAGTTAACAGACTCCATAACCAACACCTACACGATAAAGCAAATGATCAAAGTCGATTAAAGATCGAACACTCTGCTAAGGTTAAACCCGAAGAAAAAATCACCATCACCCCAATCCCCAGAAGCTTGGCCCAAAAAACCATTCTCAAACATAGGTTGTGCATTTGTAAAATGTAATTGAAATACATGACCTCCAGTTTCTATATCAAAACCAATAGATAGAGGATTCTTAAAATTAGAATTACTACTTCTATTTAAATGAATACCGTAATCTAAATTTAAACTAAATCGTTTCGTTAATTTATATCTTCCCCCCATACCAACAATAAACTGAGAATTATCCTGGTCATCAAATCGAACAAAATTCTCGTGCAAATAAGAAGGTGCCAGTTCTACAGAAAAATTCTTACCAAACTTTTTAGAAATTAAAACCTGAGAGACATATGACAATCTATTACTAAATTCTAATCTAGGTAATTGATTCTTCTCCAAACCAGTATTGATAGTCAATAAATTATAACCCACAATAGTAAAAGGAAATCCATTTTTTTGCTGACTAATAATTCTATATTTAATATGCCCTCCATATGTTTTCTGGAAAGAACTACGTGCAATACCTATATTTAATCCATCAGTAATACCATAGATAAACTTAAGTTGAGTAACTGCCTGATCTAATCCAAAAAAATCATCAATACCATTTTCTACACTACCAAAACGGTGAGCCACAATAAAAAATAAGTTTCTTTTATTAACAAGTTTTGTGGATTCAAAATTTACGATTTTAAGTCCCTTAAAAACAGCTGAAACGTAATCATCCACTTGTACATCTGATTCTAATTCATCTAGTAAATCATCCTGACTAAAAATTGTGTACGGAATTACGAATAGTAATAATAAGAGTTTTTTCATAAAGATTGTTTTATAAATACTAAAGAGAATAATTATTTAATGATGGCCGCTTGATCGAGTTTTACTATCTCCAAAAGCTCGTCGTAACCAATACATCTTCCTTTTATGGTATACATTGAATTTAAATTAGATTTTGAAATATTGTGATTACCGTCGAAACTACAATATGCCGCATCATCAAGCATCATAGAATTATTTTCTATTTCAGTAAGTCCTCCTTTTACAATGATAGTCATATTGAGATATTTTTTTGAAGAAACCTCAGGGTCCTGTGAGAACTCTCTTGCTAACTCAGTCGCATCAACAATAAATTTTGCTTCTTCTCCCTGAATATCTCGATGAGACTGGTACACATATTTGTATCCGAGAAATCCCAATATGCCAAGGGTTAAAACTACGGCTAATATTTTTTTCATCACCTCTTTTGTTATGTAAACTTGTTTTAAAAGTATGAAAATTATCCACCTAATGAAACTTATTTTTGCATATCAATGAAATTTGACATAATTTCTACCATTTAAATAACACACTAAACCTAACTCATGAAAAGCCATCTATTCCAATTTTTGATTCTTTGTATAGTGTTAATTAACATAAGTTGTGAAAATGATAGTGAAAATGATCTAATAGACATAACCCCCGTTACCCTTGTTACTTATGAGAATAGTGTGAAAACGATCATCAACAACAATTGTACATTTTGTCACAACGATCCACCTGTTAATTTTGCACCTATGCCTTTATTGACCTTTAACCAGGTGAAGGAAGCTGTAGAGAACAGAGGGCTCTTAGATAGAGTCTCTTCAGAAGATATAAGTTTCTTGATGCCTTCTGGGGGCCCAAGACTTCCACAATCTACAATTGATGTTATTTTACAATGGAATACTGATGGATTATTAGAACAATAAACTTTATACTGATGAAAAACCTACCAATTTTCTTATTCTTACTTGTGTCTGGATGCATTTTAGCACAGGGAAAATACCTCACTAAAAAAGGAACTATTAGTTTTGAAGCTTCCGTACCTTCTTTTGAGGAAGTCAAAGCCAAAAACACAACAGTAACTGCAATTTTAAACACAGATACAGGTGAATTTGCAGCCTTAGCATTAATAAAAGGATTTCGGTTTAAAAATGCCTTAATGGAAGAGCATTTTAATGAAAATTATATAGAATCGGATGACTACCCTAAAGCAACTTTTAAGGGTAAACTAGTAGGTTTTGATCTTAACAACATTAAAAATGACTACTCCATTAAAGGAACACTCACACTACACGGTAAATCACAAGAAATAGAAACAAAGGGCTCACTCAAAAAAGACAATGAAATTATTTCCATTTCTTCCTCCTTTATTACTAAGCCAGAAGAATTTAATATTAAGATTCCTAGTATTGTAAGCAAAAAGATAGCTGATGATATTTCAGTTTCGATAAATTTTATTTTAGAAAAGAAATAGAGAATAAGAATATTTCATTTTTTACTTCTTATAATTAAATGTATTTATAAACTCATTTTGCAATAAAATCTTTACATTTAAAACAGCCAAACTCTTAAAATCCAATGAACTCCCTCAAGACATTGTTATATTTTTCTATTTTTAATTATCCTCTTTCAGCCAAAGAGGTTCATTTGTTTTCTGCATCGACCAGTGAAATACAAGTAAAAAACGAATTAGAGTATCTCGAAAAAGAAGGAGTTGTTTCATCAAATAAAAGTTATTATTTTATTGATAACAATATCCAGTCCGTTACCCGACGTATTGAAGGCAACAAAATGGCAAAATCTATTATGCAAAAAGCTATAAAAAAAGGAATTTTTATTTCCAAATTCCCCTATATAGAAGCAGTTGGAATTTCAGGAGCTTTGTCAAAAAATTATCACGATAAAGACAGTGATGTAGACTTTTTTGTAATCACAAAAGAAGGTCGTCTATGGGTGGCTAGAACATTATTAGTACTGTATAAAAAAATATTCTTACTCAATTCTAGAAAATTCTTTTGCGTTAACTACTTTATTTCTCAGACTTCTTTAGAAATTTCTGAAAAAAATATATTTACAGCAACCGAGCTTTTAACGTTAATTCCAGTTTCTGGTGATTTTTCTAAATTCTACAATCAAAATCGATGGGTTATTGAATTTTTGCCAAATCTGGAAATAGGTAAACCCTCAATTACAAAGAAAAATAAAAAATCCATTTTATGCAGGTATTTGGAACTTATCTTTGATTCGAAAATCGGAGATTTTTTTGAGAGTTTCTTTTTAAAATTGACTCTAAAAAAATGGAATAGTAAATTTAACTCATTAAGTGACGAAGATTTTAAAATAGCCATGAAATCAACCCAAGGAGTATCGAAACACCATCCACAAAATTTTCAAAAAAAGGTAATTAATAAGCTTAACGCGAAGTATAATGAATTTCAATTAAAATATAATATAGAACTAGAAAAAGAGCATGCTTGATATTTTATTTTCACATTCATATTATTACCCCTTAGATCCTAAACAATGGAAAAACCAAACCCCTTTTCCTCCTTTAGGAACGCTCTATGCTGCCTCTTTAATGAGAAAAAATGGGTTTACAGTTGATCTTTTTGATACCAATCTAAGAGATAATCCCTACGATATCGAGAGTAAAATAATAGAAAATAAACCTACTTTTTTAGTTTTATACGATGATGGTTTTAACTATTTAACCAAAATGTGTCTTACTACCATGCGCGAAGCCGCTTTTGAAATGATGAGAATCGGCAAAAGTCACGATTGCACTATTATCGTTAATAGTTCTGATGCCACAGATCATTGTCCAAAATATTTATTTAACGGTGCTGATTATATCATTCAGGGAGAAGGAGAAATCACTCTTTTAGAACTTATCAGTGCCCTTGAGAATAATGAATCTGTAGAAAAAATCAAAGGAGTTGTATATACAAAAGAAGAAGAAATAATTACCAACCCGAAGCGAGAAGTACTAAAAAACTTAGATGAGTTGCCAATGCCTGCCTGGGATCTTATTGAGATGAATACTTATCAAAATATATGGAATAGCAGAGGTAAAGAATTTACATTAAATCTTGCAACTACTAGAGGTTGTCCATTTAAATGTAATTGGTGCGCAAAACCAATTTATGGCAATCGATACAACACACATTCTCCAGAATATATCGTAAAACACATACAATTCTTACAAAAAACCTATCAGACACATCGGTTTTGGATGTGCGATGATATTTTTGGGTTAAAACCAGGATGGGTACAAGAGTTTAATAAAGAACTAAAAAAACAAGATGTTTCTTTAGCGTATTATATCCAAAGTAGGGTTGATTTATTGCTCCAAGAAGATACTATAGATGCGCTGGCAGAATCAGGTCTGCAAGAGGTATGGGTTGGTGCCGAAAGCGGATCTCAAACTATTTTAAATGCAATGGATAAAGGAACAAAGGTCGAAGAGATCTACACAGCTACTGCTCTATTAAAAGAAAAAAAAATACGAGTAGCATTTTTTATTCAGTTTGGCTATCTGGGTGAAACTAAAGGAGACATTTCTAAAACCATAAAAATGATAAAAGAATTAGTTCCAGATGATTTGGGTGTATCGGTATCCTATCCGCTTCCTGGAACTAAATTTTATGACAAAGTAAAAGATGATCTTAGATTTAAAGCTAACTGGACAGACTCTGATGACTTAGCAATGATGTTTAAGGGCACTTACAATTCTGAATATTATAAAAAGCTACATCGCTACGTACATAAAGAATATAGAAAAAGTCAAGGCATAGAGTTACTCAAAAAAATAATTAAGAGTCCTTCTAAATTATCTACAATTACAATTAGAAGAATTGCCTACTTGTTATACTATTTCCCAAGCGCATTTATGGATGCACAAATGTTAAAAAGAATGGAACATATAAATGACTGAAAGTTTCGATATATCAGCGTCTTCATATGACAATGTTTTTACTAATAGTCATATTGGTAAACTTCAAAGGGAATTGGTTTATAATTTTCTAAAAAACACACTCCCCGAAAATCAAAAACTTGATATCCTAGAAATAAATTGCGGAACGGGTCACGATGCGATATGGCTGACTAATCAAGGCCATTGCCTCATTGCCACGGACATTTCTTCCGAAATGATCTCAATTGCAACAGCAAAACTAACCTCAACTGATAATCAACCAGAATTTAGGCAACTAGACATCAACAAATTAGATCAAACTGAATTTGAACATTCTTTTGATTTAATTTTTTCTGATTTTGGAGGATTGAATTGCCTTTCTCCAACTGAATTGGAAAACTTTTTCTTATCTGCTAACAAAAAACTAAAACCCAATGGTAAAATTATTGGAGTTATTATGCCTAAATACTGTATAATAGAAAACCTCTATTTTATGGTAAAAGGCAATCTTAAAAAAGCATTCAGAAGAAACACAAATGAAGTAGTAATTGCTAATGTGGAAGGCACTGCGGTAAAAACTTGGTACTATAACCCTAAACATATAATAAAAAAAAGCAATCCACTTTTTAAAGTAAATAGGATAAGACCTATAGGGTTTTTTATTCCTCCATCCTATTTAGGGCCTTTTTTCAAAAACAAAAAAGGTCTTTTAAAAGTATTAGGATGTTTTGACGCTATTTTTAAACGTTTTGCATTTCTATCTAGATATAGTGATCATTACATAATCTCACTATCAAAACGATGAGTATTGTACTAACCCACGCATATTATCTCAGTACAGATCCCAAAGAACAAAAGATCATGAAACCATATCCTCCTTTGGGACAACTTTATATTTCTGGATATTTACAAGAACGTGCTGTAGAAAATTATGTTTTTGACACTACGTTTAGTTCTAAAAAAGAACAATTACGTTTCATAACTTCTAAAAAACCTGATATTGTAGCCATTTATACAAACCTGATGACTAAGGTAGAAGTCATTAAACTAGTCAAGATTCTTATTACTGAAGCTATTTATGGTTTCCCAAAAATTGTATTAGGAGGTCCTGATGTAACTTACAATGCCGAAAATTATTTACGTGCAGGTGCCCAATATCTGGTATTAGGTGAAGGAGAGGAAACACTTTATGAATTACATCAAGCAATTATCAATAAAACGGATATAAGCAATGTTTCGGGCATTGCCTATTTAGACAGTAATAAGTTGATTAAGACTGCTGCAAGAATAAAAATGAAAGACTTATCAGTGCTTCCTTTGCCCAATCGAAGTGCTATAAATATGCAACAATACCTGGATACATGGAAAATTAATCATGGGCTAAGTTCCATGACCGTAAGTACACAAAGAGGATGTCCTTATACTTGTAAGTGGTGTAGTACCGCCGTATATGGGCAAAGCTATCGTAGAAGACCGGCAAGTCTCGTGGCGCAAGAATTAGCCATGCTTAAAAATGAATATAATCCAGATACTATATGGTTTGTAGATGATGTCTTTACAGTAAGTCATAAATGGCTTTCAGAGTTTTACGTCGAAGTAATAAAACAAGATGCTATTATCCCTTTTGAGTGTATCACAAGAGCTGAACGACTTAATGATCAAGTCTTACAACAATTAAAAGAAGCTGGATGCTATCGCGTTTGGATAGGTGCAGAAAGTGGTTCTCAGAAAATCGTTGATGCCATGGATAGACGAGTAAAAGTAGAAACCGTTAGAGATGCCATCCAAAAAGCAAATCAACTTGGTATGGAAACCGGAACCTTCATTATGGTTGGGTATCCCGGTGAAGATGAACAAGATATTCAGCAAACTATTACCTATCTTAAAGCTGCGAATCCTACTCATTTTACCATAACTGTAGCCTACCCTATTAAAGGTACTGCTTTATATAATGAGATAGAAAACAATATTACTATACGACCAGACTGGAATACCTCAACCGATCGAGAGATTGATTTTAAACGCACCTATCATCGTAAGTTCTACGATTTTGCCGTAAGAAGAATTGTGAATGAGGTAAATTATAATAAGGAGCTATTAAAAGGAAAGAACAAAAGTTTTTTGCGTTCCCTAAAATTAAAAACTAAATCAGTTGCTGCCCTTACCGCAATGAAATTGTACAAAGGATGATAAATCTCAATAATTTTAATAAAAAAAACAATATTTTTTATCTAACCAAAGAAGAACCAGAATCTTCAAAAATCTATATAACTGTTCGTAAAAAAGAAAAACGTATACTCAGTGACATAGAAGTTAAAAAGTTACCCTATTTAAAACGTGACGAATGGCCTTTACGCATAAAATCTACTGAGCGTTTCGAAAGTTATATTGCTTCAAAAAAAAGAGGGTTGCAAATTCTAACTATTGGTTGCGGAAATGGCTGGTTTTCTAATAGAATAGCAACAGTTTCCAAAGATAATCAAGTCATTGGATTAGATGTAAATAGAGAAGAATTAGAGCAAGCTGCTAATGTGTTTTCAAAAAACAATTTACATTTTGTCTATGCAGATATTTTTAAGGTTAATGAACAGTTTATATCTCAATTTGATATTATCATATTAAACGGTGCTGTACAATATTTTGAAGATTTTAAAGTGTTGATTTCGGTTCTAAAATTATTTTTAAAACCCAAGGGAGAAATTCATATCATTGATAGTCCATTTTATAATGTTATTGAAATTCCTGCTGCAAAAAAACGTACTAAGACATATTATTCAGAACTTGGAGTTCCCGAAATGGCTAATCATTATTTTCATCATGATGAAAGTTTACTAAGTGATTTTAGCATATTATACTCCTATAAATGGAATATTATTCACAAGGTTTTAGGCAAAAAGGAGTCTCCTTTTTCATGGTATTGTTATATAAAAAATTAAACTAAATAATGCGCAAAAATCTTCTAAAAGAAATAATTTACTATGGTGTTTTTACATTAATTATACTTGTGCTAGCCGAAATGATTTTATCATTTTCAAACATTTTCCCGAATGATTATTATACCAATACACCAAATGTTAGGCATAACTATAATGAAAACCCAAGTAAAATAGATGGTATCTCAGGAGCTTATGAGATAGCATACGATTCTCTAGGGTCTCGATCTGTTTCAGATTACTCAAAAGCAACTCACAAGATTGTTGCTATCGGTGGAAGTACAACAATTTGTTCAGTATTGACTCAAGAAAAAACTTGGACTGCTTTACTTGATAAAAAATTAGGAGATTCTTATTGGGTTGGTAATTTTGCAAGAAGCGGAAATAGCAGTAATCATCATATAGTTCAATTTCAACATATACTTGATAAACCTGAACTAAGAGATACTAAAATAGTATTGATGTTAGTCGGGGTAAATGATTGCCGGGGATACTTAATTTCTCCTGATAAATATATGCACATGCCAGATGTAGAAGTAAAAAAAAGTGCTTTTAAGCATATTCCAAATTCTGAATTACCTTTTTTAAGAAGGCTAACCTTATTTAAACTTATAAAACTTACAACACAGAGAATTCACTTTTATTCTCAACCTAGAAGACCTCTTGATTATTTAGAAACATATGAGAGTCGAATAGAGCCCATTACTAAACTTCCGGATTTAAGAGGAGGTTTAAATCATTATGAACATAATTTGAAAAAAATTATAAACGAAGCACAAAAACGAAAGATCTCTATAATTTTCATAACACAGCCAACACTTTGGCAAAAAAACTTATCAGATAAATACAAAACTTTACTTGCTGCAAGATCTCATTACAATAAAATGCCTTTGTATACAGGCGAAGCTTTAAATAAAATTATGACTATTTTCAATAAACGTTTAATGACCGTAGGTACTAAGTATAATATTCCAGTGATTGATTTACAATTACCAAAAAATCAAACTATCTTTTATGATGATATGCACTTTAATGAATCTGGTGCCGAAGTGGTAGCAGAAAAAGTCTATAGCTTTTTAAAGCTAAATAAACATCTATCAACTGGTGAATAATGCTGTATATGAATGAAAAATCAGGAAAAAATAAAAAAACTTTAAGAAAACTGAAAACAAACCTCAATAATATATGAAGACTCGATTATTTAAAAAAATGTTATTTTCTGGGATATTTCTTTTAATTCTACTAATCGTTTTAGAAGTAATACTCTCACTGTTTCAGCCTTTTCCAGATGGTTTTTATACAGGAACTCCAGAGTCTGGTTTTATTTGGGAAATAAACTCGGACGAGATTATAGGAATTCAAGGTAACTCTGAAGTAGCATTTGATCGGTTAGGAGCAAGATCAATTTCTGATTTTAGTAAAAAAGCCAATAAAATTGCTGTTTTTGGAGGAAGTACTACAGCATGTTTTGCCTTAAGTCAGCAACTTACATGGACGGCTTTACTAGAAAAAAAACTAGGGGATTCATACTGGGTTGGGAACTTTGGAAGACCTGGAACTAGTAGTAATCATCACGTTTTACAATTCAAACATATTCTTGCAAAACCAGAATTAGAAGACGTAAAAACTGCACTAATATTACAAGGTGGAAATGATTTTGTGGGATATTTAGTGTCACCTCAACGGTATGTAAACTCATCAGGGAGTCAGTTAAAAAAAATTGCTTTTCAACACTTACCAAAGAAAGAGTATTCTTTTCTACAAAAATTAGTTTTATACAAGTTAATAAAGAAAGCAAAACAAAGTATTTCTTTCTTTTTTTACCATAAAAAATCTTTAACCACAGTAGCTAATGAAATCAAACTTAAAAGACAACAATCTGAATTAATTGAGGATCTACCGATGTTAACTGACGGATTAGATCATTATGAAAGAAACACTCAGGAAATTATTAATTTAGCAAAAGAAAGAGGAATACAAGTAATTTTTATTACACAACCCACTATGTGGAAAAAAAATTTAGAACCTGAATATGAAAAATTACTTCTTACCAGTGGTTCTGCTAATAGTGACGATTTCTATAGTACTGCTGCATTAAGTACTGGGATGTCTGTATTTAATGAAAGATTAAAAACCGTTTGCGATAGGAACAATATTTCATATATTGATTTGGATTTACCAAAAACTACAGAATCCTTTTACGACGATTTACACTTTAATGAATCCGGCGCAGAACTGGTAGCAGACAAAGTCTTTCAGTTTATTTCTTATGAAAATGTATTAGTATTAGATTAAAAAAAGCTTTTATTTATTTTAATCTTCTTATAATTAAGCCAATTGTTGGCTTTTAAAGAACCTATCTACAATTTTCTTTTCAATAGGAGCATTAAAAAACCTATACTTACATCGTAATCTTGCCATTAATTGTAATGGCAGGTATATCAATTTTTGATTAGAGTATGCGAATTTTAGATAAAACTTAAACTTTTCGAAAAAATCATATTTCTCATCACTTACCCATGGACCTGTAGACCCTACAAAATCAAAATCTGACCATTCATAAACGGTTTCTGGTAGCTTATAGCCATTTTTAATTACATTATCAGTTATAGGAGTTCCTGGATAAGGTTTAAAGTAAAAAATAGGGGTTCTAAAGTTAGGGTGCATACTATTGAGCTTTAGTGCAACCTTAACCGTGGCCTCTATACTTTTATCAGATTCTTCTGGAAAACCGACTATAAAAGGGAACTGCACTGCAATACCTAATTCTTTGCAGCGCTCTGCACACATATAAACCTGTTCTATTTTTATATCTTTTTTGAGCCAATCCATCATTTCTTGAGAACCAGATTCTACTCCAATAAGCAGACGTCTTAATCCAGAATCAGCACAAATTCTAAAATCTTCAAGACTCATTCTGGAACCTTGGTCCGCTCGCATCGTTGCAGCCCAAGTAAATTTTAAATTTCTTTCAATTAATTTTTCTGCTATCTCAATAACCCTATCACGATATGTAAAATATGTTTCATCTTGAAGGTTTAGATCTGTAAACTTATACTTAGTATAAAGCTCTTCCAATTTATCTACCATTACATCGGGAGAAATAGCTGTCCATTTTCTTTTATAGACAAATGGATCTGCACAAAAACTACATCTAAAAAAACATCCAGTAGATGAAATATAATCTAATTGTCTTCTTCCTTTTTTCTCAAAGTACTTTTCTACATCAATCAAATCATAATTTATATTCGCAAATGCATCCATCTTAGAGATGGTTCGAGGTGGGTTTTTAACAATGTTTCCTTCTCCATCTCTGTAACAAATACCTTTTACACCAGAAACTTCCTTTTTATCAACTATAGTGTCGACCAGTTCTCTAAAGGTATCTTCTCCTTGGCCTTGAACCGTTATATCAATACCAATTTCATCTACCAAAGTTTGCTCAGGAAACAATGAAGTATGCCAACCTCCCCAAACTACGGGAATATCCTTTCGCATTTTTTTCACTTCTTGAGTAATCCTTAAGGCATCCTTTATCGGCCTCCCCGTAAGGGCAGTAACTCCAAAACAAACCGCATCTTCTATATGCAATTGTAATGTTTCAAGAGGTGTTTTATCAATCCTACCATCTACAATGATTACTTCATATTTATTGGGATCCAGAACTGATCCTATTGCTAGTAGAGCCAAAGGCATATCAAAAAAAACAGCGATAGGATTATATAAAAGAACTTTATATTTTTTCAAAATATTTTTTTATTAAATATAGTACATCCTATTTAAATATAGAATATCTCTTAATACGTTTTTTATGAAAAAAATATTGAATCGATGTTTTGCATACACCTAAACCATAGGTAACACTTCTACTAAAATTTATAGACGAGCTTTCACTAGAATATGTCGTAGGGCAAGTAATTTCTGCTATTTCAAAACCTTTGTTAAAAATTTGACATATCATTTGGTTATCAAAAATAAAATCATCAGAATTATGATCTAGCGCCAATGATGTTAAAACATCTTTAGAAAAAGCTCTAAAACCAGTGTGATATTCAGATAATTTTTGACCAATTACAATGTTTTGGAATAAAGTCAAAAATCGATTAGCAACATATTTATAAAGGGGCATACCACCAAGTAAAGCTCCTTTTCCTAATATCCTAGAACCCAAAACTACTGGGTATACATCATTAGCGATAAGATAGCACATCGAATGTATCAACTTAGGGGTATACTGATAATCCGGATGCAACATCACTACAATATCGGCACTTAATGATATTGCTCTTAAGTAACAACTTTTTTGATTTGCTCCATACCCCTTGTTTTCTTCGTGTTTAAGAATATGTTGAATTCCTAAGTCTTTTGCAACATTTATTGTTTGATCTGTACTATTATCATCAACTAAAATAACCTCATCAACAATATCAAAAGGTATTTCACTATATGTTTTCTGTAATGTTTCGGAAGCATTATAAGCCGGCAACACTACTATAATTTTTTTATTGTTAATCATATGCCAATCAGGGAACAATTATTCAGTAAAAAAGAATTATTTCTTTATCATGGTCAATTTAACAACTATATTTATATACGCAAAATAAAAAGACCATTGAAGTTACACGAATTCAGACCCTCCTTTTATAGAGAAATAACGCTTTTCGTAATTCCTATTATAATTGTTTGTATCCTTAGAATTATTGGCTTTGATGGTTTATATGGACAAGATTCATATGAATATCTGCGCTACACAAATGCGATTCAAGATTATATTACAAATAGTGAACACCCTGGCAATTTTTTCTGGCCAGTCCTATATCCAATGTTAGGTAGTTTGCTAGGTTTCACCTTCGGAAGTACTACCTTTGCTTTGCAATTTGTGAGCTTTATAAGTTTCTCTTTTACCAGTGTTTACATATCCAAAACGATTCGATTGTTATATCCTACGGTTGCATTTCGTTTTGTTTATGTGTTGATATTTGCAGTTTTTTGTCCGTTTCTGTTAAAAATGGGCTTGATTGTTATGTCAGATGCGCTATCCTTGGTTTTTGTAGTTCTATCATTTTATTTCTTCTTTAAATTAAAGTATAAGCAGACAAGCATTGCCCCTGTATTAATATTTGCAACTTGTGCTCTGATGACTCGTTACGCTTCTTTGTTTATTACATTCCCTATCATTTTATATACAATGTATTTAATGTTGAAACGAAGAAAGTTTAAACAATTTGTAATAGCAGGTTTGTTAAGTTTTACAATTACAGTTCCGTTTATTGTTCTCCAATGGGGTGCATTGTTCGAAGCTTCGTCCAATCCCTTTTTGCAAACTTGGTCATTTTCGAACTATTTAAAATCTTCTTTTACAACACAGGATGGCAGCAGTAGCTTTGCATTTCCTAATCTAGTCTATATCTTTTACCTATTTTTTCATCCAGGTTTTATTTTTATAGGAAGTATTTTAAGTATTATTACTATAAATAAGTACAAATTACTTTTTACATTTCATCAAAAGGTGCTTCTGATAAGTAGTATGCTATATGCATTGTTTTTGGCTGGGATTCCATTTCAAAACCCACGCATATTAGGATTGGTTTTTCCACTAATCTTACTATTCCTCTTTCCTGCTTTTGTAAAGTTGATGAATATATCATATGTAAAACGATTTTTGATTCCTATTATAATTATTTGTATAACATTACAGTTGATATTTTTTACGATGACATTCAGATTAATATTCGAGCGCAATATTATTGAAAAAGAACTGGCTATAATGATTCAGCCATATCAAGGTAAGACTTTATATAGTTTTGATGTAGACTTGGCAATGCAAGGTCGTGGTTTGGATTTTAACTATAAAAACTTGTACCTAGAACGTTACAGTAATTTTGATCAAAGTGATTTAATTTTGTTTGATCCTGTTCGTTATGAAGTGCAATGGGAAGATAAAACGCCAATGTTAAACTGGGAATTCGTTAAAAAAAATTACAACCTAAAAGTAATAGCAACTCATCCGAAAGGGTGGAAATTATATCAGATTCAGTAATATGCTTTGGATACGAATCAAATATCGATTAGGACTGTTATATAGAACAATTTTGTTCAAGCTTGGTTTTGATAAATTACTACTGAAAGATCGTTATGGCGAACGTATTTTACTTTTTCACGGAATTGATAATACCGGGGAAACTCGTTATAATAGTCGATTTATTTCTAAGGCTTTCTTTGAGCAATTTATCAAACATATTACCACACATTATAATGTCGTTTCGCTAAATGATTTCTACCAGAAGAAATTCAAAAAAGAAACACTAAACATTGCTATTACATTTGATGATGGTTATTTGAACAATTTAAAATATGCCGTTCCAATTCTAGAAAAATACAACGCCCCAGCGTGTTTTTATATCACTACTATTCATGAAAAAGCAACATATTTATGGACTGATTTTATTGATTTAATTTCATATTACACAGATAAAGAGGAAGTTATTTTTAGACATAACCATTATCTAAAAAATGATAAAAACGAATTTATTTGGAATGGAGTTTCCTTAAAAAATAGTGCTAAAACAGTATCATATGATGTTTTGAAATCCATGTATGAAGTTTTTAAAAATGACTGGAAATCATTACCTCCAGAAGATTTTGAAGATTATTGGAAGTTAATGAGCACTCATCAAATTAAAGAAGTTGCAGATAATCCTTTGTTTACCATTGGTGCTCATGGAGAAACACATGCTAGCTTGATTGACATTGCGCTAGAAGAAGCAAAACAAGAAATTTTAAACAGCAAAGAAAAGCTTGAAGCAATTTGTAAAAGACCAATTATTGAGTTTGCATTTCCGTTTGGTCATTACAATCAGGAGCTTGCGGATTACTGTGAAGAAATTGGCTTTAAACGCTTATTAATGGTTGATTATAACACAAAAATAGATGCTAAAAATGAAATGTGGAAAAATCGTTTTGTAATGAATCCTTATATTTCTATGAAGCAACAATTAGCGTGTTTATTAAAAGGTTCTTACTTTTAGAAATATGCTGTATAAAGAAATATATCGCCTTAAGCGTGTAGATAATGACGATTTCCCGGCAATTAAAGAGCTTTTTTGGAAGGTCTTTAGGAAGAAAGTCTCACTCCAGTATTTGCAAAACAAATATGACACGTCCTATCTGGGCATAAAATATATTTGTAGTATTGCGTATCACGGTGATACTCCAGTGGCTTTCTATGGTGCAATTCCTCAAAAATTTTCAAGTAATCATTCCGAGGTTTTTGTAGCACAAGGTATTGATTCATCAACTTTGCAATCTTTTCAAGGACAGGGATTACATTATCAGTTAGCCAAGTTTTCCTATGATATTATGAAACAAAAAGGAATTAAATTTGTTTATTCTTTTCTTAATGAGAACAGCTACTACAGTACTAAAAAATTGCTATGGAAGGAATATATACACTTACAAAGATTTCATATAAAAGTTCGCACGGTACCGATAGCTAGAGTTTTAAACAAATTAGCGTGTAATCACTTCTATTCTGTTTTCTTCAAAAAAAACATACTAAAAAAAGATATAAAATTGTTAAGAACCTATCATTCAGATAAATTTCAGCAAAATTTCGATCATAGTTTTATTGATTATAAAAACAGGTACCAAAGTCATTACTGCATTAAACTTGAAGGCTGTATATTTTGGTTAAAAATTCAAGCCATTATTCATGTTGGAAGATTCTATGCTCCATCAGAAATTGCATTGCAAAAAGCTATTAAAAAACTGAAACAAAAAGCATTTTTTCTTGGGGTTTCTGAATTATTGTTTCAGGTACACCCAGAATCTATAATGGCTTCACAGTTAAAAACTATTGTCACCCCTAAAGAATCGTGGCTGGTTGGCTATCTGGATTTTGATCCAGAAATCGACCTGAACGACTTTAAATTCACCTACTCTGATCTAGACACATTTTAAATATGAATATATCCCTTAGAAATCACAATTTTGAGATACATCCGGGTAATAATAAAGCATTTTGGGATTATATAAATACTGGTCACTGGGAACCAGATACATTTGTTATTTTTGATTACTTTATAGATAAAAACTCTGTCGTATTGGACATTGGGTCGTGGAGTGGTGTATTAACATTATATGCAGCAAAAATCGCCAAAAAAGTACACGCGCTTGATCCTGATCCAGTATGTTTTAGCGAATTGAATATGAATGTTGCCTTAAATCCAGTTATTTCTGGAAAAATTAAAACATACCAAACGGCCATTTCAGATAAAAAAGAAACACTGCGCTTGTCTGCCAGAGAAGCATACGGGCAATCATCCAGTAGTATTTTAACACGGAAACGAGACAATGAACATTCTTTTGAAATCAAAACAATTTCATTGTTTGATTTTTTAAAGGTAGAGCATATTCAACACATCGATTTTATTAAAATGGATGTGGAAGGTGCCGAATTTAAAATATTGCCAACCATTGGAAAAGCATTAGAGAAAATAAACTATCCAACGTTATACGTGTCTTTTCATTATAGCTTTTTAAACGAAAACTTTTATTACAGATATATGCCTTCTGTTTTTTTAAGCAAAGTACTTATCCGACTAGAAAAGACCTTTGGCTTTTTATTGTTTAAAAATCAAATTAGAAAGGAAATAGCGAATTTATATGATGATTTAAAAGCATATACATACATTTATAAAACCAACGGCACAGAGATTTCATTTAAGGAATTAAAGCATAATCCGGAATTGATTATGAATACAGATTTGCTGTTTACTAATACAAAATGGAAACCTAAAAAAGCATAACGAAACGTCTTGCGAAGGAATCTCGGAAACTAAATTAGTTATTATAAATAAATACCTATTGTCATCTCAAAAATGCACAATCTAATATTATGAGAAACAAAAATCAACATATTGTTTTTTTAACACCTGGTTTTGCAAAGTCTGAAGAAGATTCTACCAATATTCCTGCCTTACAAATATTTCTAAAGTCGTTAAGAAAAGCATTACCTCTAGCCAAACTAACATTACTTACCTTTCAGTTTCCTCACACAAAAAAAGAATATGATTGGTATGGCATTAAAATCATTCCGTTCAATGGACAGAGCAAAAAATTAAAGAAATTTTGGGTCTGGAAAAGCGTGTTAAGAACATTAAAAAAAATTCATCAAAAAGAGAGTATTGAAACGATTCACAGTTTTTGGATTGGCGAATGTTCAAGTATTGGTGAGCGATTTGCTAAAAAACATAAAATTAACCATGTTACTACCGTGATGGGACAAGATGCTACGGTTGCAAATTTTCATGCAAAATATTTGTTAAATTCAAATGTAAAAATAGTCACGCTTTCGCAGAATCATCAAGCGACATTATTAAAAACCTACAACTTAGAATCTACTATTATTCCATGGCATCTAGATGTTGATATGTTTTCAGAAATACAAGAAAGAACCATTGACATTTTAGGTGTTGGCTCATTAAATACCATTAAGAATTATTCAGATTTTATAGAAATCATTTCAACAATTTCTAAAACGCATAAAAACCTAAACGTTGGTATTATTGGTGATGGTGTTTTGCGAAATGAAATAAAACTAAAGATTCAACATTTAGGGCTTACAAATACAATTACATTACTAGGTAAGCTCCAAAGAAAAGAAGTTTTAAAGAAAATGGCGCAATCGAATATTCTATTACATACGAGTCATTACGAATCGTTTGGCTTTGTGTTCTTAGAGGCTTTGTATTCTGGAATGCAACTGGTTACGTATGATGTGGGACTGGCAAAAGCATCTCAACATTGGAATATTTGTGAAAATAAAGTGCAACTTATTGAAACTTTAAAAAAATTACTGGCAAAGCCAACAAAAACTAAAGACCGTATTCTGTTAGGGTCTGAAACAGCTACTATAAAAGCTTATCTGAATTTGTACTATGCGTAGATTGAGATTAATAGGAGTAAATACTATTCAGGGATTTGCTAATCCTGCATTTAATTTTTTAATCGTGGTTTTTGGTATTAAGACCTTTGGAAAAACAGATTGGGCAAGTTTGATTAATGTCATGTTATGGGTTTTCCTGCTAACATTTATTCTTGGTTGGGGAAACAGAGATCACTTATTACGAGAATATAGTAAAGAACCAGGGAAAATGTATCATACTTTCTTTAGTAATTTTTTATCTAGAAGCTTACTTTTACCTTTTTCATTGTTATTTTTTTTGTTTTTCCCGGTAACAATTGCTTTTTGGGCGGTGTTATTTGTTTTGCTCACATTTATATACTCTTCATTAAGTACTTTAGTCGTATATCATCAAAAATTTAGCGCGCAGCTGTTAGCAGAAATTTTAGCATTTGTAATTATTTTTGGAAGTATTTTTTACTTTGAAATTTTTAACCTAGAAAAATTTTTAAAAGTGTATGTTATTGCAACTACAACAAAGTTAATCGCATTGAGTATTCAAATGAATTTTTGGAAAGAGGCTTTTACTGCTAAAATTTCCTTTCAAGAGTTCAAAGCTGGTTTTCCATTCTTTCTTCTTGGACTCAGTGGATGGTTAATATCTAAAGTGGATATTTATATGGTAGATTTTTATTTAGAAAAATCACAATTAGCCGAGTATCAATTGTTGATTACTGCATTTCTAATGTTACAGGCTTTATCAGCTTACATTACTATTCCATTTACAAAACATGTCTATCGTCTATCAGACAAAGTCGTGCAGAAGGTGAAATATAAATTATATGCTTTAGCTCTGCCTCTAACCCTATTGGGAGGATTTACCATTTGGTTCATTATGGAATATTTTGTGAAACTGGGCTTTACTACAGCATATTATTTTGTGGGAGGATTTATTGCTTTACCTTGTTACTTCTATACTTTAAACATTATAGAACTCATTAAAAGTTATAAGGAGCAAACTATAATTTATATTAGTATATTTGGCTTTTTTGTAAATATAAGTTTAATTTTCTTTTTAATAGAAACCTATCAAATTATGGGGGTCTTATGTAGCGTATGCATCACACAATGGATCATTCTAATTACCTATAAGCTTAACAGAAGGTATTTTTGAGAATAGAAGTTAAAAGTGATGTCTTGGATATTGTATTGTCCTTTGCTTACCTACAAAAAACAAATTATTATTTCTTCTTTTGAAATAGATTGAGCATTTTACTTATAAAATCGTCATTGATTCCTAAAGTTCCCTTTAGCCAGGTATAAATTGCAATCATTTTTTTATCCATCCAAATATATACCGCTTTAAAACCGTCATCCGGACGTGCCCTATAATTTGTAGATCTTCGATTAAAGGACCCTTTTTTTTCCTCTGTGAAATAGTATAAGGCAATTGATTTTCTTGTGATGTCATCTGGACACTGCATCGGGTCAGGGAAGCCATGATAAGAGTCTTCTTCAGTGTTAAAAATAACCATTCTGTTAAAAACAGGTTCAATTTTAACAACACACTTAGACATATCTTTTTCCCAGAGTTCTAATGCGCCTCCATAGGAATGCTGCCAATCTTTATTTAAATATATTAATACATTAACACGACGTCTCCATGTTTTTTTATGAGGGTGCACGGTAAAGTCTGCATGAATATTTAAATATCCACCATTCTCACTTTGATGAATGCCGCCACCTTCAATAGTGGCATCCGGGATTAAGTTTTTAATTCCTGTTAGTTTTTCTAAATATGATACAAAATGGGTAGAATTTAATTCTTTTATTATTTTTTCTCTAATAAAAGTAGGAATTAAATCTAATTTGTTTAACCCATGTTTTTTCTCATTTACATGCACATAATGGATCCAGCCATCATCTTTAATTTTGGGAAAAACTAATAATGCTTTTTCTGCAGCATTTTTGTCTAAAAAATCATCATAAACGATATGAGGATATGGTTGAGCTCTCTGGTATTTTTGAGTGTCAATTTGTAGTAATGCATACCGTTTTTGATAATCCACAGTCATTTGGTGTATGGCGTCTTTAATTTTTATTGACATAAATGTAATAAAATAAGGAAAGTTATTTCCATGGTTCAAATTTCTTTGTGTAATTTTATTTGCAATATCGAAATAATATTCATGAAACTTTTACGATTGATTCTTACTAATGTATTTGTTCTCTCTATATTAATACTTATAATTTCTATTATTTCTTATTTTGTTGGTGTACATAAAATTAATAATTTTTTCAAACTAAAAGGAGAAAATCAAATTGCTTATTTACAATACGATTCGATAGCCATGTTTGTGCACCAACCAAACATACAAATATATGATAACTGGGGTACTCCTAATCAAAGATTAACTACTGAGCGAAGAACTAATAACTTAGGATTTAGAGAAGATTTAGACATTACAAAACAAAAACTGCATAATGAATATCGTATTTTAGTTACAGGAGATTCTCATACAGATGGTGTCCTAAAACACAACTGGCAATCTTTTATAAATATCTGGGAAAACAATTTAAATACGAAAGATAATACGCAATATTACAATTGCATCAATGGAGGAACGGGTTATTATACCTTCAGAAATTATTTAGGGTTTCTAAAAAAATACAAGTACTTAAAACCAGATGTTTATCTTATTAACATTTTCACTGGTAATGATTTCAGAGAGACTTTTCTATATGAGGATGATAGAACTAGTGTAAGTAATGTATGTAAAACGATCTATATACGATCTAAAAGAAAATTACATTCTAAAGAGCAGAAGAAAATCCCTCCAAATCAAGGTCTTGACCAAACACTATATTTCAAACATTTTTCGGATGATAAAGAAAGATCTCTGAATATTGCTAAAAAATATATTTCTGAAATCAAAGAAGTATGCAAACAAGAAAATATAGAATTAATAATTACCCTATTACCTTCTAAATTAGAAACAAACATACTATTTAAAAATGAGGTTCAATCTCTTTTTAATTTTGACGAAGAAACGATAAATATCAATAAAAAATTGACCCTCAGTTTAAGAGATTGGCTAGATAAGGAGCAAATAAAATACTATGATCTAAAAAAACCTCTAAAAAACGCTAATGAAAAAGTGTATTGGGATCAAGATTTGCATATCAATGTAAATGGTCATCGTATTATTGGTGACTATCTTACTAACAATGTCTTAATAAACAAAAAATGACTAATACCCTAACCTTATTCTTCTTCCAAACTCGCACAATAAGTAACGTACATCACTCCTTTTCCTGGCAACCATCTATTATACGTCAATTCCTTAAATATTGGGTTACCCGTATCTTGACTAAATACTAAACTATACACAGGTGTTACATCCTCCCACCAGCGCTGTTTAGTTTCTGAGAAATGATACCAGGTTACAAATTCTACACCTCCTTGAATTTTATCCACTGTAACTCCAGAATCAATCAATGCATTAATAGTATTCCAGCGAACTCGATTCCAAGACAAATAATCATGGGTAGCACATATAGAAAAAAGGCTCATTAGTCCTAGAAATCCAACAGCAAAATATTTAAATAACCGATTGGGTACAGTTTGATCATAAGCATGCAGGAAAATTATAATTATTGGAAATAGTGGTAATAAATAACGATCATAGAGGCCAACGATGAGAAATGGAATTAAATAAATCATCATAAAAACCAAAGAGAATAGTACTTCGGGATGAACTACTTTGTTTTTGATTTTGTTTTCTATAATTGACTTTAACCTAAAAAACAAGGATATACTAGATAAAACTCCTATACCAGTAACGATCCACCAGAAAAACATTGGTGCCGTTGGTGATGGGCTTAAAGTATAATCAGCTGAATAATCAGTTAAGGTTGTTGGGCCTACCCCAAAATCGATCCAAATATTATGCAAACTTGGAATTGTTTTACCAAATTTAATTAATAAACCAGTGATTAAAAAGGTATATAGCAACATCCAGATTTTATATCCTTTAATTTTATTATTTACGATATAGTAAATATGGATTGGACTTAACAAAAATCCTATGTAAGAAAGACTAATGAGTATATAACTAAATATTCCTAGAAACAATCTTACATCTACATGGATGGTTTTTCGTATAAGATCATTAAATTTTGAATTATATCGTTCTTGTAATAATCCTTGGGATTCCATTACATAGGAAAATAAAAAATAAAAACAAATTATTACTAATCCTGGCATTATTGCTTTAATCCAATTTCTAATACTTTTCTTTTTAACCGCCACCATAGTAATAAACCAAACTAATGGAAAAATTAATACCAACTGACGTATTAAGAATGCCCAACAACAAACAAAAATTGCCATAAATAATGGTTGCCATCTATCTGTTTGTATTGCCATTACAAAGAAGTAAAAAGCCCAAACAAGTAAACAATAGAATGGTACATCTGTCATAAACGAAAATGAAAGCGACAGAAAAATAGGATTCATCATACACAAAACAGTTGCAAATAATGACATCCATCGAGACATCTTGACAAGTTTACAAAGCTCATATATCCCTAATATCGTTGCGAATCCCATTATTAAAGTAGACCATCTCAAAACTGTGAATGAAAAACCAAAAATTTTTGTAAAGAAATACCCCCAATACACGTGTCCAACTAAGGTCATTTCTCCCCAATTATAAAGTTTAAGATATCCCTCTTCTAAAAGAGTTTTAACAGACTTCGCATAACACCAATCATCGTTTAAAGGAAAATCTCCAATAGGATTAATAATAAGAATCAGTAACATCCATAATACCAAAAGCATGATCTGGTCCTTATACTTCCCAATATCCAATAATCTCATATTTTACTGGTAATATTTATAATATGACTTAATTTTTTCTTTGGCGAAAGCGTTCCCTGCTTTACTCCAATGTCCATCGCAGGATAAGAATAGTATTTCGCACGCTTCTAATGATAAATTATCTGTTTCTGGAAGTAAGTCCAAATATTCAACATTAATACTATCACAAAAAGTTTTCAAATCTTTGCCAAGTGGATTTTGATCATGCTCTCTATAAGCCACAATTTCCTTATAAATTGGAATTGTAAATACCATTATCGGTTTCTCACCAGCAGTGTGCTTTATTTGTTCTATCGCATATTTCATTCTATTCAATTGCTTTTTGGAATAGTTAAAATATGAAGGCACTTCGTGTTCTGATAATATTTTATCCTCAGGTATCACAGCAATTCTATGTCTTGCTTTCACATATGCATACATACTATACGAGTGTGTAAAATTCTTAAGAAGTTTTCTACTGTTTTTTTGTTTTTTTGGAAGTACACTGGATTTATGAAGACTGTCTAGGTAATACACCATATCATAATTAGGATATTTTCCCTTAAAAAAAGGCCTATATCTATTGCCTCCAACACGAAGATTTATTTCATAATCATCGTCAATAAAATCATTGGAGGGCAAAATACCAATTAAAATAGCATCGTGAGTATATTTACTTGCTAAAGTCTTGTAGAGCATATAATATTGCGTTGGCCCAAAATTTCCAGCTATTCCATAATTAAGATGAGGAATTTTTGTTTCTGCTTCTAACATATCCGAAACACGTTCCTCTTGTTCAACCCCTACTCCTTCCATAAAAGAATCTCCTATTACAAGTACTCTTTCATCTTTTGATATAATCGTTCGTTCTTTATCTCTAAAACCATGTGAATTGGTCTTATACAGGATATCAAAGCAGGTTTTTTTTTGTCGATACGAATGGTTGGGCAAATGAGCTGTACCAAAATCTTTATTATTATCAAACCAAAAACTTTGAGTGTTTTCAAACGAATAGGTGGGTAACTCTATTTTTATATTAGCAACACGGATATAAATCGCCAAAGAAACTTCTAATAACAGAAAAGTACCTCCACCAATAAATAGTAGCCTTTTGATATTTTTAAAAATTATTTTTTTTGTCAAGCCTTAATTTTTTAATAATTTCATATAAATATTATGCAGTAAAATTAATTTACCTAGTACCTAAACAAATATAATATTTACACTACCACATGAATCATAATAACTAAAATTTAATGTTTTATGCAAATATCTATTTAATGTCATAAATCTAATAACTATATTTAAACGTTCAATAAAATCAACCATAGGTAGAATATTATTTAGAAAACATATGCACATGTTGATTAACAATAAGTTAATTTCTGCCTAGTATCAAAACTTTAATAAAGATAGCTTATTCAGAAAATCATTTTTAGTTATGAAAAAATTAAAGCTGAAATTTATTTCTATTTTCTTGGGGTTGATTTTAGGGCTTTTTCTTGGAGAAATATTTTCAAGAATTTATTTTTTTGGAACTGCTGCTTTTTCTTATTCTAAAGTTAATTCTTTTAGTCTTTTAGACAATTCTGGTTTATTACAATATTCAGATACTGATGGTTTGAAATACGAGTTACTACCTAATTTAAACACAAAATACAAACTTGCCGATTTCCACACCAATAATGAAGGCTTTAGAGACCGTAATCATACATCTAATTCAAAAGCTTATAAAATTGCTGTTTTGGGGGATTCTTTTACCATGGGTACCGGAGTTTCGGAAGATGAAATGTATGTAATAAAAACAGAAGAAATCTTAAATAAAAAAGCTTCGGACACAATCTATGACGTATTTAATTTTGGAGTCTCTGGTTACGCATTAAATAATTACATAACAATTTTAAAGAAGGAAGCGTTACAATACGATCCAGACCTCGTTGTTATTGGTTTTTGTGCGTCTAATGATCATTATAAGATTGGAACTGATTTTTCTTTAGATACATTTAGAATAAAACCAAAAAAGAACGTGTTTTGGGATTCTTATTTAAAGAAACTATTGCAAATAAAACTTTTTAGCCCTGCTTATAAGCCTATTATTTATGAATCACATCAATTAAACTTTGTAAATGACAAATTCAAAGAACTTCAGCAAATTTTAGAAGAAAACAACATAAAAGGACTTATTTTTTATTTAGATTTAGTGTACGATCCTATAAGGGTTCAACAAATAAAAGAATTATCAATTAGAAATAATTTGTTTTTTTTAGACATATCAATTCTATTTAAAGAAAAAGAGTTATCCAATTATATTGTAAATGAATTAGACCCACATCCAAACGGAAGAGCTAATCTTATTTTCGCAAAAGCATTAAAAGATTTTATTTTACAAAATGAGCATGTTATATTTAATGAATGATGAGCAATAAAATTATCATATTTAATCCTAGAAGTGCGAATGCAAAGCACAGATTGCCAAACACCATTATACAGGTAGGAGCTGCTATACATGGAACATATGATTATGTTTTTATCGATGGTAATATGGAATCTGATCCATGGAAGACCATTTCCGGATATTTTGCCACTGGTGAATTTAAATATTTTTGTCTTACTATAATGCCGGGGCCTCAATTGAAACAAGCTATTCCCTACACAAAAAAAATAAAAGAATTATATCCAGATTCTATCTCAATTTGGGGTGGTTATTTTGCATCTAATCAATACAAAGTATGCTTAAACTCTGGCTATGTGGATTATATCATCAACGGGCCTGGTGACAATACTTTCCCTCAGTTGTTAGATGTATTAGAAGGTAAAAGTGATCAACAACTGCAGTTCATTAGAAATCTTATCTATAGGGATACAAATAATAAAATTGTGCAGACTGTTAAAGAAGCGTTATTAGATCAGGATTCCCTGCCTCCATATCCATATAAATATTTTAATACCTTCTATCCTTTAGAAAGGTATCTTGCTAAAACATTTATGGGAAGAAAGACTTTTGCATATCATTCTAGTATGGGTTGCCCTTTTACTTGTTCTTTTTGTGCGGTAGTACCCATCTATAATGCAAAATGGAAAGCCAAAACTGCATCAACGGTATATAAAGATGTATCTTATTTTAAGAAAAAGTACAACATTGATGCTGTAGAATTTCACGATAACAATTTTTTTACATCAAGAAAGCGGGTTTTAGAATTTTCCAACCTCATAATAAATGACGATATTCAATGGTGGGGAGAAGGAAGAATTGATACTATCAATAAATATACTGACGAAGATTTACATTTAATGCGTAAGGCAGGGTGTAGAATGATGTTTTTAGGCGCAGAAACCGGAAATGATGAAGTCCTAAAACAAATGAACAAAGGAGGTACACAAAGTGGTCAAATGATTAAGGATTTTGTAGGGCGCATGAAAAAAGTGGATATCATTCCCGAACTTTCTTTTGTATTAGGCCTCCCAGGCGATAACGAGAAAAAAGTATATGAACAAATTCTTTGGGACATTAATTTTATAAGAGAGATAAAATTCATCAACCCTGATGCAGAAATAATTATATATTTATACAGTCCTGTCCCCACAGAGGGATCCGAATTATATCAACAAATTGTAGATGCCGGTTTCTCATTCCCGCAAACCTTAGAAGAATGGATCGATCCTAGTTGGGAAAAATTTGATTTACGCAAAAACCCTTTAACACCTTGGCTCAAACCCTATATGATCGATAAAATTCAAAACTTCGAAACGGTTTTAAACGGATATTATCCTACTACTTCTGATTTTAGAATAAAAGGCTATAAGAAATGGTTACTTAAACTAGTATCGGGATACCGTTTTAAATATCAATTTTATAAATTTCCGTATGAAATAAAAATACTTCATAAAATCTGGAAATATCGTCAACCAGAAATTGAAGGTTTTTACTCAGAATAACCAAATACTATGCTAAAAAGAATTAAAAAAGCTATATTTCCTTTAGCAAAATTTGCATTCGACACCTATCATCTAAGGCATAGAACCTATGAATATAAAGGCATTAAAGTCGCTATACATCCTGAGGTATTCCCTCCTCATTTTACTATAAGTACTAAAGTTCTATTAGACTATTTAAACCCTTTGGATCTGGAAAAAAAATCTTTTCTGGAATTAGGTTGCGGTTCTGGAATTATTTCACTGTTCGCAGCTTCTAAAGGAGCAAATGTAATCGCATCCGATATTAATCCAATCGCTATTAAATCGCTCGAAGAAGCTTCTATAGATAATAACTTAGAGATCAACATACTCCAATCCGACCTTTTTGATAAGATGATACCACAACCCCTTGATTACATTGTTATTAATCCTCCTTATTATCCTAGGACACCAAAAAATGATAAAGAACGTGCTTGGTATTGCGGCGAGAATTTTGAGTATTTTAAAAAACTATTTTCACAGCTTCCAAAACATATCGCGCCAAATACCTGGATGATATTATCCGAAGATTGTGATATTAGGTATATCAAAGAGTTAGCTATTAATAACAGACTTGAGTTTGATCTTATCTTTAAGAAAAGCATTGTTAGAGAGAAAAACTTTATTTTTAACATTCAAAAATTATAATCAATTTGCAAATCAATTCGCGAAATATATTACTAGATATTATCAAAATAATTGCTGCATTATTAGTTATTGGTTTACACTGTCGCTTCTTGTTTGATTATAATAAAATACTATACCAAATTACTTCTAATGGTATTTTTAAAATAGTAATTCCATTATTTTTTTGCATTAATGGCTTCTTCTTATTCGATGTTTTCAAAAAAAAAGGGATGAAAAAATGGATAAAAAGAGTTGGGTTACTTTATCTAATTTGGATGTTGATTTATAGCTATTTTTGGATAGATTTTAAAAATCCTAACCCTATTAAAATTCTGCAAACGCTTTTATATGGATTCAATCATTTATGGTATTTAATTGCGCTATTAATTGCTGGATTCTTATTGTACAAACTTCAAAAATTATCCAATATTACATTATTAATAATGGCTTTTTTTTTATTTGTAATAGGAGTTAGTATTCAATATATTGGAAAGTTTCATATAGCTAATAGTATACCTTTGATAGATAAAGCAATGAATTTTCCCCCATTACATCGAAATTTTTTATTTTATGGACTTCCTTTTTTGAATATTGGATATGTGATTAGAAAAACAAACTTTCATACCAAACTTAATAAAACACAAACACTCATTTTATTAATAGTAAGCATTGTATTGGTTGCTTTGGATAGTTTAATAAATTATCACTACTTAACTTATAATGTTGTTCTTAATATGCACATATCATTTTTATTAGTAGGTCCAATCCTTCTAATGGTTCCTTTTGTATTTGCAATAAGGTCTAATATTAACAGTAAGCTGTTATCATCTTTTTCGATAGCCATATACCTTGTACACCCGTTGGTTATTTTTATACTTTTTAAATTCTTTAAATTCGAACCAACAGTACTTACACTAATAACCATTATAATATCAGTAGGTGTCTCCTTGGCTTTAATTAAATTAAAACAACGGTTTTTTAAATACTTGGTATAATTATTACTCTATTATGAAATTAAGTAAACTCGAACTTTTAGACTCTAAAATTACCTAAATGAAAAAATGGGCTAAATATATATTTGTAGCATCACGTAATGTTATTATCGTAATTGTATTATTAGAGGTTCTTTTAGGTGTTTTTTATTTTTATAATGACACCAGTGGAATCGATGAAAATACCCAAAAAAGAATTGACTCTGGTGTATATGGAGATTTAGAACCTGAAATTGTTAAAGAAATTTTTCAAGAACTAAGAGTGCAATATATGCAATGGGATCCTTATACTGGATATCGACTAAAAAAAATGAATGGTAAGCACCATACTATTTCTAACAAAGGAATTCGCAAAACATTAAATCTTAATTTAAAAGATTCTACTACGGCTATAAACATATTTTGTTTTGGAGGTTCGACCATGTTCGGTGGAGGTTCGAGAGATGAATTTACGATCCCATCAGAGCTTTCAAAATTAATTTATAAATCGTATCCAGACCTAAATATAGAAATTACCAATTTTGGATGTCATGGATATACGAGAGCTATGGAAAATGTGCAATTACAACGCGAAATTACTAAAAACAACATTCCTGATATTGTGATTTTCTATGATGGTGTGAATGAAGTTATTTCTGCTCATCAAAATAATGAAGCAGGGTTACCAACAAATGCATATAATCGGATAAAAGAATTTAATCTCGGCTATGATTATAAAAAAAGAATTCAGTTGTTTATTACCTCTAGTAATATCATTAGACTTACCAAAACGCTGAGAGCTAAACTGTTAACCGGAAAATTTTATCCTAAATTAGATACCCGTTCCAACGAATTAGCAAAAGAAGTAGCAGAAACGTATGTAAATTATGTAAAATTATCAAAAGCATTAGATAATACATACAACTATACAACTTTCAACTTTGTTCAGCCAGTAATTTATTCCAAAAAACAACTGACAAATGCTGAAGAAATTTTAGCCGACGATCATAGTTATTACAAAAATCTTTATGACATTTCTTACGACCATATAAAAAGAGATTCGTTGTTAATAGAAGACAGTACGTTTATAGATATCAGTAACGCTTTCAATAAAAAAACTAGAACAATTTACACAGATTTTTGTCATACGGGAGAATACGGTAATTTAATAGTAGCTAAAAATATTATGGTGTATTTAAAACCTCTTTTAAGCAAAAAATACCAGCTCTTAGAATAACGTATATACAAATGGTGAAAGCACAGAGTTTTCTGCAAAAAGCATTAACGCTCCTAGTAATACTAAAACAATAATTATAGGAATTAACCAGTACTTCTTTTGTTGTAACAAAAACCTTATAAATTCTAAAAAAATTCCTGATTTATTCATAGTTAATACAGTTTTTCATAATCAATATTACCGTTCTTATCTAACCACCCTATATGATCATTTTTTTTTCTTTTCATCTTTAAAAAAAAAGAAATTGGGGTAAATAATAAGTAATAAACAATCCCTAAAATAATAAAAGAACTAATCTCCCCCAAAATATTTCCCAGAAATAACCATATAAATAAAAAAGGAAAAATAATTACGGGACGTAGCAATACCAATCCACCTAACACTATAGCGCTAACTAATGTAATAATTTGCTTATCATTAAAGACTAATCCATTCTTGTAAACTGACACAAAATATACCGCTAAAAGGAATACAGTAACTAATCCTCCGAATTGTTTTTGCTTTTTTTTATCCAAACTATTTTTCTTTACAATACTGAAATTACTTTTAATCCAATTCATAATGTATTTGTTTAGTAAGAATTGTGGTCACATTTGTATTGTTGTTTTTATCAATCACATAATTACCAAGTACTAGCACATCCATTTCTGTTTGAAAAAAACACTTCAGTGCATCTAATGGAGAAGCTACAATAGGTTCTCCTCTTACATTAAATGAGGTATTAATTAACACTGGACAGGAGGTTTTTTGATCAAATGAACTAATTAATCGATGTAATAATGGATTTTCATCTTTAGCTAGTGTTTGAACTCGGGCAGTTCCATCTTCGTGAATGCAAGACGGAATCACGTTTCCTTTATTGCTGTTAAAAGTAAATAACATATATTTTGATGGCGTTATATTAGAAAACCAATCTTGTGCTTTCTCAGCTAGCACAATAGGTGCAAAAGGTCGGAAACCTTCTCTTTTTTTAATACTCATATTCACGTGTTTTTTCATATCCTCAAATAAAGGACTTGCTAAAATACTTCTGTTTCCCAAAGCTCTGGGACCAAATTCCATCTTACCCTGAAACCAGCCTACTATTTGTTTGTTTTGTAAAGCTGTAGACACATCGTCACAAAGTTGATCATCATTTTTTCTCGTATACACTACCTTATGCTTCTTTAAAACAGTAACGATAGCCTCGTCATCATAACTTATTCCTAAATACGCCTGGCTTGACAAATCATCTTTTATATATTCCCTATCTTTTTTTAAATAATGGTAATATCCGATAAAAGCAGCTCCAATTGCTCCTCCTCCATCACCCGATGCTGGTTGTACCCATATATTTTTAAAACTAGTTTTCTTAATCAGTTCACCATTTGCTTTACAGTTTAAAGCTACTCCTCCAGAAAGGCATAAATTTTCCATCCCGGTAACTTTCTTTGAATACTTGGTGATAGTTTGTAAAAAATCCTCAGTAATAGACTGTATGGAACTTGCTATGTCACAATAAAAAGAAGTCATTTCTTCATCTACATTTCTGGATTTTTTTCCCAATACTTCACAAAAAGCCTTATTAATTGTTGACTTTCCTTTATCGAAAGAGAAATATTTTAGAACAAGATTCACTTCTCCTCTATCCGAAATAGAAACAAAGTGTTCCAAAATCAATTCTTTATATATTGGTTTACCATAAGGAGCCAACCCCATCAATTTGTATTCACCTGAATTTACTTTAAAACCACAATATTGAGTAAACGCACTGTATAATAATCCAAAAGAATGCGGATAATGTTGCTCTTTTAGGATAGTAACTTGGTTTTCTTTTCCTACCGCGATCGTAGTACAGGCCTTTTCTCCTACTCCATCAATAGTTACAATAGCACTTTCCGAAAATGGTGAGGTAAAAAAAGTAGCAGCCGCATGAGATTCGTGATGTTCCGAAAATAAAATTTTACCTGAGTATTGTAATTCCTTTTTGATGATTGCAGGGATCCAAAGCTTTGTCTTAGTCCAAGTTTTTATTGACTTTCTAAAAAAATTAAATGCCAACGGTGTATTAGATTGGATTGAATTTATTATTCTATCAAATTTTAAAAATGGTTTCTCATAAAACACTATTAATGATATGGAGGATATTTCTATTCCAGCTTCCTTAAGACAAAAATTGATAGCTTCATTGGGAAATGAAGGATCATGCTTTTTTCGGGTGAATCGTTCTTCCTGAGCAGCTGCTATAATTTGACCATTCTTAAGCAAACAGCATGCAGAATCATGGTAGAAAGCAGAAATTCCGAGTATGTACATTAATTAAAAATTGAATTATCTAAAAAATTAAAAATCTCCTCCTGCCCTCTAGCATTTAAATGAGGATCATTCTTAAAATACAATCGATTAAATTCCTGATCCTTTTGTCTAAGATATAAAATTGGATTTAGAAATGTTACATTTTTAAGACCTTCAAAATCTGATTTGGCAGTTAAGTAAAATGGGTAATCAATATTTTGAAAATAATTAACATCACTAAAACTCCCTTGAAGCCCCTTCATGTTTGATAAATAATAGTTATTAAGTTGTGCACAGTGTGGAATAAAAAAAACGAACACATTACTATTTTTTGAAGTAGTACCCAAAAAGCTAGTCATCTCTTTTTTCCAAATATTATATCTATCCCTAAAGTCATCTTTTAACACAATGCTTTTATAAAGAAACTCATTATTTACTTTGAAAAGCAAAACTTCTCTAGGGTTATATCGTTCGGACGAAAATTCACTTTTATCAGAATATGATGTTTTAATATTTGGATTGTACTTTTTTAAACGCTGGTTTAAATAAACACCTGACTGAAAATAATCAGAAAGTTTCCAATATAAACTTCTGGGTATAGATAACTCATTCCAATTTGATAAGTGTTTTACATCAATGAGATCATTACCTGCATATACCTGATATATAATATTTTTTGGATTGTATTTTTCTATTTTAGATTTAATAAAACTATTCACCTGCTTTATCCCAGTGCCTGGTATACTTAGATTTATAATTTTTTTTTCTGGATATTTCTTACGTATAAAATCTATATAATTGTTAGGATACGTAGAAAATGAATCTCCAATAATTAAATAATCTATATTTTCTGATTCCTTATATAGCCCTTTATTTAGACTTGAAAACTCTACTTTGTAAAAATCTATGACATAAAACCTGTATGAGACTTCAAAAAGAAAAGCGACAATAGTCAAAATAATCAATGTTTGATAAAACAATCTTAAAATCCTTCTCAATTTCAAAAATATTTGCTTTTATTTTTTCACGATAAATGTTCCTCTTTGAAACTTAGTTAACTCTATTGATTCTGGTCTTGAAACATATTTATTAATTACATCATTATGTATCAATTCAGGATTTAGTTCCTTACGTATCCTATAATTTTCTCCAATAAAATCAAGTACATTTAAACCATTCTCCACGAACATATCTAAGTAATAAAGATAAGATAGACGATTTGTATAAGCTATTGAATTTCCAGACCAAAATTTCCAATAAGCATCAGAAAATCTCAAAAAATTGAATTCAGAAATATTCTTATCTTCAAAAATACCAGGGTTTGCGTAGTGATCAATAAAATTGACCGTATGAACGGTAAAACAATCCTTTTTCAACCAAATTTTCAGCTTTTTAAAAAGACTTTCTAAAAATTCTGGAAAAATATGTTCAAAAACAACTTGAGAACTTATATAATCAAAGCTTTTTTCTTCCTCCTCTATAAGATCGAACGTATATGGAGCAATATAATGAATATTGCAAAAAGATAATACATCTTCAAGGTTATTAAGATTCAAGATACTATCTATTTTTTTCTGAATAATATTTCTTGTATAAATTCCATGATTCGAAAGTTGTTCTATAAAAACCGGATCATTTAGAAAAATGATTTGTTTCTTGAATGTGTTAAATCGTACATCTTTATTTATATCAACAGTAATAATCTTCTCAAAGCCTAATAAATACAGGATAATAGGTGAAATCATGGAGTATCCAGTTCCTATTTCTAATGCTTTACATTTTTTATTTAAATCTAAGTCTGTATAATTAAATTTCCGTAAACATTCATTCAACTGATATTTAACTACGTTAGAATGATAATTTTTATGAAGCGTGGCTGGAACATGATTTAGTTTGTCTCCTATTTTAGATAATGAAAGCATTTTTTGTAATGTAGCTTTAATCCTCCAATCCATAAATAACTATTTAATTCAAATTAGCACAAGCTAAATCTAAACTAAATTCAACTTCTAATAAAGAAAAATCCTATTAAATACTAATTAGTACTTAATAGGATTTTCAGTTAATATCATAAAAAACTTATTTACTCAAATACATCTTACGTCTTGCGTATAGATCATAAAATTGGTCATCTTTAAGATCATCAATGAATAAAATACTCTCTCCTGTACTTTTCATCTCTGGTCCTAGTTTCTTATTTACATTTGGAAATTTATTAAAAGAAAATACTGGTTGTTTGATTGCATATCCATCAAGATGTGGTTTAAAATCAAAATCTGTAACCTTCTTTTCTCCTAACATTACCTTTGTTGCATAATTTACATAAGGCTCTCCATAGGCTTTTGCAATAAACGGTACTGTTCTGGACGCTCTTGGATTTGCTTCAATGATATAAACGATATCATCTTTAATTGCAAACTGTATATTTATTAACCCAACAGTGTTTAGTGCTAAAGCAATTTTATGCGTATGATCTTTGATCTGCTGCATTACAAACTCTCCCAAGTTAAACGGTGGTAGCGTAGCGTTAGAATCTCCAGAATGTATTCCACAAGGTTCTATATGCTCCATAATACCTATGATGTATACATTCTCTCCATCACAGATGGCATCTGCTTCTGCTTCGATCGCTCCATCCAGATAATGATCCAGTAATAACTTATTGTTCGGTATTTTCCGTAGTAAGTCCACTACGTGCTCTTCTAATTCTTTTTTGTTGATTACAATCTTCATTCCCTGACCACCTAATACATAGGATGGACGTACTAATATTGGGAAATCCAAACGATCAGCCACAGCCAGCGCTTCATCGGCAGTTTCAGCGGTATCAAACTCAGGATAAGGAATATTATTCTCCTTTAACAAGGTTGAAAAACTTCCTCTATCTTCTGCTAAATCTAGTGATTGATAGGTTGTTCCGATAATTTTTATTCCGTATCGATCTAATTTCTCTGCAAGCTTCAAGGCAGTTTGTCCACCTAACTGAACGATAACACCTTCTGGCTTCTCGTGTCTAATGATATCATAAATATGTTCCCAGAAAACGGGTTCGAAATATAATTTATCTGCAGTATCGAAATCTGTAGAAACTGTTTCAGGATTGCAATTGATCATAATGGTTTCGTACCCGCATTCTGCAGATGCTAAAACTCCGTGAACACAGCAGTAATCAAATTCAATTCCTTGTCCGATACGATTAGGACCCGAGCCTAATACAACTATCTTCTTTTTATCAGTTACCACACTTTCGTTCGCAACACTTACTTCTCCGTCAGGAGTTTCAATAGCGGCTTCGAACGTGGAGTAAAAATAAGGAGTTTGGGCTTGAAACTCAGCCGCGCAAGTATCCACTAATTTGTACACCCTGTTAATTCCTAATTCATCTCTTTTGTTATATATCTCGCTTTCGTAACAACCAACCATATGGGCGATCTGTCTATCGGCAAATCCTTTCTGTTTTGCTTCAAGAATTAAATCCTTTGTTAATGATTGAATAGAATAGGTAGAGATTTCTTTTTCTAATAGATGTAATTCTTCATATTGTTTTAAGAACCACATGTCAATTTTAGTAATCTCGTGTATTCTACTTAGTGGAATTCCCATCTGAATGGCATCATAAATTACAAATACCCTATCCCAGCTGGCATACGTTAGTTTTTCTATGATCTGATCATAATCTTTATACCCTTTTCCATCGGCACCGAGACCATTTCGTTTAATTTCTAGGGATTGTGTCGCTTTATGCAGTGCTTCCTGGAAAGAGCGTCCAATTCCCATAACCTCTCCTACTGACTTCATCTGAAGTCCCAGTCTTCGATCAGAACCTTCGAACTTATCAAAGTTCCAGCGAGGAATTTTTACAATCACGTAATCTAGTGTTGGCTCAAATAAAGCCGAAGTGGATTTTGTAATCTGATTATCTAATTCATCCAATGTATATCCAATAGCCAATTTTGCTGCTATTTTGGCAATTGGATATCCAGTCGCTTTAGAAGCTAATGCGGAAGAACGAGACACACGTGGATTAATTTCTATGGCAATAATATTCTCATTTTCATCTGGACTAACTGCGAACTGAACATTACATCCACCTGCAAAATCACCAATACTACGCATCATATGAATCGCCATATCACGCATACGTTGGTAAGTTTTATCACTAAGTGTCATTGCTGGCGCAACGGTGATAGAATCTCCTGTATGGATACCCATTGGATCCATATTTTCTATAGCGCAAATAATCACCACATTATCATTAGCGTCTCTCAGTAATTCTAATTCATATTCTTTCCAACCTATCAATGCCTTATCAATCATTACTTCATGAATAGGAGAAACCTCTAATCCCCGAGTCAGTAATTCATCAAATTCTTCTTCTTTATATACAAAAGATGCTCCGGCACCACCCAACGTATAGGATGCCCTAATTACCAAAGGAAAACCAAACTCCTGAGCGATCTCTTTTCCTTTAAGATAAGACCCCGCCGTAGCCTGAGGAGCCATTCCAATCCCAATTTTGAGCATTAGCTCCCTAAACTGTTCTCTATCCTCAGTAATATTAATAGCATCAATATCAACACCTATGATTTCTACATCAAAATCTTTCCAAATTCCTTTTTCATCGGCTTCTATACAAAGATTCAGTGCAGTTTGTCCACCCATTGTCGGTAGCACAGCATCAATCTGAGGATGCGCTTTAAGAATCTCGATAATAGATTTGGTATTCAATGGTTTTAAATATACGTGATCCGCCATAGAAGGATCCGTCATAATAGTTGCAGGATTAGAATTGATCAGTATGGTTTCTATTCCGTCTTCTCGTAAGGAACGTAAAGCTTGTGATCCAGAATAGTCAAACTCACATGCCTGACCAATGATAATAGGTCCTGATCCGATAATCAATATACTTTTGAGTTTTTCGTTTTTTGGCATTTTGATGTTGGTATTGAAATTTAAAATATTTTTTTAGGAATCGACCAGATATAAAAAAAGGCGTTACTCCTAAAAGTAACACCTTAATATTTTCACTGCACTAGCTTCATTAGTGCTTATGTCTTAATTCTGAAGATACAGATAGCTTTTTTCTACCTTTAGCTCTTCTACGAGCAAGGACCTTTCTACCATTAGCAGAAGCCATACGCTCTCTAAAACCGTGTTTGTTTTTTCTCTTTCTCTTCGATGGTTGAAACGTTCTTTTCATTACTATCTATCTTTATAAATCTTCTTGAAATCTCTTTTAGTAAAATTGCTGGGCTTCTCCTCCCAAAACTGCGGGCAAATATACGAAGAGTTTTTACTTTCGCAAACCTAAATATCAAAATATTTTTAATTGTTTTTATTACCTTTGCCGCGACAAAAAAAATAACACAATTCATGTACAACAAAAATATTAAATTAGTAATTGCAGTATTAATCATAGGAGTAGCCGTTTGGCAAATGATAGAAGGGTATATTGGTAACGGAATTATGCTAATTTTACTTTCATCAATTTTTGTTTTCTTGTATTTTAAAAATGAATTAATTCTTTTGGCATTCTTAAGGTTGCGTAAGCAGGATTTTGCAGGGGCAAAGAAATGGTTGGATAGAATTAAGAGCCCAGAGAGTGCGCTAACTACAAAACAACAAGGGTATTACAATTACCTTTTAGGCATTATGCTATCACAGACTAACATTACACAAGCAGAAAAGTACCTAAAGAAAGCGATCAAACTAGGGCTATCTATGAACCAGGATCTGGCAGTTGCAAAACTGAACCTTGCTGGTATCGCAATGACCAAAAGAAGAAAAAGAGAAGCGCAAAATCTCCTTACTGAAGCTAAGAAACTTGATAAGCACGGGATGCTTAAAGAGCAAATTACCATGATGAAACAACAAATGAAGAAGATTTAGGCACACTAATTGTACCTATAATTACGTTATCTATTCGTTTAATATTAAAATAATACCGGGATAGCACCGACAAAAACAAGGTTTTGACCTTCTAAAACTGTCATTTTTAAAGACTTTATAGTACTTTAGCTACCGTAATTAAGTTATAATGAAGAAAATATTAATTTTAGGAATACTCTTTTTATATTTTGGAAGTGTTTTTGGCCAGTTGGAAAGGAAAATTCCTTTTTCTATAGCTGTTGCAGCACATATCAAAAAATACAATCAAAAAAGTAATGAAGCATATAAAGATCAAGATCTTGAATATGCCAAATTTCTTTTTGATTCACTGGTACAGAATCATTTAGTAGGTACCTATATGGATGATTTTAAAATGAGTCCTTTAAAGGGAGAGCCTATTTCTTTTAAAGAAATTGAAAAACCCATATTTCTAATAACCTATGCATCGTGGTGTGTTCCGGGAATTGGAGAAATACCGGCTCTCAATGATTTGTCTGATAAGTTTCACGATCAAATTGATTTTATCGTTTTATTTTGGGATACAAAAGAACGATTGAAAGAAAAAGTTAGTGAATATAGCGAGAATATTCAATTGCTATATGTTAATGAGTTAACAAATCAAAACTCTTATATTATAAACAACCTGAAGCATTCTCTTGGTTTCCCAATGATGTATTTTATGGATAGTGATAAAAAATTATTAGATATCCGAAAAATTGTCACGCATCACTCCAGCGAAACGCTCAGCAATTCTTACACGATTCATTATAATTCGTTATCCAAGGGCGTTTCTTTGCTAATTGCCGATCTTGATGCCAAAGGAGCATTAGCACCTTCTGTACAAGAAGAGGTAAAAGAAGAACCTATAGAAAGAGGAGATACGCGAACTCAAGAGGAGCGTGATATCGATGAGGAATATGAAAGATACAGAAGAGAGAAAGATTCTTTAAATAACCAAAGAAGAAGAAATAAAAAGTAATATTCTACCTAATTCTATTTTCCGAAAATCATTTTTAACGCTACTAGTAGCAAGATGCCGCCAAAGATTTTTTTCAACACCACCTGATTGATAGAAATTGCCAGCTTACTTCCCAGGTATCCTCCCAAGATAAAAGTAACTGCCATAATAGCCGCAAATTTCCAGTTTACGTGACCTTCTTTATAATAATTAAAAGCTGCTAACAAAGTGACAGGAACCGAAAGCACAGCAAGACTAGTGCCTTGTGCCTGATGTTGCGTAAAACCAACCCATAATATAAGCAGTGGTATCATGACCACGCTACCGCCTATTCCCATCGTACCGCTTAGAAAACCGGCTAATAACCCTATTACTACTAAAGAAATAACTGTGATTGTATCCATATCACAATTTTACAATAATTTTTGATCAAATTTCAGAAATCAAGTATTATTAGTTTTTCAAAATAATCATTTTATCTAACTGCATTTTCAGAAAACTATATCCACCTAAATTTTCACTGTAAATAGTGATTCGATCCCCCATAAATAGGGTGGTAAAAGATCTTTCAATTAACAAAATTTGTAATTGAAAAATTACAAAAACTACCACTAATGGAGAAAAAGTCAATTGAAAAAGTGAAATTAGCTGAAGGAAGATTATCCACAAACCATCCTTTACTCTACGAAGCCGTAAATAATATTATAAGACCAAGTTATGTTGATATTTCCTCGCTGATTGAAAGAGAAGATCGTCATTGCAACTATACTTTTTACTTAGAAGATAAAGATGGGAAATTGATTTCTTTTTTTATGACATCAAAAGAAAAATTGTTTGAAAAAACTTCTTTTTATCTTGGATTAAATGCAACTGCTGAAAAATACAAAAACAAAGGGTTGAATATCTATGTAATTCTAAAAGCATTACAATTCTTAAATGGAATTGAAAAAAAAACTGGAGAAAAACATATTTTATACGCAACAACAGCCTCGCCGAGTATATACCATTTTTTCAAAAAACTGAACAGTTGGACATATCCCACTAGAGACGGGAACTATACTCAAGGAGCAAAAAACTAGCAGAAGAATTTCGTAAAAAATATCAGATTACAGAATCGTATCACCCCTTTGTTCTAAAGGGATTAGCGACAGCTACTCAATACTCTGAATCTGAAACTAAGAGAATTAATAATCTAATTAAAAAAAAGAGATTTGGATTTGTTTAAAAACTTGGTGTTATTGAGCAAAATGGAGATCGATTGTTAATGATTTGCAAATATTCATCTTCAAAAAAAATTGAGCAAATGATAACTAGATTTGGCATCTAAACATAATTTAATTTGACCTGAAGCTTTTCAACAATTTCACACATCGGTAGAATGTAGGATTACTGCCCTACTCCTGTTTTATAGTATCCTTCTCTTGGAATCTTGATCAAATACTCTTTCCCTGTTCCATTATTAAGGTGTGTTTCTCGTAACCAAGGATTATGAAGTTTTAAAATTTTATAATTGATATTATACTTCGCAGCAAATTCATTAAAATCTGCAATTGGTTCATCTACCAAGACATTAAAAGTCGGAATATACTCATACAAATCACGCTTAGTAAAGTTAAATCCATACTTCTTAGGATTACTTAATATTTCTTTCACTGCAGTAATTCTAAATACATACCTTCCTGTTTCCTGTCCTAAAAGGAGGTCATAATAAGTGGATGCATTTTGCCTCTCCAATTGTCTATTGATACCTGCAGGGCCTGCATTATAAGCAGCAGCAGCTAGTGTCCAGCTACCAAAACGCTCTTTTGCGCTTTTTAAATACTTACAAGCAACTCTAGTTGATTTTTCAATATGGTATCTTTCGTCTACATTATTATTAACTTCTAAACCATATTCTTTTCCTGTATTCTTCAATATCTGCCAAAAACCTGTTGCTCTGGCAGGAGAAACTGCTTGAGTCAAACTGCTTTCTATAACAGCTAGATACTTAAAATCATCCGGAACACCTTCTTCTTTTAGAATAGGTTCTATAATCGGAAAGTACTTATTAGCTCTTTTAAAAAGTAATAATCCATTGGATTGCCAGTACGTATTCACCAAAAGTTCTCTATCCATTCGCTCTCGAATATCAGGATTTTCTACAGGCACCAGTTCTCCCGCAAAATTGATATTCTCGGGCATTGGCACTGCGTATACGTTATAGTCATTAATCAACTTTTCTTCTAAAAGTTCTTGAGCAATTGGTTTCTGTGGTTCTTGTTGTGTCGCATTTACTAAAATGCTGAATATAAACAACACTCCTAAAAAAACTAAAACTTTTCTTATCATCTTCATCTTTAAGTAGATTTATTTGGGAATAATTTCTGTAATTTCCAAAATAATGTAAAATATTGAAATATCGGTAATTAATTCTCAATAATTTCTGGTAAATGCTTATTAAACCATCTGGCACGATTAATAATCATTACATGCGTGCCTTTTTCTATCGTAATGCAACCCTTTATGTGTGAAATCGGAAAAACAATATCTTTGTCCCCATGAATATGAACAATGCCTTCTATAGACTCCTCTTGATCCCAACACACTATTTTTTCTATAGCCCAATCTAGATATGTCTTATCATTAACGGATAAATACTTTTGGTATAGTGCAGCCCTCTTTTTTGCAAAATCACCAAAAGCTAGTTTTTCCCAGTCGTCTATTTTAGAAACCAATGCGGTTGGCATGAATTTATATGCTTTGGTTCTTCTTACCAATTTCATTCTTCTAGGTAATTCATGCTTATTTTTTACACTGGATATAATTATTAATTTACTAACATTTAGATATTTACTCATTTCCTGAACCATAATTCCACCAAAAGAAACTCCTATCAATACACAGTCTTTGTATACTATATCTTCACACATACGTTTCGCATAGTTCGATATAGATTCATTTTTTTTAGGAATCTTCCAGGGTATGGTATGTTTCTGGTATTTATCTTCAGGAAGATTAATAAATTCAAAAATAGAAACATCTGCCGCCATACCCGGAACAAAATAAACATGGTTAACTTGCTTCATACTAGGTATTTTAACAGTGGATTGCACATTTTAAAGTTCTAATTTTCTTATCTTTGCACATCAAAACTATAGTAATACTTTATCAGAAAAAAATAAAGTAAGTATTAAATTATTGTAAAAGGAAAAAATTTAACTAACAAATCTTAGTTAGGTTTAAACAAAAGGAATAAATTTTGATGTAATCAACATACTAACTTCAGGAGTAAATAGGGAATTCTGAAAACCAAAACTATAAATTTTGAAACACCCCTTTTAATTTTTATTAAATAGTAAATTAAAAAATATGGAGAACATGAGCGATGTGGAATTAGAAATAGTTGATAACGAATTTTTAAGACAATTCGAAACTACTATTGAAGGTCAAAAATCAAAGATCGAGTATGCTCAACAAGAGAGAAAAATATTCCTTACTAAACTTGTTATGAGTGAAGAGCAATTAGAAAAAGGATATGCTGAAGATTTTATAGTAGCTGTTTTTAATATTATAGAAGAACGTAATATTAGATTAGTTCCTACCAGTCCTATTATCGCTAAATTTATGCGAAAGAATAGACGAAAGTATAAAGATTTACTTCCTGTCGGAATCAACATATAGAAGTAATATTCTTTAAAAGATAAAAACCTGCTTTACAGCAGGTTTTTTTGTTCTTTTTAGCAATGTTTAATCTTAGACCTATTGATCAATAAATTCAAATCTTACTATTCCGTCATCATCTATATTTGTTAATTGTATCTGGTGCAAAGTATTTATTAATGAAGGATTCCAAGGTGTTTTTACCTTTATATAGTTCTCTGTAAATCCATGAATGTACCCTTCTTTATTCTCTGATTCAAATAAGACAGTTTTTTTTGAACCTATTTGACTTTCATAAAAAGCTCTTCGTTTTTTTGCAGATAATCCACGGAGCATTTTACTTCTTTTCTTTCTTACATGCTGCGGAACCACATCTCCTAAAGAAGCGGCTACAGTATTTTCTCTTTCAGAATAGGTAAATACGTGCAAATAAGATATATCCAATTCTGATAAAAAGTTATATGTATCCAAAAAATGATCATCTGTCTCTCCAGGAAAACCAACAATTACATCTACTCCTATACACGCGTGTGGCATCACCTCTTTGATTTTATGTATTCGATTTACATACAAATCACTAAGGTATCTGCGCCGCATTGATTTAAGGATCTCGTCGCTACCTGATTGTAACGGTATATGAAAATGAGGTACAAATGTTTTTGATTTTGAAACAAAATCAATTGTCTCATTTTTCAATAAATTGGGTTCTATAGATGAAATACGCAATCTTTTGATCCCCGTTACGTTATCAAGCGCCTGCACCAATTCATAAAACGTGTGTTCGTGTTTTTTATTACCAAACTCTCCTTTTCCATAATCTCCAATATTTACTCCGGTAAGAACGATCTCTTTAATCCCTTGCGCAGCAATTTCTTTTGCATTTTGCAAAACACTTTCTAAAGTATCACTACGTGAAATTCCTCTTGCTAATGGAATGGTACAATAGGTACATTTATAATCACATCCATCCTGAACTTTCAAAAAAGCTCTGGTCCGATCCCCAATAGAGTAACTCCCCACGTAAAAATCAGCTTCCTCAATTTCGCAAGAATGTATTTCTCCAAATTCATTTTTGGACAAGTCATTGATGTAATCAGTGATTTTAAACTTTTCTGTAGCACCCAACACCAAATCCACGCCATCTACTGCTACCAATTCATCTGGTTTTAATTGAGCATAACAACCCACAGCGGCCACAAATGCATCCGGATTCCCTTTTTGAGCCTGCTTTACCACAGTTTTAAACCTTTTATCTGCATTCTCTGTAACAGAACAGGTATTAATAACGTAGATATCCGCATTTTCTGAAAAATCCACACGATCGAAACCTTCATCTGTAAAGTTTCGAGCAATTGTAGAAGTCTCCGAAAAATTCAGTTTACAACCCAAGGTATAAAAAGCAACTTTTTTTCTATTCATGCTGAACTTGTTTCAGTATCTTCTTAACTTTATGCACTATTTATAGAATAAAGAATTATAAAGTTCTTCATTTGTAAATAATAAAAGTATTCCTGAAACGAGTTCAGGATAGCGCTAACAAATTAAAGGGTGCAAAGATACCAACAATAATCCGTTTACTAAAATTGAAAATCGATCAATTCTCTTCCATAACCTATTATTTAGCAATAGCTTACCTATGTATCGTGTGTTTTTCTTGTAAAAATTCTTCTACAGAAAATAAAGATCATCTGGTATTCCGGTATAATGAATATTCAAACATACTAACCTTAGATCCTGCTTTTGCGAGGAACCCATCCATTATCTGGCCAACAAATCAATTATTTAATGGATTGGTACAACTAGATGATTCATTACACGTACAACCCGATATTGCAAAAACATGGCGTATCTCTGATGACAATTTGACCTACACATTTACGTTAAGAAAAAACGTTAAATTTCATAAACATAAAGCTTTTGGCACTAAAGACAGTACACGAGCTGTTATTGCTCAAGATTTTAAATATAGTTTTGATCGTCTGATCGATCCCAAAGTTGCTTCTCCCGGAAATTGGGTGTTGAAAAATGTAAAAAATTATCAGGCTATCAATGATACAATCTTTACAATACAATTAAAAAAACCATTTCCTGCTTTTTTAGGATTGATGAGTATGCGGTATTGTTCAGTAGTTCCTAAAGAGATTGTAGCATTTTATGGATCTGATTTTAGAGCAAATCCTATTGGAACAGGCCCTTTTAAATTTAAACTTTGGGAAGAAAATATAAAATTGGTACTGAGACGTAATGAGTTATATTTTGAAAAAGATGAAAACGGAAAACAACTACCATACCTGGAAGCAGTAGCCGTAACATTTCTACCTGATAAACAGACTGAGTTTCTTCAATTTGCAAAGGGTAATATTGATTTTTTAAACAGCCTTGACGCATCTTATAAAGATGAACTTTTGACTCCCAGCGGAAAACTAAGAGAAAAGTTTAAAGATAAAATTACGTTCACCAAAAGTCCATACCTAAATTCAGAATATCTTGGTTTTTATCTGGAAGGAGAAAACGAAGAGGTAAAATCAGCATTAATCAGAAAAGCCATTAATTATGGTTTTGACCGGCAAAAAATGATTACCTATTTAAAAAACGGGGTTGGCACTCCGGCCAACAGTGGTTTTATACCTAATGGATTGCCAGGTTACAACGCACAAAAAGGATATGAATATAATCCTATAAAAGCAGAACAACTTATTAAAGAATACATAAAGGTAAGTGGAAATAATCAGCCAACTATCCGAATCGCAACCGATAACAATTACCAAGGTTTATTTGAATTTATCCAGCGCGAAATGGAGAAAGTAGGCCTTACGGTCATTGTTGATGTGATGACACCTTCTACCATAAGAAAAAAGAAATGGAGTGGGGAATTAGACACTTTTAGAGCGAGTTGGATTGCTGATTATCCGGATGCGGAAAACTTTTTATCTCCTTTTTATAGTAAAAACTTTACACCAAACGGTCCCAACTACACTCATTTTGAAAACAAAACATTTGATAGTCTATACGTAAAGAGTTTTTCTGTAACCGATAACAAACTCAGAGAACAGTTATATATAAAAATGGATTCTATCGTTATTGCGCACGCCCCTATCGTTCCATTATATTATGACCAGGCAACACGATTTGTACAAAAAAATGTAAAAGGGTTGACTAATAACCCGCAAAACTTCTTGGTCTTAAAACGAGTTTGGAAGGAAAAATAAAAAAAACTGTTTTACAAGCTAAGTGATATAAAAATAGGGCACTTCATTTATATAGTTCCGTAATAAAATCGAAGTAAAGTGGAGCTTCTTTAAATTCTTAACAAATGATTTCCAGAACATATTCGAATAGCTTAGATTGAACCTCCATATTTCCAACGCTTTTTAGTTCCGATGTTTTATTGATCATAACTCGTACGCCACGTTTTTGTTTCTTCAAAAATATGTTCCAGAATTTTTTGATCTTCTTTTGTTAGTTCGATACCTCTTCTCGACATAACCACTTTAGCTACTTCCAAAGTTTTTTTGGTTAAATACGTTGTAAAACCACTGCTTCCTCCCCAACTATAACTAGGTATAAAATTACGTGGAAATCCACTTCCGAAAATATTCGCATTGACTCCAACAACTGTTCCTGTATTAAACATGGTATTAATACCACATTTAGAATGATCCCCCATCATCAACCCACAAAACTGTAATCCAGTTTTGGCAAAACCCTTGGTTTCGTAGCTCCATAATCGTACAGGAGCATAGTTATTCTTAAGATTTGATGTATTGGTATCCGCACCCAGGTTGCACCACTCACCTAATACGGTATTTCCGATAAACCCATCGTGTCCTTTGTTAGAGTATCCAAATATCACAGAATTATTGACCTCTCCTCCTACTTTGGAATATGGACCGACGGTAGTACCGCCATAAATCTTTGCTCCCATTTTTATGGTGGCATAGTCACAAAGGGCAAAAGGACCTCTGACTAAACTTCCTTCCATTATTTCTGCACCTTTACCTACGTATATCGGACCACCTGATGCATTAAGCGTTGTGAACTCTAACATAGCACCTTCTTCCAGAAAAACATTTTCTGGAGCAATAACATTGTTACTTTCAGGAATTGGTTGACTTTTACGACCTCTGGTCAGTAACTCAAAATCTTCTTGAATTGCACGTTCATTCTTGGAAAAAATATCCCAGGTATGTTGTACTGTAAATACATCATAGGTATACTGAATGACTTCATACGTATCAAAATCAACTTCCTGATCTTCTTTTGCGTAAAAAGCAATCGGTTCGTCTTTATAAAATATAGCTTGATCAGACTGTAAATTCTTCACCATTATTACCAGGTTTTCTGTTGGTAAATAGGATGCATTGATCATCACATTCTCAGCTAATTCTACCATTGGATATTTCCCACTAAGATATTCCTCGGTTATAGTAGATGTCGTGTATCCCAAATATTTCTCCCATTTCTCACGAATTGTCAAAACTCCTATCCGTATATCAGCTACAGGTCTTGTATACGTAAATGGAAGTAATGAATTTCTGGAAGCACCATCAAAAAGAATATAGTTCATAGCTGTAAAGTGAAATGTTTTTATTGTTACTTAATAGATTATCAATATAGTCAGGTCAGGTTAGGTTCTTGCATTGCCAGTTTCAGCTTGTCGAAGACCTATAAAACTGTTTACTTTAGTCACACTCGACAAACTAATGGTTACATTTAGATAAAGTCATTATAACTTACAACATTATCCATATGTTATTTAAAAGTCTATTTAATAATTTGATCCCAAAAATACGGTAACATCTAAAAACAAAAAAGCCTTTCTCGAAAGAAAGGCTCTACATAGTTTTTAGTACTAAATTACTTTTTGAATTTAGCATATTTATTTTTGAACTTGTCGATACGTCCTGCAGTATCGATAAGTTTAGATTTACCTGTATAGAAAGGATGAGAAGTTCTTGAAATCTCTAATTTCACTAACGGATACTCAACACCATCAACATCAAGTGTTTCTTTAGTATTCGCTGTAGATTTAGTTAAGAAAACTTCATCATTGGACATATCCTTAAAGGCAACTAGTCTATAATTTTCTGGGTGAATATCTTTTCTCATGGTTTTATCTTATCATTTTTCGAGGTGCAAATCTAAACAATTTTTGTAAAATAGCAACGTCGAATGAAATTATTTTGTAAAAACTAAATTAAAGAGCTAGGACAATTTTTATTATTAGTAATTTAATCAATTCCTCTTTGTATCATCTCGCATAAAATTGAAAGTATCGTTCCCCACAAAGAACCAGTATCTTGATTCCCTGCAGCTACACATTCCTCACTATCTTTGTTTGAGTTATAAACGTTTCCTTTATTAACATTCGATAAATATTCAATAATAACGATTCTAATCTCATCTTCTGATAAATTCAAAGACACTACATAATAATACAACTCAACAAATTCAGCACTTTGTTGACTTAAAAAATCTTGCTCCAGTCCATCTATTTCTTCTTGAGTTAACCCAGAAGAAGATTTATTTTGCACGTCCAACATAAATTCGGAAAAGCCCGAAGAAGGAATTACATCCTCAGCAAAAGTCTTTATAAGACTTTTGACTTTTAATTCTTTTTCTTGCTCCGATGAATCTTTAATACCTTCCTCTACGGAACAAGAGCTAAAAAAAACAAGTATGAAACTTGTTACATAAAGTATATTTGTTTTCATATAACCAATATTTTATGAGTTAAAAAGCCAAAAAAAACCGCTAAACTACAAATAAGTTTTTATCATCTTTAACTTGTAAAAAACAATAAAATCAATGGTTTAACCGTAAAACTACAGGGTAAATATAGTCTTTTTTTAAATTATCACCTATTTAAATAGAATAAAATAACTACCTTACTACTAACATTTTACTATATTTGGATGCCAATAAAAGAAAAAGCGCAGTGAAAAGTAAGAGTATTCCTATAAAAAAACACATCATACGGTATGGTTTTATTTTTGGAGTGGCAAGTGTTATTTTTAGTCTTGCCTCATATTTAACGGATAATTATGTTGAACCAGGTTTGTTTCATTTAATCATCCTATTACTCATAACAATGACAAGCATAACAGCTGGGTTATTGATGTTTAAAAAAAGTAACAATGGTTATATAAATCTTAGTGAAGCTCTAAAAATTGCAATTGGAATTTCTTTATTAGGTGGGCTAATGGCTATTTTATGGAAAGTACTATTGATAAATATAATAGATCCTGAAATTATTACACAAATTGAAGATAAACAAATTAAACGTGTTGTCAAAAATTCTATTGATCTTTCTCACGAAAGCATAAATAGGTCAATAGCCGCAACAAAGAAATATACTTCGCCTATGAGAATGATTGTTAGAGCTCTCGTAGAAGATTTAGGCAATGGCATTATATTTGGTCTTATTTGTGGATTGATTCTCCAAAAAAAACGAGATCCTTTTAAGTAATCTCATCTATACGCTACACCCCTTTACCAATCTTTTTAGAAGCAAAATGTAACAATTTAGTACTTTTGTATACTTATGTGGTATATCTAAATAACCAAAACTAAATAATTATGGAAAAATCTGTTAAATCTAATGCTATATCTCTGGGAGTTATACTGGGTATAATTCTAGCACTTGTGTCCGTTATTGCCTATACAGTATATCAAGGTATGTACACGAATTGGATGGCTGGGATTGGATTAGCAATTATGATTATAATTTTCGGCATCGTATCCGCTATAAAAAGCAGAAAAATTTTAGGAGGATATATCGGATTTAAAGAAGCGTTTACTTCCTATCTAATTACTGTTGCCATAGGCACTGTGATAAACTCAGTGATTGGTATCCTTATTTATGTAGTTATAGACCCAGACGCAGCTACAGGAATCAATGAACAAATCATAGAATCTACTGTAAGTTTTATGGAAAAATTCGGAACTCCTGAATCCGAAATTGAAAAAGCTGTTGATAAAATGGAAGGCAACAATCAATTTAGCCTAGTTTCGCAAGTAAAAGGATGGTTCTGGGGTATTCTTGTCTATATCATTATTGGCCTATTAGCCTGTCTTGCTATAAAAAAGAAAGAGCCGGAATATTAGATATATATATATATATCAAAAATTATCATTGGATTGTCTGTATGGCAATCCAATTTTTTTATATAATTTACTATCGATGGAATACCTATATTTGTCAACCAAATCATTTTTATTACTAATAAATGGGATTAACTCAGAAAAAATTTCTTAACTACATCCTTGGTATTGCACTTTTGACCGGTGTTGCCCGAGTACTATTAGATTACGTATCTAGGATGCTAGATATCTCTCCTTTATTATATTATCTTACTTTTCTAATCGCTTTTATAGTAGAAATCCTGATCATCGTATTCACAATCAAAAAGTACAAAGAAGTAAAAGGTACTGTAACTATTATTGATGCATTAAAAACCGGTATCATTATCATGGGAGTTGTAGGCTTGTCTTATTGTTCTATGGCGTATGTATATGACATATATATTGATCCTGATTTTCAAACCAATATGACAGTGAGGTTTACTGAGCAATTTTCTCCCGATCAGGTAGATCAGGTAAAAGAAGATCTTAATAATCAAGATACCAGTATGTCTTATATTGGTGTGATTATGTATACAATTTGGTTTATATTTTTAGGAGCTGTTATTTCATTAATAGCAGGCTCTGTATTTAAAAATAAAGTAGCATCAACATAGTATGGATATATCTGTTGTCATACCATTACTGAACGAAGAGGAATCACTTACCGAATTATATCATTGGATCGCCAAAGTGATGCAATCTAATGGGTATACGTACGAAATCATTTTTATTGATGATGGAAGTACCGATACATCCTGGCATACTATCGAAGCCTTATCCCAAAAAGACCAAAATGTAAAAGGCATCCGGTTTCTTAAAAATTATGGTAAATCACAGGCCTTACACGCAGGTTTTGAAGAAGCCAAAGGTGATGTGATTATTACTATGGACGCGGATCTGCAAGACAATCCCGACGAAATCCCAGAATTACACGACTTAATTGTTAAAGAAGGGTACGACCTCATTTCAGGTTGGAAAAAGAAACGATATGATTCTATAATTGCCAAAAACTTACCTTCTAAACTTTTTAATGCCGCAGCAAGAAAAACATCGGGCTTACAACTGCACGATTTTAATTGTGGATTAAAAGCCTATAAAAATCAAGTGGTAAAACAAGTAGATGTACACGGAGAAATGCATCGTTACATTCCGGTGCTCGCAAAAAATGCAGGTTTTAACAAAATTGGAGAAAAAGTTGTACTGCACCAAGCACGAAAATATGGTAAAACTAAATTTGGGATGAGCCGTTTTATTAATGGATTTTTAGATTTGATTACCATTTGGTTTATGTCCCGTTTTGGTAAAAGACCTATGCATTTCTTTGGACTCATAGGCACCATCCTTTTTATTGTTGGATTCTGTTTTTCTTTTTATCTAGGAATTGACAAGTTGTTAATAGAGAAAAAAGGACGATTAATAGCGCAACGACCAGAATTTTATATCGCATTGACTTCAATGATATTGGGAACCCAATTTTTTCTGGCAGGATTTCTTGGAGAAATTATGCTCACAAGTAAAAGAGATAAAAAACGGTATAACATTTCAGAAAAAATACATTTGTAATTAAATATGTATATAATTTTTATCTCAAAAACTATGTATACAACTGAAAGGTAACTTAAAAACCATCTTTTTAAAGAAACCAACAAAATAAAATTAAATAGTATTTTTGCTAATAAAACCTAAATAAATGCAAGTTTCCGATTCCGTAATAAAAACAAGAGTTGAAGAATGGTTATCCCCAGTTTTTGATGCCGAAACTCAAAAAGAAATTGTAACACTACAACAGCAAAATCCAGAAGTACTTAAAGAAAGTTTTTATAAAGACCTTGAATTTGGTACTGGTGGAATGCGTGGTATTATGGGTGTTGGAACAAATCGAATTAATAAATACACTCTTGGAAAAAGCACGCAAGGCTTAAGCAATTATTTGCAAAAAGAATTTACAGGAGAACAAATAAAAACTGTTATCGCATATGATTGCAGAAATAATAGTGATACGCTAGCGCAGCTTGTGGCAGATGTGTTTTCTGCAAACGGAATAAAAGTATATCTGTTTTCTGAATTAAGACCAACTCCCGAGCTTTCTTATGCTGTAAAAAAGTTAGGTTGTCACTGCGGAATTGTATTAACAGCCAGTCATAATCCACCAGAATATAATGGATACAAGGTGTATTGGCAAGATGGCGGGCAATTAGTACCACCACAAGATGCTGAAATTATTACAGAAATCAATTCCTTGAACTATGACGACATTAGATTTGATGCAAAATCGGATCTGATTCAAAAAATAGATAAGGAGATTGATGTTCCTTTTATAGAAAACAGTGTTACAAATGGAAGTTTTGCTGCAGATCAAAACGCAAAGGACAATACGACCATCGTGTTTACATCTCTGCACGGAACCTCTATTACTGCGGTTCCTGAAACACTCGAAAAAGCTGGTTACCACAACGTACATATCGTCAAAGAACAAGAAATACCTGATGGTAATTTCCCAACGGTAAAGTCTCCAAATCCCGAAGAGCCAGAAGCACTTGCAATGGCGATAAAACTAGCAGAAAATGTACAAGCCGACATTGTAATTGGTACAGACCCCGATTGCGATCGATTAGGAATTGCAGTACGAAATACTGACGGACAATTACAATTATTAAATGGAAACCAAACCATGATCGTAATGACTTGGTTTTTGTTAAAACATTATAAAGAAAAAGGATTAAAAGGCAACGAATTTATTGCTTCAACCATCGTTTCTACTCCGATGATGCAAAATCTGGCAGAAGCATATGACATAGAGTACAAAGAGGTACTTACTGGTTTTAAATGGATAGCAAAACTTATCAAGGATTTCCCTGAAAAACATTTTATAGGTGGTGGAGAAGAAAGTTTTGGTTTTATGGTCGGAGATTTTGTTCGTGACAAAGATGCTGTAACTGCTACCTTGCTGGCTTGTGAAATTGTAGCGTATACCAAATCCAAAGGAAGTTCTTTTTATAAAGAATTATTAGAATTATATGTGTCTCACGGTTTCTATAAAGAAAATTTGGTTTCTCTGGTTAAAAAAGGAATTAAAGGTGCTGAAGAAATAAAACAGACGATGATTGATTTGAGAATTAACTCACCTAAGCAACTTAATGGTGAAAAAGTAGTACTCATTGAAGACTACCAATCAAGTATCGCGAAAAACACTCAGGATCATACAGAAGAAACGATCGATGTTCCTAAATCTAATGTGTTAATTTTTTATACAGAATCTGGTAGTAAAATTGCTGCAAGACCAAGCGGAACAGAACCCAAAATCAAATTTTACATCAGCGTACAAGAATCATTGAATACAATTGATGACTTTGATAAAGTCCAAGAGCAATTAGATAACAAAATTACAGCTATCAAAAAGGACTTACAATTAACTTAAATAACGATAATCATCGTTTCTTACTAATTAATGGACTATTTTAAACAGATTCTTCGCTTTGCGAAACCATATAAAGTATATGCACTATTAAATATTATATCCAATATTTTTTACGCTTTGTTCGGGACGTTGTCAATGGTATCTTTATTCCCAATGCTTAAAGTTCTTTTTGACAACACTAAAAGAGTAAATCAAGAACCTGAATGGCAGGGGCTTTTAAAAATTCGGGAATATGCAGAAAGCTACCTGAATTATTTTGTAACTCAGAAAGCAGAACAAGGCAGTGACGATGTATTACTATTTATGGTTATATTGGTAATAAGTATGTTTTTTATGAAAAATATTTTTAGCTACCTCGCCATGTATTTTATCACTTTTTTAAGAAATGGCGTGCTAAAAGATATTCGTAATGAATTATATCAAAAAACCATAAACCTTCCTCTTTCTTATTTTTCCGAAAAGAGAAAAGGAGATACGATTGCTAGAATTTCTACAGATGTATTAGAGATACAACACTCTTTTTTATCCATATTAGAACTCATCGTTAGAGAACCCCTGATGATCATATTTACCATCTGCGCGATGCTATTAATTAGCACGAAGCTTACCATCTTTGTTTTTATTTTTATTCCTGTTTCTGGTTTTTTAATATCCTTAATAGGAAAAAAACTAAAAAAACACTCTGATAAGGTACAACAAGAACAAGGATATTTTTTATCCATCGTAGAAGAAACGCTTGGTGGACTAAAAGTCATTAAAGGATTCAATGCCGAGAATATTTTTGGGAAAAAGTTTAAAGAATCAACATTGCGATTTTACAATTTTTCGAACTCATTATTAAATAGGCAGAACTTAGCATCACCAACCAGTGAATTTTTAGGAATAACTGTAATAGCCATTTTATTATGGTATGGTGGTCAAATGGTGTTGGTTGAAAAATCTCTGGATCCAGGATTGTTTATAGTGTATATGGGACTAGCCTATAATATCCTAACTCCTGCAAAAGCCATTTCGAAAGCAAGTTATGGTGTAAAAAGAGGAAATGCTGCTGCTGAACGTGTACTAGAGATTCTTAACACAAAATCTCCATTACAAGATAAACCCAGTGCGTCTATAAAAAATAATTTCACTTCAAATATTCTGTTAGAGAATATTTCTTTTAAATATGAAGACGAATATGTATTAAATAATTTCACATTAAACGTACCAAAAGGAACATCTGTGGCACTTGTAGGGCAATCCGGTAGTGGTAAATCAACCATAGCTAATTTGGTTACAAGGTTCTACGATGTAAATAAAGGAGCTATAAGAATTGATGATGTCGATATTAGAGATATGACTAAAAATTCGTTGAGAGTCTTAATGGGACTTGTAACTCAGGATTCTATTCTATTTAATGACACTATCAAAAAAAATCTACTTATTGGAGATGAAAATGCTTCAGAAAAACAAATCATAGAAGCACTAAAAATTGCAAATGCATGGGAATTCGTAAAGGACCTTCCTAAAGGTATTGAGACCAACATTGGTGACAGTGGTAATAAACTAAGTGGAGGACAAAAACAAAGACTTTCTATTGCAAGAGCGGTGCTAAAAAACCCTCCAATAATGATTCTTGATGAAGCTACCTCTGCTTTGGATACCGAAAGTGAGCGCTTAGTACAATCTGCGTTAGAAAACATGATGAAAAACAGAACCAGTATCGTAATTGCTCATAGATTATCCACCATACAAAATTCAGATTTAATCGTTGTAATGCAAAAAGGAAATATCGTTGAACAAGGAACTCACGAAGAACTGATTGCCAAAAATGGAGCGTATCAAAAACTAGTTACAATGCAATCATTTGATAATTAAAAAGACTAATTATCAAATATATAAAAACAAAAAAGAGCGTCTCCACGCTCTTTTTCTTCACACAAATCATCTTAATTTAGGGCTTATTCTAAAATTAAAACTCACTTTTATAAAAACTTTCACTTTGGGGGAAATGAAAATAATAACTCATTTTTACAATGTAAATATACAATTAAATTTTAATTCAACAATCAATTTTATGTATTTTATCTATAATATAGTGTTTTTAAGCATTTATAAAATTTTTAAAACTTAATTAAGTAGTTTTTTTCTTACAAAATATAATTTCACAGTAAACATTTTTAAATAAAAAAAGAGCAATCAAAAAAAAGAGATTAAATAAAAAAGAGTGCTTTCGCACTCTTTTTCTTCACACAAATCATCTTAATTTAGGGGCTTATTCTAAAATTAAAACTCACTTTTATTAAATGCTTTCATCATGGGGGAAATGAAAACGCTAACTCATAATTACAGTGTAAAGATAGTAATTTTTTCATACTTACCAAACTTTTTTTGTTTTTAAACTTTAAAAATAAACATTTAATCTATTTTTTAACATTTACTCTTACAAAATCTTACAAAAAATAAACAATCACTAGCATTAAACCTTTTTTATGTATTTTAGTCTAATACCATAAAACGAAGGCAAACCACTTCTAAATCTATTTTACTTTTGACTATTAAAGAAGAAGAAACTTTACTTATAGCTTTACAGACAGATAAAGACATTAATAACGCTTTTACAAAACTTGTTGCTTTATATAAAGAACGGTTATATTGGCATATCAGAAATATGGTGAAAAATCATGATGATGCAGATGATATTTTACAAAATGTATTTATTAAAGTGTATAAAAACATAGCTAAGTTTAAAGGAGATAGTAAATTATATTCCTGGATGTATAGGATAGCGACTAACGAGTCTATTACATTTTTAAATAAAAAAGCAAAAAAATATAACATCAGTAACGAAGAATTACAACAGCAACTTATCCAAAATCTGCAAGCAGATGTATACTACGAAGGGGATGAAATCCAATTGAAACTACAAAAGGCAATTTCTATATTACCTCAAAAACAGCAACAGGTATTTAACATGAAGTATTTTCAGGAATTAAAATACAAAGAAATATCAGAAATTCTGGAAACTAGCATAGGTGCCTTAAAGGCTTCGTATCATTTAGCCTCTAAAAAAATTGAAGAATTCTTAAAAACCGATTAAACCTTTTTACCTTTACAATGTCATACCAATAGTGAAAAAGAATAATTTACATACGAATAAAGGAGGATTTAAGATTCCAGAAAACTATTTCGAAACTTTCGAAAAAAACCTTTTTGAGAAAATTTCTCTAGAAGATGATGAGATTTCTTTATTGCCTGATAAGGTTTCTTTGGGCTTAAAAGAACCTGATGGATATTTTGATGCGTTCGAAAATCGATTGATGAAAAAACTAAATGTAGAAGACAACCAAAATTCTTTTAACATTTCTGATAACATAAACACTGGGTTTGCAGTGCCCGAAAAATATTTCGAAAATGTTGAGGAAGCTATTTTACAAAAAAAAGTCAACCCCAATCAAGATACTAAGGTTATATCACTCTTCTCTCAAAAAAATGTTATATATCTCTCTGGTATTGCTGCCATGATTGCTATTATTATATCCATTTCAATTAACAATAAGAATCACTCATTTAGCTTTGACACCATTGATATTGCAGATATTCAGGAATATTTTGAAGAAGGAAATGTAGATTTAACGAATGCCGAACTCGCCTCTTTACTTACTGAAGAGACTAGTTTGCTAAATACCTTTGGTGAACAAGAGATTAGTAATGAAGAATTGGAATTTTATTTATATAATGAAGAAATTGCGGAGGAGATTATATATGTCGAATAAAAAAGAACACATGAAAAAGATAGTATTACTATTGCTTATTGTTTTTACTTTCAATGCCTTTGGTCAAAGAGGACCCAAAGGAAGGGTAAAAGCTTTAAAAATAGCCTACATAACAGAACAGCTGGATTTAAGCAGTAAAGAGGCGCAACAGTTTTGGCCGATTTATAACGCACATGAAGATACGATGAGCAATCTAAAAATGAAAGAACGAAAATCCGTAAGAGCACTTAAAGAAACTAATGGATTTGAAAATTTGAATGAAAAAGAAGCTGAAGATTTTTTAAGTAATTATCTTTTAGCAGAAGAACAAAAATACCTTTCTCGCAAAAAACTAATTACAGATTTAAGAAATGTTATTCCCCATAAAAAAATTCTTAAACTAGTAAAAGCCGAAATGGATTTTAACAGACGCCTTCTAAAGCAATTGCGAGATAGACGACAAGGCAATTAATACAAATAAACTGTGTTGGTTTTTTAATAAAACGTAATGAGCTTTCGTTATCCCCATATTATGTTTTTCATTTAAAAAATAATTTTGCAATTCGGTTCTTTCCAGCTGCAATCGCTACACTATCATTTATAAATCTGATAGTATAAAAACTCTCTCTACTCATATCTTGCCAGGAATGTCCAGAATCACTAGAAATAGATATCCCGGTAAAACCAACAGCTACCATTTCTCTACCTCCACTATTAGGTAAATATCGAACACAACTTTTATATCCAGCACCTACCCCATCGGCTACTAAACTCCAAGTATCACCGCCATCTGTTGTTATTGCTTTATTTTTTTTATTCTCCTGCGGTTTTGTATAATCACCTCCAAAAATCACCCCATTACTATTGTCATAAAAATCTACCGAATATGCTCCAGTAGTTTCGCTACCTTGAATTATTGGAGTTTCCGAAACGCTCCAACTAATGCCTTTATCCGTAGAGTAAAAAACTCTGGATTTCTTTCCACCAGAAACGATCCAAACATTGCTTCCTACCATTGCTATATTTCCGTTACTAGCTGCAAAGGCAGCTTCTCCCTCTATGGTTTTTGGCAAACTACTACAAGGAACTTTGTGCCAGGTTTCGCCTCCATCTCTGGTAATAATAATAGACAAACATCCATCTGTTGGATCTCCCATCGCAATTCCTTCTTGGTCATTCCAAAAAGCTATGGCATCATAGAATGCTTTTTCATGGTCTTCCCTGTAAACCAACTTCCGCTCTCCTGTACCTTTATCTACTTTGTATAGTAGCGCTGGTGATGCAATACTAACTAAAAAAAAACTAGTTTCTGTATCGGCAATCGCTCTAAAATGAATTTCCTCTCCTTCAAAACTTACAAACTCAATCTTTTTATTTTTTACATTGAATTCATGATCTATTTCAAAAGTTCCATACATACCATTATTACCAGCAAACAGTAACAGATTCTCACATAATTCAATAGCCCTAATACTCACTGAATCTTCAAAAAAAGGCTCTAATATTACTTTAGAAAAACTGTGTTTAATAACCTCTTTACGTTTAGAATTACAGTTGATAAAAAAAACAGTTATCAATAACACTGGTAAAAATCTCATCTTCAATATTTTTATATCAAATATAATACTATTCTAAAGCAAAGAACTACCTTTGCAAACCTTAAAAAATGAAAGGATGCGTTTACATAGAAATCTGGTCTTTGCAGTAATTGATGGACTTAGTGAAATTTTTAATGAAGGAGCTTATGCCGATAAGGTAGTTCAAAAATTACTGAAACGTGACAAACGATGGGGGTCACGTGATCGCAGTTTTGTAGCCGAAACCGTATATGACATTGTACGCTGGAAACGTTTGTATGCTGAAATTGCTGATGTTTCTGAACCTTTTTCCAGAGAGAATCTTTGGAGAATATTTGCCGTTTGGGCTACATTAAGAGGGATTTCATTGCCAGATTGGAAACAAATTGTTCCTACACCAACCCGACGTATTAAAGGTCGTTTTGATGAACTTAGTAATACCAGAAAATTTAGGGAATCTATTCCGGATTGGATGGATGAATTGGGTGAAAAAGAACTAGGTGCTCAATGGGATAAAGAAATTGCTGCGTTAAATCAACAAGCTCCTGTAGTCTTAAGAGCTAATTCGCTAAAGACGTCCCGAGAAAAACTCCGAAGTATTCTAGAGGATGAAAATATTGACACAGGGTTTATTGAAAAATATCCTTCAGCCCTTCAACTTACAGAACGAGCGAATGTATTTTCTACAGAAGCTTTTAAAAATGGGTTATTTGAGGTACAGGATGCATCTTCTCAATTGGTTGCTGATTTTCTGGAAGTAAAACCTGGACAACGTGTAATAGACACCTGTGCAGGAGCCGGAGGAAAAACGTTACATTTAGCAGCTCTGATGGAAAATAAAGGTCAGATTATTGCTTTGGATATTTATAGTAATAAATTAAAAGAACTGAAAAGAAGAGCAAGACGAGCCGGTGCACATAATATAGAACCAAGAACCATAGAAAGCACTAAGGATATTAAAAAATTACACGGTAGCGCTGATCGTGTTTTGATCGATGCACCTTGTAGCGGATTAGGAGTCTTAAGTAGAAATCCAGACGCCAAATGGAAATTACAACCAGAATTTCTGGAAAAAATCAAACAAACACAATCACAAATTCTAGAAAGTTATGCCAAAATGGTAAAACCAGGTGGTAAACTTGTATATGCTACTTGTTCTATTTTGCCTTCAGAAAACCAAGATCAGGTAAAAGCATTCTTAACCAAAGAAATAGGAAAAGAATTTATCTTTGTAAAAGATAAAAAAGTACTCTCTTCAGAATCCGGATACGATGGATTTTATATGGCATTGTTAGAAAAAAAATAACACATCTCACACAACAAACAATGAAAACAAAATTACTTTTTATTGCGCTTTTTGCATTTTACGTTAGTTTCAGTCAAGTACCATCGGGATATTATGACTCTGCATCTGGATCGGGTTTTACCTTAAAAACACAATTAAAAAACATTATTGATAGTGATAATGACGGATTAACTCCAGAATTTCAATCTACAGATCTCGGTTACGCAGCATTATACACGACCTATGTAACTTCAGATTCTGATTTTTATTATGAAAATAACGGCACTGTTCTGGATATGTATACCGAGAATCCTATCGGTATGGAGGTAAAAGAATACACACATTTTACGGATCAGGATCCTGGTTCTGGTGGAACTTCAGAAGGTCAATTCTATAATAGAGAGCACATCATTCCGCAATCCGTATTTAGTCAGGCAACTCCGCAACGTTCGGATGCACATTTTGTAGTACCTTCTGATAAATTTGTAAATAGTGAGCGTGGTAGCTTTCCTTTCGGAAGAGTCGAAAACGCAACTCTAACAACAACTAATGGTTCTAAAAAAGGCACTAATTTAGATGAAGGATACTCTGCAGGATATACGAGCATCGTTTTCGAACCAATCGACGAATTTAAAGGAGACATCGCCAGAATGCACTTTTATTTTGCCACACGTTATGAAGATAATATAGCTGGTTATTCGTATACCATGTTTAATGGCACCAGCGATCAGGCATTTGATCAGACATTTTTAAATATTCTTTTAGCATGGCATAATCAAGACCCTGTATCAACCAGAGAAATAGATAGGAACAATGCCATTTTTGAAAGACAAAATAATAGAAATCCGTTTATTGATCATCCGGAATATGTAGCAATGATATGGACTTCCACTACAGACACAGAAGCACCGACGGTTCCTACCAATGCAACAGTATTTAATGAAACCTCTAATAGTATTGATCTTTCTTGGACCGCCTCTACTGACAATATCGGTGTAACTGAGTATGATATCTATGTAAATTCAGCTTTCAATAAATCCGTTTTTACGACGACGACTACCATAAGCGGTTTAAGTCCTGAGACTACGTACTCTTTTACCGTCTTAGCAAAAGACGCAACAGGAAATGAATCTGCACAAAGTAATGCTGTAAATGGAACTACCATAGAGGGCAGTACCAATAGTATCTGCGTGTCAGAGACTTTTTCCAATATTGGATCTGCATCCAGTTCCTATATGACACGTACTTGGACTGGTGACGATGGAGGGACCTGGACTGCTACTGATGCAAGAACAGATCAAACCCTAGCAGGTGCAGCAATTACTATAAGAGATGGCGAGCTTATTTCTCCTTCCATCTCAGGAGGTATTGGCTCACTAACGGTGACTGCAATCAGAGCATTTAGTGGTGGTAGCGGAACATTTACCGTACGAGTCAATGGAACAGCTGTAGGCACAATAGCTTATAGTGATATGCAAGAAACAACAACCATAAATAATATTAATGTTACAGGAAATATTGTAGTTTTACTTACTGACAAGGCTTCTTCCAGTGACAGAGTTATCATCGATGATCTATCCTGGACTTGTTATGACCCTACCTTAGGAGTTGATGACCTTGATATAGATGATCTATCAATATATCCAAATCCTTCTATAGACAACACGATTACCATTAATATACCTAGCGACAATACTAGTGAATTAAACATATACGATATTACAGGTAAACGAATCATTTCTAAAAAGAATATCAAAGAAACTATACAGCTGTTTAATCTACCTCAGGGAATGTTACTTATTGAGCTAATTTCATCTCAGCAAAGTATTACCAAAAAGGTGATCATACGATAAGATAAAAAGCGGCTATTAGCCGTTTTTTTATTTCAGGTGACTGTTCAAAATTTAGTGAATAACTATGGTATTCGATTTAAGTTTTATAACGCACTTTTTGTAGAAAAATAGTAAATTTGCAGCTTATTAAAAACAATACAAAGTCTGGGAGCATGATCCATTTCTTCGGAAACCAAAATGAGAACGTATTTGCGGTACAAACCACTAACGAAATCTCGACTGAAAATATTAAAAAATTAGTGTGGTTATTTGGCAACCAACCTAAAATTTCATTGGCGTCTATCGACGCTTTTTTTGTTGGTCCACGAGCCGCAATGATAACTCCTTGGAGTACCAATGCGGTAGAGATCACACAGAATATGGGAATCGAAGGAATAATTCGGATTGAGAAGTTTCAGTATGTATCTGAAAGTTTCACAGATTTCGACCCTATGCTTTCCCAAAAATATGCTGGCTTAACCCAGCACATATTTACTATTAAAATTGAACCTGAAACCATTCTGGAAATAGAAGATATCAAAGCTTACAATAAAACTGAAGGTTTAGCGCTAAGTTCTGAAGAAGTTGGGTATCTGGAAGAAGTAGCAAAAAAAATAGGAAGAAAATTAACGGATTCTGAAGTATTTGGTTTTTCTCAGGTCAATTCAGAACACTGTAGACACAAAATTTTTAACGGTACCTTTATTATTGATGGAGAAGAGCAACCTACTTCTTTGTTTAAATTAATAAAAAAAACCTCAGAAACAAACCCTAATGATATTGTTTCTGCTTATAAAGACAACGTAGCATTTGTAAAGGGACCTAAAGTAACGCAGTTTGCACCAAAGAGTGCAGATAAACCTGATTTTTATGAAGAAAAACCTTTCGATAGTGTCATTTCACTAAAAGCCGAAACGCATAACTTTCCTACAACGGTAGAACCATTTAATGGAGCGGCTACCGGCTCTGGTGGGGAAATCAGAGATCGTCTTGCAGGTGGAAAAGGTTCTTTACCATTGGCTGGAACAGCAGTATACATGACTTCATATTCTAGGCTTGAAAAAAATCGACCGTGGGAACAAGCTGTAGCAGAAAGAAAATGGTTATACCAGACTCCAGTAGATATTTTAATCAAGGCTTCAAACGGAGCATCTGATTTTGGAAACAAATTTGGACAACCGTTAATTACAGGATCAGTACTGACTTTTGAACATGAAGAAGATGCTCGTAAACTAGGATTTGACAAAGTAATTATGCAGGCTGGTGGAATCGGATATGGAAAAGCGGAACAAGCTCTAAAAGACACTCCTGAAACCGGTGATAAAATCGTGATCCTTGGTGGAGAAAATTATAGAATCGGTATGGGTGGAGCTGCGGTTTCTTCTGCAGATACAGGTGAGTTTAGTAGTGGTATTGAACTCAACGCCATTCAGCGTTCTAATCCCGAGATGCAAAAACGTACAGCAAATGCCATTCGGGGTATGGTAGAAAGTGATGTAAACACTATCGTTTCTATACACGATCATGGTGCAGGAGGGCATCTTAATTGTCTTTCGGAATTAGTAGAAGAAACCGGAGGAAAAATAGACCTCGATAAGCTACCAGTTGGTGACCCAACACTTTCTGCAAAAGAAATTATTGGTAATGAATCCCAAGAACGTATGGGATTAGTTATAGGACAGAAAGATTTTGATACTTTAGAACGAATTGCAGAACGTGAGCGTTCTCCAATTTATCAAGTAGGTGACGTGACTGGTGATAATCGCTTTACTTTTGAATCTAAAACCAAAGGTGACAAACCGATGGATCTGGCGTTAGAAGATATGTTTGGTAGTTCTCCTAAAACAATTATGACAGATAAAACAACTGATCGTAATTATCAGGATGTTTCTTACCAAAAAGAAAATATCCATATCTATCTTGAGCAGGTATTACAATTAGAAGCGGTTGCCTGCAAAGATTGGCTTACGAATAAAGTAGATCGTTGTGTCGGAGGAAAAGTCGCCAAACAACAATGCACGGGACCATTACAATTACCACTTAATAACTGTGGCGTAATGGCGTTAGACTATACCTCTAAAGAAGGTATCGCGACCTCTATTGGCCATTCTCCAATCTCAGGGCTTATCAATCCTGAGGCAGGAAGTAGGAATTCTATTGCCGAAGCTTTGACAAATATCGTTTGGGCGCCACTAAAAGATGGATTACAATCTATTTCTTTATCAGCCAACTGGATGTGGCCTTGTAAAAATGAAGGCGAAGATGCCAGATTGTATAAGGCGGTAAAAGCAATTTCAGATTTTGCTATTGACTTAGGAATCAATATCCCTACAGGTAAAGATTCTCTTTCCATGAAACAGAAATATCCAGATGAGGAAGTAATTTCCCCAGGAACTGTTATCATATCTGCAGCTGCCAATTGCAATGATATTACTAAGGTAGTAGAACCGGTACTTCAAAAAAATGGTGGAGACATTTTCTATATCAATTTATCACAAGATACCTACAAAATCGGAGGATCTTCCTTTTCACAGATAATTAATAAAATAGGTTCAGAAACACCCACTATCCGCAAACCAGAAAATTTCAAAAACACTTTTAATGTAATTCAGCAGTTAATAAAAGAACAAAAAATCATTGCTGGTCATGATGTCGCTTCTGGCGGTTTAATTACAACCCTATTAGAGCTATGTTTTGCCAATGTTAATATAGGTGCAACTTTGGATCTTTCAGAATTAGAGGAAAAAGATACTACTAAATTACTTTTTGCAGAAAATGCAGGTATTGTATTTCAAAGCACAGCTGACTCAAATATTGAAACGGTGCTTTCTGAAAACAATATTGAATTCTTTAATATTGGTAAAGTAACCCAAAAGACATCGTTAGAAATCAGGAACTTTAATGATTCTCATAGTTTTGATGTGGATGCTTTAAGAAAAGTATGGTTTAAAACCTCTTTTCTTTTGGATCAAAAACAGACATCGAATAATCTAGCACAAGATCGTTTTGATAATTTTGCAAATCAACCGTTACACTATCAGTTTCCGAAACATTTTACAGGTAAGCTACCTGTTATCCCGAGCGTAGTCGAGCGACCAAAAGCTGCTATCATTCGTGAAAAAGGAAGCAATTCTGAACGTGAAATGGCCAACGCAATGTACCTTGCCGGCTTTGACGTAAAAGATGTCCATATGACTGATCTAATCTCAGGTCGTGAAACACTGGAAGACATTCAGTTTATTGGTGCCGTTGGAGGGTTCTCTAATAGTGATGTTTTGGGTTCTGCTAAAGGATGGGCGGGTGCTTTCCTTTATAACGAAAAAGCAAATACTGCGCTAAAAAACTTTTTCAAAAGAGAAGACACCTTATCAGTTGGCATTTGTAATGGTTGTCAACTTTTTATGGAGTTGGAGGTGATAAATCCTGAGCATAGTGAACATGGAAAAATGCGTCATAATGATTCTCGTAAGCACGAAAGTGGTTTTACTTCTGTCAAAATTCAGGAAAATAATTCTGTTATGCTATCCACTTTGGCTGGAAGCACATTAGGCGTATGGATTTCACACGGAGAAGGAAAGTTTAACCTTCCACTTTCTGAAGATCGATATCGTATTGTTGCAAAATATGGATATGAAGGATATCCAGCTAATCCCAATGGATCCGATTATAACACGGCTATGATGTGCGATAAAACCGGTCGACATCTGGTTATGATGCCGCATATAGAACGATCTACATTTCAATGGAACTGGGCCAATTATCCGCTAGAAAGACAAGATGATGTGTCTCCTTGGATAGAAGCTTTTGTAAATGCTCGGTTGTGGGTTGAAGAAAGGTTATAACTCACCTTTATAATACAATGCTTTTTTTAATAAAGAATTGAAAACATATACTGGTTTGGTTTTATATTGCTTAATATCAGACCAATTCAGGTTTTCGGAATAATTGATCAAAAATAGCAACGGTCTCCTTCGCTGCTTCATATGGATGTAAAGCAGTATCCGAAATTCCGGATACAACGCGGGAAATATCATGATCTACGGTGCGTTTTACACTCCAAGAGTTAAAAGAAGCTGCTGTAAAGTAGGCTGAGAAATTGTGATGACCTGAGCCTGGTCGTTCTCCAATGATATGGATCACACCATTTTTCTTTTTCCCCTTTCTTTGTGTTCCAAAAAGAATTTCGCCGCAAGCATACCCAGCACGAACTCGACCATTGGTGATTACAAGATTTTTATCATTAACCAGATATCCTTTAGTTTTTAACGAATCCTGTAATGTTTGCAAAAAAGGAATCAAATGCCCTTTATCCATCAAAGCTCTTACGTTCAATCCATCCGAGATAATTATCTGAACATCTGGAATTGTATCACTCCATTCCTCCCGCATCGTTGTAAGGAGCTTAATAGATTCTGCATGTAATCCCTCTCCGGATGTAGGATGATATACATAATCTTTCCTATTCAATGATTTGGTTCGTATAGCTAAAGATGCTGGTATACTTTTTATAAAATCGTCAGTCATCTCTGACCATAGGCTTACTTTAGCATCTTCATAAAGTTTATGCATCTTTTGATCGAGTGATGGTTCTAAATCCCAGATATTTTCACCATAACCTTGTGCTATAGGAACTCCACGATTTTGTATCTCTTCAATTCGCTTTGCTCCTTCAACATAAATTTCGGTTTTACTTCGTATATCATTCTTTGCCAAACAATATTGATAATATACCCAAATGGGATCACCAAAATGAGCAGTTGGTTGGTCATTAGCATCGATAATTTCAATTTTCTTAAAGAAATTCCACATTCCATCGCTCACCTTATACCCAAATTGCTCTCGAATTCTCACATGATCACTAAAAGCAGTAGTAAGGTAACTAAGCATAGGATCATTTTTGGTTGGTAACGCCATTAAATAAGCTGGATTTGCAGGCATAATCTGTTCGATACACCAATTTAAATCTTCTAATGTTACTTCCATATGCAAGGTTGAACAGATATCTAATCCAATACAGAGTCCGTGAAGTTTTCCCATAACCGTGTCCTCTATACAGCATCTTACTAATTGTTCTTTGGTTTTAAAGACTTCAGGGCCAATAAAACCCGCAACATCGTTTACAAAAACCCATGGAATCTCGTCATTTTTTTTTGTTGTACTCATTTGTGCTTTGAGCGCTCTGATGAAACCGTATTTTCTGGATTCATGTATTACCATATCAAAACCTTCTCCATGTCCATTGGTAAAATCCGCTCCCTGACCAGTCTCGGCATACAAACCATATCGGCCTTTTCGGTTACCAATATGATCTAACATCCTATCAATAGTAACATCAAAAGTTTTGTTAGCGCTTACAGTTCCTGCTATACTTTGAAACCAAATACCGGTTGTCTCTGGTTGCTCCTTTTCTACAGCAGCCTGAACATCTATATGAGATAACACGCAATTCGGTATTGTCTCTTTTAACTTAAAAGTGGAAATAATATCATACAATGCATTTTCTATTTTACCAACAGACTCTGGTGTACTGGAAACCGGATTTGTTCCTAACATCAAATCACCAACACCATATGACCAGGCATCAAATACTTGCCAAATAATATCATCTATGTGATCTGTAGGAGAATTGGGTTGAACACGTGCACTTAGATAGCCTTTGCTTCCTATTTTACTATTGGGTAAAGGGTTGAAAATCTTCTTTCCTACGCTTATTAATTCTTGATTGTTCATAAGTTTTACTACACAAGCAATGACATCACTACTAAGATCCGGCATGATTTCTTTAATAGTTTCCTCTGATTGAGAAAGAATATATTGTTTTAAGTTTCCAAGCGTCCAGTTTTCTATAAAAGGAGTATTATCTGAAGTAGTTTTCTTAATTAATTCAAAAATTGCATCATTATATAAGCTATGTTGATCGAGATCTTTAATTTTCGTGTTCGACAGTAATATCCGAGCATACTTTCTTGAATCTTTATCAGTAGCCGATAAACCCAGAATTTGATCACCTTCTTTAAATTCATTCGCGTACCCTATAATTTGCCGGTATAGATCAAGACTAAATTCTCCTTCTACACGCTCTATATATGCAAAAACATCCTCCTCTACCCGTGGTTTACTAAGGGCTTTCAATTCTGCCGGTAAGATCTTATCTGATTTGGTCAAAAAATTACACCCACTTAATAAGATAGTAGAAGAAGTTATAACTCCCATATGTGCCATAAATTTTTTACGATTTAAACGATTCATTAGATATTCAATTTGTTAGCGACCGAACAAGCAAATGCAATAAACACGAAATTAATAAACAACACCTCTCGTTTATATTGATTTAGTAATTAAAGGGAGGGAAATTTATTTTTTTATAAAAAAATTTATTTCGTGGGCAATAGCTTCTTTTAAAGATATAAAAAAACAGCATAACTCACTGAAAAAAAAGATATTAAAACATTAAAAAAGAAAACAAAACGGACTATAAGTTTTATATCTAATAATACAATTTCGTGTTAATTGCTATGAAACTTTCATATAAAAACCTTCACCCATCATATAAAGGGTGAAGGTTTCTTTCAAAGAATGTTTTCTTAAAATTTAATAGCCCGCAACAGTTTCTGTACCGAATAATGTGAATAATCGGTCAACATTAGATGCCATTGCATCTGTTACGTTTGTATTGTCTAATTCATCCTTAATACTACCTCTCCAAACCATTTTTTTGGTTTTTCTGTCGATTAGATCAATGGTCATCAGCACCTCTTTCTCTATATCTATTTCAGAATCATATTTCACCATCATGTTCATTTTATCATAATCTAGATAGTAATATGGATCATACTGTGGGCTAACTGGTATGGCCGACACACTAACATAAGGATAGGTAGCATACAAATTATCGGTTTGTATATCTGCGTCCGTATCTTTGCGTTTACGAATTAAAACAAGTAAATCGGGATTTGTTCTATCCAGTTTATATCCCATTTTTTTCATATTTTTATTAACACTTTTAACAATAGTCTTCTCGATATCCAGTGGTGTGTAATCGCTAGCATCGTAATTACTATTGGGTAAATAAGCAAAGGTTTCATAATCTTTAAGATCATTTTTAGTCGTCTTAGCAGTATCTAACCTAGGTCCACAAGCGATTAAGCAGGCTGCAGAAACCAAAACGATCATTAGGTAGTGTACCTTCTTCATAATATATTTATTTATAGGTTTTTAAAATATGTAGTTTGCATTCAATCAGTTTATCAATATCCTGCTACAGTAGGAAATTCTTCAAATATATCATCTACGTATTGTGATATTGCTTTAGAATTATTATTTGAATAAATTTCATCCGAAGCGGTTCCTCTCCATACAATTTCTTTAGTCTTTCGGTCAACTAAATCTACCATAAGAGTTCCTTCTTTATATTTATATACGTCAGTATCATAACCTATAATTTTATTATATTGATTGTAAGTGTTATAATAATAAGGTTCATAATAAGGACTAACCGGTATAGAACTAGTATAAGGATATGTAGCATAAACCGGATCTGTATCTGTGACTTTTTCTACATCAGTCTTCGTACGAATTAACACTAGTAAATCTGGATTATCCCTATCTAGAACATATCCGGATTTCTTCATGTTTTCGTTTACACTTTTTATTACAGACATACCGATGGTTTCGTCATCATAACCTAGATTTTTAGCGCCTACATTACTGTTTGGTAGGTAAGCAAACGAATTGTACTTTTTTAAATTCTTATCACTTTTATTTACAGTCTGTACAGCAGGTCCACAAGACAAAATAAAAATTGATACGAAAAACAATGTTGGAATAATTTTTTTCATTTTGATATTTTTTTTAAGGTTTTATGAGATTTAATTTACATCCTATTGGTTAACAAGTTTAACCCTAATCATAAGTTTGATTTTCCTTAACAAAAGTAGATTCTTACAGCTCTTTTTTTAGATAATTTAAGATTTGGAGGGTACAATTACTAAAACAAATTGAAACGAATTGTTAAAAAAAGCCCTTATCCGATAAAAGGTTGTAATCGATTGGGCACATTTTGATCCTTATTGAAGAAAATTAAGGGATCATTTATCCTTTTTGATAACCTAATTTGACTTTGAAAAAGAAAAATCATTACTTTATTACCATTAATAAAAACCTTTAACGAATCTACAAAACTGAAAACCATATATAGTGAGGTGAAAATTTTGTAAAAGACTTCTGATAATTTCAAAAACTAATTGAACTTGGTAAAAGCTTTTATGAATACTTAATTACAGATCAAAAAATTAATAACAATCCGATCACAATTTAATTTTGGTTTCAAACAATTTCGGGTTTATTTCAAAGAAACTGTTATATATGTAACGACAATATTGATATACTGGTAACAAAAGGTAATTTAATCAAGATTTATACAGTAATATTGTTTTTTAAAACATAAATATATAAACCGTGAAAAATTTATTTTTTACCCTGATTTTTTTGGTTTCAGCTTGTGTTAATGCTCAGGTTAAACAAACTTACAGTAAAGCCAAAATCATCTATAATACTCCTGAGAATTTTGAAAAACTAATGGCTGCAGGGATTCCAATGGATCACGGTCAACATAAACGTGGAATTTTTATTATCTCTGATTTCTCTTCAACGGAACTTGAAATTGCCAGAAACATGGGATTTCTAGTTGAAATTATTGTAGAAGATTCAGAAGCAGATTTTATAAGACGAAATGAAATTGCCAAAACCAAAAAAACAGTTCGTAACTTTACTTGTCCATCTGGAAACGGAACCACTATAGATTACCCAACTCCATCTAATTTTGAATTAGGATCAATGGGAGGGTATTTAACATATCAAGAAATGTTAGATAATTTGGACGCCATGCGTGTACAATACCCAAATCTGATTTCTGCTAGAGCAACTATTGGAAACTTTTTAACAAATGGCACCCCAGACAGTTCTGTTTCCCCATCTATTGGTGGTAATACAATACAATGGGTTCGCATTTCTGATAATCCCGATATGGACGAAAATGAACCAGAGGTTTTATATGATGCTATTCACCACGCCAGAGAACCAGCTAGTTTGTCACAGCTTATTTACTACATGTGGTATCTGCTAGAAAATTACAATTCCGATCCAGATGTAAAACAAATCGTAGATAATACAGAACTTTATTTTATACCCGTTTTAAATCCTGATGGTTATTTATACAATCAAGTTACCAATCCAAATGGTGGTGGGTTCTGGAGAAAGAACAGATTCAATACACACGGAGTAGATAATAACCGGAATTATGATCATTATCCCAATGGAGATTCTACTAATGCTACTTGGGGAGGATCAGGTGCTTCCAGTAATATAAACGATCAAACATACCACGGTAGCAGTGCTTTCTCTGAAGTAGAAAATCAAGCAATGCAATGGTTTACAGAACAACACGATTTTCTAATTGCACTGAATAACCATACGTTTGGTGAGCTTTTATATTTTCCGTATTCCTATGCTCCAGACACGCCTACACCAGATGAAGATATTTTTGTTGCGATGGGAGCAGAACTTACTTCTCAAAATGGATACAAAACTCTTAGGGATGCACCATTTGCCGGTGATAGTGATGATTTTATGTATGGTGGCACATCACAACCTCACGATAAAATATTTGCCTTTACACCTGAAGTTGGTGATAGTTTCTGGCCAGACTTTAGCCAAATAGATAGAATCTGCAAAGAAATGATGTATCTTAATCTTACCGCTGCAAAAATGACTAACAATTATGCTTTGGCAGAAAGCACAGGCAATATCTTTATTGGAGAAACTACTACTTTTGAGGCTACTTATACCTTAAAAAGATTAGGCATCACAGGCAGTGGAGACTTTACGGTTAGTATAATACCTATATCCGGAAATATTACCAGTGTTGGCAGTCCTAAAAACTATACCAGTACTCAAATCGGAACAGAAATATTAGATAACATTGAAATTAATATTAATAATTCAGTCCAAGTAGGCGATGCTATTTCTTATACCATCCAAATAGATGGAGGATTAATTAAAGAGTCCGTAAATGTAACCAAGAGATATGGTGCTGCCGAGAGAATTGTTGATAACAATGCGAATAACTTAAGTGAATATACCCAATTTGGCTGGTCCACTACAACATCCACATTCGTATCACCGAGTGCTTCTATAACAGAATCTCCAGCAGGCAACTATGATTCTAATGAAAATAAAATTATAGAACTCACCCAAAGTATTGACCTGAGAGACGCTATATTTGCAAGTGTTGAATTTTTTACAAAATGGGAAATTGAAAATAACTGGGATTATACGCAATTTGAAGTATCCATCGACAATGGAAATTCCTGGATTCCACAATGTGGAAAGTTCACAAACTCTGGAAGTACGAATTCGGGACAACCAACGGGGGAACCGTTATATGACGGAACACAAACTGATTGGGTATTAGAGGAAATTAGTCTAAGCGATTATATTGGAGAAACAATTAAAATTCGTTTTCAGTTTGCCTCAGATGGTAACAACGAAGAAGATGGCTTCTTTTTTGATGATTTAAAAGTAAACACTATCAATCAAAATATTTTAAATGTGCAGGATAACGAATTCTCAAAATTTATCGTTTTTCCAAATCCAGCAAAAGATATTTTGCAGATTTCCCCATCCTCTTCTAAAAGATTTAATTTTCGATTTAGAAATGTAATAGGACAAGAAGTTTACGTGAAAAATAATATTACTGGAAATCAAGAATTTAATATTTCAAAACTGATTCCGGGGATATACTTCCTTACTATAGAAATAGATGGTAATATAAAAACTTACAAAGTTATAAAACGATAATTCTTCAATTATATTCCATAAAACTTAGGGAGTTATCAAAAGATAGCTCCTTTTTTTATATATTAGAGTTGCGTATTACTGGATTTTTTATAATTTGCGAAACTATGCGCGCATAACAGTTCATAAAATTCTATATAATTAAATAAGAAGAGAGTTTTGAAAAAATAGAACTATTGTGTCTATTGAAAATAACCTTAATCACAATGTTTTTGAAACATAATGATTAATTTAAGGGTCTTTAAAAAACAGAGTAAAATATCTGAAACAACGTATGAATACAATTACTAGATTATTTGATTTTCCTCATTATCAATTAGAGAAATACAATTTAGACAAAGCTTTAGTCACAAAATATAATGGTGAGTGGGTTGCAACTTCTACCCAAGAATATGTAGAAAAAGCGAATCAGATCAGCCGAGGTTTATTACGATTGGGCGTTGAGCCAAATGATAAGATTGCTATCATTTCGTCTAATAACAGAACGGAATGGAATATTGTTGATATCGGTGTTTTACAAATCGCAGCGCAAGATGTACCGATATACCCTACAATTTCTCAGGAAGATTATGAATATGTTTTAAACCACTCAGAATCTGTATATTGCTTTGTGTCAGACAATGAAGTTTTACAAAAAGTAAATAACATTAAAGGTAATGTACCTTCATTAAAAGGAGTATATTCTTTTAATGATATTGAAGGTTGTGATAGTTGGGATAAAGTATTAGAACTAGGTACAGATCCTAGTAATCAGGAAGAAGTAGAAAAATTAATGGCTTCTGTAAAAGAAGATGATTTAGCTACTTTGATATATACTTCGGGGACTACCGGAAGGCCAAAAGGAGTAATGTTAAGTCATAAAAATGTAGTCAGTAATGCCTTACACAGTTCCACTCGCTTTCCTATTGTAGATGGAAAAACAAAAGCTTTGAGTTTCTTACCTGTCTGTCATATCTATGAAAGAATGCTTATGTATCTATATCAATACCGTGGTGTAAGTATATATTTTGCAGAATCTTTAGAAACAATTAGTGATAACTTAAAAGAAGTACATCCAGATGTGATGACTGCAGTTCCTAGATTATTGGAAAAAGTATATGATAAAATTATTGCCAAAGGAGCAGATCTTACTGGTATTAAAAAGAAATTATTTTTCTGGGCTGTGGAACTTGGTCTCAAATATGAACCATATGAAGCGAATGGATGGTGGTACGAAAAGAAATTGGGGATTGCCAGAAAATTAATCTTTAGCAAATGGCAAGAAGCATTAGGTGGAAACCTAAAAGTAATCGCCTCAGGAAGTGCGGCTTTGCAGTCCAGATTAGCCAGAGTTTTTAATGCTGCTGGCATTAATGTGATGGAAGGTTATGGATTAACTGAAACCTCTCCTGTTGTATCGGTAAATGATGTTAGAGACCGAGGATTTAAAATTGGTACTGTAGGAAAGATGATTCCGGAAACAGAAGTAAAAATAGCAGAAGATGGAGAGATTCTTGTAAAAGGCCCACAGGTAATGATAGGGTATTATAAAGATGAAGTAAAAAGCAATGAAGTACTAAAAAACGGATACTTTCATACCGGTGACATTGGTGAAGTGGATAGCGAAGGCTTTCTACGCATCACGGATCGTAAAAAAGAAATGTTCAAAACATCTGGAGGAAAATATGTTGCTCCTCAGGTTATAGAAAATGCAATGAAACAATCCCGTTTTATTGAACAAATAATGGTTATAGGAGACGGAGAGAAAATGCCAGCGGCGTTTATCCAACCCAACTACGAGTTTGTAAAAGACTGGGCATTGCGAAAAGGCCTTTCGATAGGAAAAACAAATGCAGAGATCGTTAATCACCAAACGGTAATTAATCGTTTCCAGGAAGAAGTAGATGAGCATAACGAAAAATTTGGTAAATGGGAACGTATTAAAAAGTTTGAACTTACCCCCGATGAATGGAGTATAGAGGCCGGACACCTGACGCCTACCATGAAATTAAAACGACGAGTAATCAAAGCAAAATACGAGGATTTATACACTAAAATTTATGGCTAATTCAATTCACTGATTACAAATGTATGGTGTAAAACTTTAACTTTAAATCAGTAAACTCCTCATTTTATGAGGAGTTTTTTTATTAATTCAATAGAAAAATGTAAATTACTTACTCTTTTCATAATATTTTGCGTAATTTATTATGCGTGCATAGTAAATTTTTAGTACCTTTACACCATAACTAATTTTCTGAATGAGAGAAAAAACAATTGATTATGCACTTCGTGCTACTTGGATGGCTGTTGCCAAAATGTATAACGAAGAGGCGGGTAAAAAAGGTAGTACTATGGCAACCGGTTTTGCACTAATTAGTATCGATCCGGAAAACGGAACTCCCTCTACCTCGTTAGGCCCCAAAATGGGAATGGAAGCTACTAGCCTATCACGTACTTTAAAAACCATGGAAGAAAAAGGATTGATTTTTAGAAAGAAAAATCCTCAGGACGGTCGTGGTGTTCTAATATATCTAACCCCTTTCGGAGTAGAGATGAGAAATTTTTCAAAAGACGTAGTTTTTACTTTTGACCATGCTGTAAGAAAACATGTTTCCAAAGAAAAGTTGGATACTTTCTTAGAAGTATTTCAATTGATAAATGATCTCATTGCAACAAAGAAAATTTACACAAAAAAAGAATCTATAACATCTTAACAACCAGAAGCTAAAAAATGAAAAGAGTCATTAAAAAAGTTGCAGTCGTCGGATCAGGGATTATGGGTTCCGGTATTGCATGTCATTTCGCTAATATCGGCGTCGAAGTTCTATTATTAGATATAGTTCCTCGAGAATTAAACGAAAAGGAAAAGGCAAAAGGCCTTACACTAGAGAGTAAAGTGGTTCGTAACAGGTTAGTAAATGATTCACTAACCGCTGCTTTAAAATCTAAGCCATCTCCAATTTATCATCAAACATTTGCAAATCGCATCATCACAGGAAACATGGAGGATGATATTGCAAAAGTTGCTGATGTAGATTGGATTATCGAGGTAGTCGTAGAACGATTGGATATCAAAAAACAAGTTTTTGAAAATCTTGAAAAACATAGAACACCCGGAACATTAATTACTTCTAATACTTCAGGTATCCCTATAAAATTTATGAACGAAGGAAGAAGCGAAGATTTCCAGAAGCATTTCTGTGGAACCCACTTCTTTAATCCTGCACGATACCTAAAATTATTTGAAATCATTCCTGGGCCCAATACTTCTACAGAAGTACTTGAGTTCCTTAACGGATATGGAGAACAATATTTAGGAAAAACATCAGTGGTTGCTAAAGACACTCCCGCTTTTATTGGTAACAGAATTGGTATCTTTAGTATTATGAGCTTATTCCATATGGTAAAAGATATGGACCTAACCATCGAGGAAGTTGATAAATTAACTGGTCCTGTAATCGGACGCCCTAAATCCGCTACCTTTAGAACTGTAGACGTAGTTGGATTAGATACGTTAGTACATGTTGCGAACGGTATCGCTGATAACTGCCCTGATGATGAGCGCCACGAATTATTTAAACTTCCTGATTTTATAAATACAATGATGGAAAATAAATGGTTAGGAAGCAAAACCGGTCAGGGATTCTACAAAAAGAATGTATCGGCAGACGGTCAAAAAGAAATATTATCATTAGATTTAAATACGTTAGAATATAGAAAAAAGAAAAGAGCTTCTTTTGCAACTCTAGAAATGACAAAAACTATCGACAAGGTAGTAGACCGTTTCAAAGTATTAATTGCAGGAAAAGACAAGGCTGGTGAGTTCTATCGTAAAAACTTATCTGCTCTTTTTGCATATGTTTCTAATCGTATACCAGAGATTACGGATGATGTGTACAAAATTGATGATGCCATGAAAGCTGGTTTTGGATGGGAACACGGACCTTTCCAAATATGGGATGCAGTAGGTGTTGAAAAAGGAATCGAAATGATGAAAGCAGAAGGATATGAACCTGCTGCTTGGGTGGATGATATGCTTACGACTGGAAGTACATCATTCTATACCATAAAAGACGGAGCTACTTATTATTATGATATCCCTAAAAAAGAACATGTAAAAGTTCCTGGTCAGGATGCATTTATCATATTGGATAATATCAGAAAATCATCTGAAGTATTTAAAAATAGCGGTGTTGTCGTAGAAGATCTTGGTGACGGTATCCTAAATGTTGAATTCCAAAGCAAGATGAACACTATCGGTGGAGATGTACTTGCTGGCTTAAACAAGGCTATTGACATTGCAGAAAAAGAATTCCAAGGACTGGTAGTAGGTAATCAAGCTTCAAATTTCTCGGTCGGTGCCAATATTGGGATGATCTTTATGATGGCTGTAGAGCAGGAATATGATGAATTGAATATGGCTGTTAAATATTTCCAGGATTCTATGATGCGTATGCGTTACTCTGCGATTCCAACTATAGTTGCGCCTCACGGCATGTCTTTAGGTGGTGGATGCGAAATTGCGCTTCACGCAGATAAAGTGGTCGCTGCTGCAGAAACATATATGGGATTAGTAGAATTTGGTGTCGGTGTTATCCCTGGTGGAGGTGGTTCCAAAGAAATGGCACTAAGAGCTTCTGATCTTTTCAAAAAAGATGATGTAGAACTCAATATCCTTCAGGAACATTTCTTAACTATTGGTATGGCCAAGGTATCCACTTCAGCCTATGAAGCCTTTGACACCAACTTACTACAAAAAGGAAAAGATATTGTTGTTGTAAATAAAGATCGCCAAATAGCTACTGCTAAAGCGTACGCTAAGTTATTAGCAGAGCAAGGATATACACAACCAGTAAAACGTAAGGATATCAAAGTACTTGGTAAACAAGCACTAGGAATGTTTCTGGTAGGTACCGATTCCATGGAAGCTAGTAAATATATCTCAGAGCACGATCATAAAATAGCTAATAAGTTAGGATATGTAATGGCCGGAGGAGATTTATCAGAACCAACACTAGTAACAGAACAATACTTATTAGATTTAGAACGTGAGGCCTTCTTGTCTTTATGTACAGAACGCAAAACATTAGAGCGTATAGAACATATGCTTAAGAAAGGAAAACCATTACGTAACTAGTAATATTGAGTAATTAGATTACCAGATTGTTGGATTCTTAGCATATTTAATCCAACTAATCTAAAAATCAAATAATCTAAAATATCTAAAACAAAATGAAAACCGCATATATAGTAAAAGCATATAGAACAGCCGTAGGAAAAGCGCCTCGCGGAGTGTTCAGATTTAAAAGGACTGATGAGCTTGCTGCTGAAACCATTCAGCACATGATGAAAGAGTTGCCACAATTAGATAAAGATCGAATTGACGACGTAATTGTAGGAAATGCAATGCCAGAAGGATCTCAGGGATTAAACATGGCTCGTTTAATCTCATTGATGGGACTAGATTCTATTGACGTTCCAGGAGTTACCGTAAATAGATTCTGTTCTTCTGGGATTGAAACCATTGGTATTGCAACTGCCAAAATACAAGCTGGAATGGCAGATTGTATCATTGCTGGAGGTGCAGAAAGCATGAGTGCAGTTCCGATGACTGGATATAAAACAGAATTAAATTATGACTTAGCAAAATCAGGCCATGAAGATTATTACTGGGGAATGGGAAACACTGCAGAAGCAGTTGCCAATCAATTTAATGTATCCCGTGAGGATCAGGATGAGTTTGCATATAAGTCTCATATGAAAGCGCTAAAAGCCCAAGCAGAGGATCGTTTTCAAGATCAAATTGTTCCTATCAATGTAGAGCAGGTTTATGTAGATGAGAATGGTAAGAAAGCATCAAAATCTTACGTAGTGAAAAAAGATGAAGGACCACGTGCAGGAACCAGCAAAGAAGTTCTTGGTAAGCTAAGACCTGTATTTGCAGCTGGAGGAAGCGTAACTGCTGGTAATTCTTCACAAATGAGTGATGGAGCTGCTTTTGTGATGGTAATGAGTGAGGATATGGTTAAAGAACTAAACTTAGAACCAATAGCAAGACTTGTAAACTATGCTGCAGCCGGTGTTGAACCAAGGATTATGGGTATTGGTCCTGTAAAAGCAATTCCAAAAGCGTTAAAACAAGCAGGGTTAAAACAAGATGATATTGAATTAATTGAACTTAATGAAGCATTTGCATCACAATCTCTGGCTGTAATGCGCGAGCTAAACATCAATCAGGATATTGTGAACGTAAACGGAGGAGCGATTGCTTTAGGTCACCCATTAGGATGTACAGGAGCTAAACTATCCGTTCAACTTTTTGATGAGATGCGTAAGCGAGATATGAAAGGTAAATATGGTATGGTTACCATGTGTGTAGGAACCGGGCAAGGTGCCGCAGGTATCTTTGAATTTTTGAACTAAAAAAAGAATAAAGAAATAACATTAATAAAATGAGTACAGAAACTTTAAACAAAGACATTCTTAGAGGAGGTCAATTTCTTGTAAAAGAAACAAAAGCTGAAGAGGTATTTACTCCAGAAGATTTTTCTGAGGAGCAAAAGATGATGCGTGATAGTGCAAAGGAATTTGTGGACCGTGAATTGTGGGCACATTGGGAAAGATTTGAAAATAAAGACTATGCTTATACGGAAGAATGTATGAAAAAAGCAGGAGAGCTTGGTCTTCTCGGTGTAGCTGTTCCAGAAGCATATGATGGATTAGGAATGGGATTTGTATCGACAATGTTAGTATGTGATTATATCTCTGGTGCTACCGGATCATTCAGTACTGCTTTTGGAGCTCATACAGGTATTGGTACCATGCCTATAACATTATATGGTAATGAAGAGCAAAAGAAAAAATATGTTCCAAAATTAGCGACCGGCGAATGGATGGGATCCTACTGTTTAACAGAACCAGGAGCTGGATCCGATGCTAACTCTGGTAAAACAAAAGCTGTTCTTTCTGATGATGGTAAACATTATTTGATCTCTGGTCAGAAAATGTGGATCTCTAACGCAGGGTTCTGTAACATTATGATCGTTTTTGCTCGAATAGAAGATGACAAAAATATTACAGGATTTATTGTTGAATACGATCCTCAAAACCCTAATGGGATTTCTTTAGGTGATGAAGAAAAAAAATTAGGTATCCACTCCTCCTCTACGCGTCAGGTATTTTTTAGTGATACTAAAGTTCCTGTAGAAAATATGTTATCAGAAAGAGGTAATGGTTTTAAAATCGCTATGAACGCCCTAAATGTTGGTAGAATCAAATTGGCTGCTGCTTGTCTGGATGCACAACGCAGAGTAATTAATGAGGCAACTAAATATGCAAATGAGCGTATCCAGTTTAAAACTCCAATCATGAATTTCGGGGCGATCAAGTCTAAAATTGCGGAGATGGCTACCAATACATATGCTGATGAATCTGCTAGCTATAGAGCTGCCAAAAATATTGAAGATCGAATTGCTATTCGTCAAGCGGAAGGAAATTCACACCAAGAAGCAGAACTAAAAGGTGTAGAAGAGTATGCTATCGAATGTTCTATCCTTAAAGTAGCAGTTTCTGAAGATGTACAGAATTGTACCGATGAAGGGGTACAGATTTTTGGAGGAATGGGATTCTCTGCAGATACTCCAATGGAGTCTGCCTGGAGAGATGCCCGTATTTCTCGTATATATGAAGGTACGAATGAAATCAACAGAATGTTGGCAGTTGGTATGTTAGTAAAGAAAGCTATGAAAGGACACGTAGATCTACTGGGTCCTGCAATGAAAGTTGCTGATGAATTAACTGGAATTCCTTCTTTCGATACTCCTGATTACTCCGAATTGTTTGCAGAAGAAAAAGAAATCCTGGCTAAGCTTAAGAAAGTTTTCTTAATGGTAGCAGGATCTGCCGTTCAGAAATATGGACCAAAGTTAGAAGAGCACCAACAGCTATTAATGGCCGCTTCTGATATTTTGATTGAAATCTATATGGCAGAATCTACGATTTTACGTACAGAGAAAAATGCAAAACGTTTTGGAGAGGATTCTCAGGAAATTCAGATTGCCATGTCTCAACTTTACTTATATAACGCTGTAGATATCGTTATCAAAAAAGGAAAAGAAGGAATTGTTTCTTTTGCTGAAGGAGATGAGCAACGCATGATGTTAATGGGACTTAAACGTTTCACTAAATATGCTAATCAACCTAATGTTGTTTCATTAAGAACCAAGATTGCTGATAAAGTAGCCGCAGAAAACGGATACTGCTTCTCATAATTATATATCCCAACCTAAGGATCAAAACTAGGTAGTTGTTTAATTTTGATTTAAGAGACCGTCTTTCTGTTGGGGAAAGGCGGTTTTTATTAAATATCACTTTAGGAATTATTCTTAACAGTATTTGCAAATTTTATAATATATGAATTCTATATATTTGCGAATGCACAGATTTCTACAAACCATTCTTTTATCTTTTATCTTTTCATTGTTATCGTCAATTATAGGACAAACTCAAGTAAAGTTAAAACCAAAATTGACTGACTTGGAGCAACTAGAAAAACAAGAAAACAAAATATCCAATGAAGTCAGAAAACACCTAAGTAGTGGAAATGAAAATAAAGCTTATCAAACAGCACAAAGACATCTAAAAGATTTTAAAACAGATCTTGGAAAAGCGAGCTTATCAAATCTTTTGGTTTATTATTATAATGTAAAAAGTGTACCGGATTCCGCTATCTTTTATGCTAACAAAATATTATCCTTCAAAAATTTTAGTAATGATACTACAAGAGATAAATATTATATAGAGGCATATACAGCCCTATCCTATAATTATGGCTCGAAAGGATTATATGAAAAAAGCAAGAAAAATCAACTGAAAGGAATAGAAGTTGCAAAAAAAATTAAAGATACGACCCGATATTATCGACAACTATTTGGCCTCGCGATATCATATTCTAGAGAGGGCAAAGATAAAGAAGCATTAAACTATTTTAATGAAATTTTGACTTATAAAAAAGATCCTCAACTAATTCAAAAGTGCTATAGTAACATTGGTGTGATTCATGCTAATTCTAAAAACTATGAAGCATCTATTGACAACTATAGAAAAGCTTTAGATCTTTGTACTCCTGAGGACTATTATAGTCGAATTCTAAATACGATGAATATTGGCTCTGGCTATATTGATTTAGGACAATATGATGAAGGTATAAGGTTTATTAGAGAAAGTATTAACATTAAACCAAAAGATAAATACCCAGAAATTAGAGCTAGTGGTTTAAGAAAAATAGGGAGCACTTTGGTTTTGCAAGAAAAATACGATGAAGCAAAAACTATCTTTGACTCCTGTCTAGAAAAGGCCACGAAGTATGGATGGGTAGAAGAACAACTAAAACTGTATGACAACTCTAGAGAACTTGCTATTCTTCAGAATAAGTATAAAGATGCATTAGAATATCAAACGGCGCAATATAAGATCAAAGACTCTATAAATACACTTCAAAAAGATAAAGAAATTAATCAATTAGAAGTAAAATTTAGAACACTTCAAAAGGAAAAAGAGATTAAAGTTTTACAAAATGAAAATACAATTAAATCCCTAGCGCTAAAAAATCAGAGTAAAACATTAGAAAATGTTCGTCTACAAACAAAAATAGCTGAACAAGAAAATCAAAATAAAATCTTATCATTAGTTAATGAATCTGAAAAGACAAAAACTGAATCCGAGAAAACAAAAAATGAAATTATTATACTGAAGAAAGATCAGGAAATTCAGGAATCAGAAATAAATAGACAAAAATCTGCAAAAAGAATTATTTTAATTGCTTTTTTTATCATTCTTATTCCCATCATTGGTTTACTTTTCCTTTACTATCAAAAGTTAAAAACTCAAAATTTACTTAACAAAAAGCAAAAAGAAGTCAGTGAACAAAAAATTGCTACATTAATCCGAGATCAAGAGCTGAAAATGATTAAAGCCTCAGTAGAAGGTCAGGATAAGGAACGAACACGAATTGCCCAAGAACTTCACGACAGTATTGGTGGTAATCTTGCCGCAATTAAATTACAATTCAGTAATCTCTCTGAAAATCATCAGGAACTCGATACAATGTATCAGCAATTAGATGAAACCTACCAGCAGGTACGCACACTTTCTCATAATTTGATTCCTAAAAAGTTTAGCCAAAATAATTTCGTTGCATTGTTAAAAGAATACATGCAAAACATTGGAGATGCCAGTGATTTGACCATTAATTTCCGTGCATATCCAGAAAATAATGTTAATGTTCTTAATTCGCAATTTCATAACGAAATATTTGCAATACTGCAGGAATTAATTACCAATACTATCAAACACGCAGACGCTACAAAAGTTGATATACAAATTGATGTTATGCAAGATACCATCCATCTTATTTTTGAAGATAATGGAAAAGGATTCGATATGCTCAAAATAAAACCGGGAATTGGTCTATCTAACATAAAAAATCGTCTTCAAAGCTTATTAGGTTCATTAGAAATTGACTCGAACCCAAAGCGTAAAGGCACCATCATAATAATGGAAATCCCTAACATATCAAACATAGATAAAACAGAGGTTCTGGAAATATAAGTAGGGTTATTTAATAACCTATACGATGTATAACTAAAAATTTCGCATATGCATGGTTTCTTTTTCCTTTCTGCTTCTTTTAAAAAATAAACCGTAGCTATGGCTATGCTTGATTTTTTGCCTTTCATAAAGAAAAAATAATTCTATGAATTTATACAAATTTTTTAATCACCAATCGTATTAAACTAGTAATTATAACATAAAAAATTAGCCTTTGTTATTTACTACGTCACCCATATTGAAGGTATAAATTAAAAATAATTATACCAAGTCCTATTTTACTAAAACGCCCTTATAATAAGTAATTTACGCAACCACAGGAATTAAAAAAGAAGTTTTCGGAGAAGGGCAAATGACCAACATAATGAAATTATTAAATTTTTAGCATTCTAGAAGCATAACATCATCCTCATGATATTGCCTTGGGTAACTATAGTACTATTAAATATTTCGTAAAATCATTGAAAAAACATATTCCTATATCATTGCTTTATACGTTGAAAATAGTTTTCAAAATATCTTAAAATTCGTTTAAATACAATAAACAACTGTTAATTAAACCTTGTTTTTCAATATATTATGTAGAATAATTAGAATTTATCAACACGAAAACGTTGTAGTGACATTTCGAAACCTTAAAATTGAATAATTCGTAATAACTTAGTGAAAATTTAACACAAGAAACATTTTTATAAACTAAAAATTATGAATTATGAAATCATTTACCCTTCTCCGAAAAATTCAATTTTTTTTAAGCTACTGTAATTAGATTCAATTATTCTTTAAAATGTTGGACAGCAAAACAAAGATTAATTGTCAAAATCTAAATTCCGAAAAAATTACTTTTTTAATAGTCGTCATAAATAATATCATTGTAATGAGATAGTGCTCAACCTAGTACCTTTCTTAGATCTACGATAAAAAGCTAGTTTTCAAATTAGATTTAAAAGAAAATCTTGCTTCACATTCTTACACGACTTTCTAAAGTTATTTTCTTTGGATTAGTACTCTCTCACAACGAAAATTTGAGAGAAAACAATAACTCACTTATTACAAACTATTGTTCCACACGGAACATAAAAAATGAAAAAATGAAAAGAAAAAACTTTGTACGAACCTTAGTAAGTCTTTTATTTTGTTTGCCTTTTATTGGATTGCAGGCACAAGATGAAGACGTAATGTTTCAGGCATTTGACTGGAATGTTCAAAATCAGCCAGCTGGTCAGACTTGGTATAATGTTGTTTCTAATGCCAGAAACACTATCAGCGATGCAGGAATTGATCTAATATGGATGCCACCTCCGAGTAATTCTGCGGCACCACAAGGATATTTACCAAGAGAAATTAACAATTTTGATAGTGCTTATGGCACTACTAATCAGCTAATAACCTTAATCAATCAATACCATAGTTTAGGTTTAAAAGTGATTAGTGATATTGTCATTAATCATAGAGTCGGTACCAACGATGCAGTTACATTCACGAATCCAGCCTGGCCAACTTTTTATATAGCTGCCGATGATGAAGGTAGAAATTTTGTAAATGGTCCGGTAGAGTTTAGTATAAATAGTGACTTTGTTCCAGGTTTTGACCTTAAATCAGATGGCTCTAGTGGCGGTTTTGCAGCAGCTAGAGATATAGACCATAAAAATCCAGAGGTCAGAGCAGAAATCATCAAGTGGATGAAAAAATTACAAAATGACCTTGGTTTTGATGGTTGGAGATATGATTTTGTTCATGGATACGACCCTATTTACAACAAAGAATACAACGATGCTACCAATCCGTATTTTGCTGTTGGTGAACTATTAGAAAGTAGCAGGGTTCAGACGAATAACTTTGTAAACAGAACGCAACAATCCTCTTCTGCCTTTGATTTTAATACCAAAGTAAGTCTTCAAAATGCAATTAGAGATAATAATTTATCATATTTGAGAGATGGTCAAGGAAGACCTGCTGGTATGATCGGTATTAATCCTTCTAAATCTGTTACTTTTTTGGACAATCACGATACCGGATTTGCACAACAATGTTGTGGGTCTAATTATGTATTCCCTGGTGGAGAAACCAATCTTAGAAAAGGATATGCTTATATTCTAACACATCCAGGAAATCCTATGGTATTCTGGACACACTTTTTTGATGGAGGAACTGGAGTTCGTAATGCTATCAAAGATCTTATTTCGGCAAGAAAAAGCGTAAGAGTCCATTCAGGCTCGAATATAAGTATTGATGAAGCTCGTGGAGATTTATATGCTGCTTATATCGATGGAAAGTCAGGAACACTTGCAATGAAATTAGGATCAGGTAACTGGTCTCCAAATGGTAGTGGTTGGACATTACAAACTTCAGGTACTGATTACGCTGTATGGACACAAGGAGGAACAACTGGCGGTGGGGAAACGGTACCTCCATATACAGTGAACTTTTTCAAACCAGCTGGTTGGGGAGCAAATGTTAATGCATATGTGTTTGACGCCGGAGCGAACACAACATTACCTGGAACCAGTGGATGGCCAGGTAACGACATGACCAATATTTCAGGAACAGACTGGTATTCGTTTACAATAACTCCACCGACAGGTGTTTCTGCAAATAACCTTAGAGTTATTTTTAATGATGGAAACAATCAAACTGATGATCTATCCAGAAGTACTAATGGATGGTATCGCGGTAGTACTTGGAGCAATACATGTCCAAGCAATTGTACTGGATCCGGATCATCTGATGATGTAACACTAAACTTCCAAAAACCAGGTGGATGGGGTTCTAACACCAATATATATCTATATAATAAATCGACGAATCAAACACTTTCTGGCACTGCTGGTTGGCCTGGTACAATAATGAACAACCTTAGTGGAACTTCTTGGTGTAGAAAAACATTTACATTACCTACTGGTGTTTCTTCAAATGATGTTGGTGTCGTATTTAATAATGGAAATGGACAACAAACTGTTGATCTCACAAGAGGAACTGATGGATGGTTCAGAGTTACAGGTATTAGTAATGGAAAAAGAACAGGAATCTGGTCCAACAATTGCACTAATAATTGTCCTTCTAATAGAGCAATGGAATTTGCTGATAGTGCTGATAAGGAAAATTCTCCAGTGTCAGAAACTAGTGTTTCTATTTGGCCTAATCCAATCCAGGATAACGGAACCCTGAGTATAAATACCTCTAAAAATGGTATTTTAGAAGTATCTGTTTCTAATATGCTTGGCCAAACCAAAATGCTATACACCCAGAATACCCAAGCAGGTAATCAAACCATAGAACTCAGAGCAAAAGATCTAGGTCAATCTGGTATATATTTTTGTACGATAAGACTAAACGGAACCAAATTAACGAGTTTAAAAATTGTTAGACAATAATTTTTTTGTCCCCATAGCCACGAATACACTTTAAAAGGTGTATTATCAAAAAGCGGTCGTTCACCCCATGACGACCGCTTTTTTCTTTTCTAACTGATATAATACCCCCCACTTTAACTTTACAAAATCTTAACTTTACCATATTACAGTAAAAATAGTGGTAGTTTTTAATATCTTTCCATTCCTTTTTTAAAACTAAATTTAAAATATCAATCTTGTGAAAAAATTAGCTATAATATTTGTTTTAACCATAATGATAGGTTGCAAAAATGAACGTAGAAATAATTCAGAAAAAGCAGTAGCAACATTAAATGAAAAAACATTTTCCTCAAAACAAGAAAAAAAAGATCATCAAATTCGAAAAATAAAAAAGGCAGAAATAGCACCAAATGTAGATGGAAATATGGACGATCCTATTTGGAGTCAAACAAAATGGTATCCTATGGATCAAAATTGGATTGGAGAGTTTCCTGATTTTAAGGACTTTTTGGGCAGATACAAAATGACCTGGACCTCTGAAGCTATTTATATTTTGGTAGAAATTAAAGATGATATATTATTTGATCAACACAGCGATCCATTGAAACTCTGGTGGGATGATGATTGTGTAGAGATATTTATAGATGCTGATAACTCAGGCGGTGAGCATCAATACAGCAATAATGCCTTTGCATACCACATTGCGCTTGATGGTAATGTTGTAGATCTGGATTCAAAAAAAAAACCTGTTCTCTATAATAACCATGTTACAACAAAACGTATAACTGATGGAGATGTTACCGTCTGGGAATTTGAATTAATCGTCTACGATGATACTTATGAAGAAGGAAAGACAAATGATCCGGTAGTTTTATCTAAAGACCAAAAACTAGGGTTTGCTATTGCGTACAATGACAATGACAGTAGTAAAGAAAGAGAGAACTTTATGGGTTCTGTTTTTGTTCCTGGAGAGGATAAAAATCAAGGCTGGATCAATGCTAATATCTTTGGGACTATAGTTCTTGTGGAGTAAAAAATTCTAAAAACACCTAAAATACTTTTTCCAACCTACCTTCTTCTAAATCTTATTAATAACCAGTCCCAAATAATAGAAATAGATTATTTTGGACTGGTTATTAATAAAACACTTCTCTAAGATACTTCTCCAAATCAGATCTGATTTACCTTTTTAAAAGTAAAAACAATCAATTGTTATTGATCTTTTTTAGCAATGAAATCCCTCCCGTTTAATACTAAATCAACAGGCCTCTAACTTATTACAACGATAAAAGATCAAAATTTATGTAATAAACCGGTTTTAACCATACTCGTTAAAAAAACACAAATAACCGTTTATCAACAACACATTCAAAGGATTTATTGCGTCATTAAAACAATCAAACAATTCTTAATTACGGTTTTCCAGTAAATTTAATATGTAAAAAACTCTAAAATATTGATAAAATATACTAAATTCGCAACCGCGTTAAAAAATTACTAATAAAACTCTAAATATTAATTGTAGTTTTTTACGCACACCCAATTTCTAAATGTATTTTTAAAACTTAACAAAGCTTATGGAAAAAAAACTACTCAAGTTTCATTTTGGAATTAATCTAAGCATAAAATATAGCAAGCCTTTACTCACTGCTATTTTTATCTTATGTTGTCTAAATGTAATTAAGGGAGAAAGTCGTATTACTGAAATGAACAATTCAGAACGATTTTCATTAACCGCTAAAAACTCTTTTAGCACTGCTGAAATATTTCTATTCCAGGGAAAATTTGAAATTAAAGGACAAATCACGGATGATAGAGGCATGCCTCTTCCCGGAGCTACAGTTTCGGTTGTTGGCACCCAACGCGGAGTGATTACAGATTTTGATGGAAATTTCACCATTTCTGTTTCTAAAGGAGAAACTATTAAAATTCAGAGTTTAGGATTCTTGGATCAGGAAATACTTTTAACAGGAGATAAAAAAGAATTTTTTATTCAGATGGAATCAGCTGTCGAGTCACTGGATGAAGTAATTATCACTGATGGATATAGAAAAAGCTATAAAAAGTTATTTGCTGGCGTTGCAACCAGACTAAACGCTGAGGATATCAAAATCGATGGAGCAAGAGACGCATCTAGACTTTTAGAAGGTAGAGATGCCGGAGTAGTTGTTGATAATTTATCAGGAACTTTTGGAGCTTCTCCTCGTATTAGAATTCGTGGTAACACTTCTTTAAACGGAAATAACAATCCTATTTGGGTTGTTGATGGAGTTATTTTAGAAGATAATGTAGAATTATCTCAAAACGAGTTAGGATCAGGAGATATTAGTTCTGTAATTGGATCTTCGATAGCTGGATTAAATCCGGATGACATAGAATCATTTTCTATCCTGAAAGATGCCTCTGCAACTGCTTTATATGGTGCAAGAGCAAAAAACGGTGTGATCGTTATTACTACGAAAAAAGGTAAAAATGGCGCCTTAAAAATAAACTACTCAGGTAACTTCTCTTATAGATTAAGACCAAGATATGAGCAGTTTAACGTCTTAAACTCACAACAAGAATTATCTGTTTACGCAGAATTAGTAGATAAAAATTTAATTGATCTTACTACAGCACAATTTGCTGAATCTTATGGGGTTTTAGGAAGTTATTTTAATCTTAGAGGAACGAATGATGTAGAAATTGGAGCTAATGGACAATTATCTGATGATTTTTTTAGAAGATACCAAACCGCTAATACAGACTGGTTCAAAGTACTTTTTTCTGACATAACTACGGTTCAGAATCATTCGGTAAGTTTATCCGGAGGGTCTGATAATGCTACATATCTATTTTCTTTAGGATATTTAAAGGATGAAGGTGTTACGATCGGGGATCAAGCAGAAAGATTGACAACGAGATTAAGAAATACTTTCAAGGTTTCAGAAAAAGTAACCTTAGGTACAACCTTAGCACTTAGTATTAGAGATCAAGTTGTTCCTGGAACGAACAACAGAACTTTTAATCCAATTACCGGTGAGTATAATCGTGAGTTTGACATTAATCCGTACAATTACTCGCTTACAAACAGTCGTAGTGTTACTCCTTATGACGAAAATGGTAATTTAGAGTATTTTAGAAAAAACTATGCTCCCTTCAATATTATAAACGAATTAAATAATAATCGAATTAATATTGATGTAGCAGATATATCTGCACAACTTGACTTAGATTATAAGATAAAGGATAATTTAACCTTCAATTCTATTGTAAATTACAGACAAGCTATCACCAGAAGAGAGCACGTAATTGGAGATAATTCTAATCAAGCAGAAGCATTTAGAGCAGACGAAGGTGTTTTAGTAGATATTAATCCTTTCTTATATCAAGATCCGGACAATCCTACAAGACCTCCATATTCTATTCTACCTGAAGGAGGGTTGAATATTTATAACGAAGATGTATTAAACTATTTCTACATAAGAAATTCGATTTCTTGGAACCCGGAAATTAATTATGACAATCAATTTACTTTTCTTCTGGGACAGGAAATAAAATCTTCTACAAGAAATTCCAGAGAGTATACAGGTATTGGTATTTCTTATGATAATGGATATATCGTAAATACAGATCCTGACGCTATTGATCAATTAACTAATCAGAATGATCAATATTTTGGAATAAGTAATCTAAGAGACCGATTTGTTGGATTCTTTGCAAATGCGGGATACACCCTAAAAAACAAATACATCTTAAACGGTACCCTACGTTACGACGGATCTAATTTACAGGGAACTAGTTCAAAATCAAGATATCTTACAAGTTATAATGTAAGTGGTGCTTGGAATATTCATAAAGAAAATTTCATTACAGCTGACTGGATTAATCAGTTAAGATTAAAAGCTACTTATGGACTTTCTGGAGGAAGAGGACCATTAACCAGTGCGACATTGGACTTGCGTAGTAGAGTTCCTTTAAGACCAACCGATCAAGAAACTGTAATCGCTATTAATTCATTGGCAAATGACGATTTAACGTTTGAGAAGCTGAAAGAATTTAGTACAGGATTAGAATTTTCATTTTTCGATAATCGACTTAGCGGAGAAATTGGATATTACAATAGAAATTCATTTGACTTGATTGGGATAGTAAAAACCAGTGGTGTTGGTGGACAGGCGTTCCAGAGTGGAAATTATGCAGATCTTAAGACCGAAGGTTATGAATTTGGAATTTCTACAGTGAACTTCAAAACATCCAATTTCCAATGGAATACAAATATTAACGTTGGGTACAATACGGAGCAAATAACAGAACTACTTTTTGATCCAACTTTAGTTCAGTTAACGCAGCCTTCAGGAGCTCCATATTCCGGAAGAGAGATATCTGCTCTTTATTCAACCAGGTTCGCGGGATTAAATGAGTTTGGTATTCCAACATTTTTTGATGAAAATAATAACATAGTAACAAATATCAATCTTCAGGAAAGAGAAAATCTAGAACAGATTTTAAAGTATGAAGGCCCTACACAACCAAGAGGAGCAGGTGGTTTTAATAACACTTTCAAGTATAAAAATCTTACATTAAGTGCTAATATCACCTTTAAATTTGATTATAAAATCCGCCTTAATAGTAATTTTGGCCCTTCTTATACTGATTTCAACTCTTTATCTGGTGATTTGGTTAACCGATGGAGACTTCCAGGAGATGAAAACACAACCAATATACCTGCTATCTTAAGCGATAGAACGATACAAAATCAACTTGGTGCTGATAATGCCTATGATCTATACAATATTAGTGACGCAAGAGTTGCCGATGGTACGTATGCTAGAATGAGATCTATGGCATTAGGATTAGATGTTCCTAAAAGCTATATAGAAGGCTTAGGAATTGAATCTGCGCAATTTAGAATTCAGGGAGAGAATTTATTCCTTATTTATTCTGATAAAGCACTTAATGGTCAGGATCCAGAATTCTTCAATTCGGGAGGAACAGCACTACCGATAGCTAGATCATTTACATTTTCACTTAACGTTGGTTTCTAAAAATTAAAAAAATGAATAAATATAAATTAACACCATATATACTACTGGTTTCATTTATTTTGTCATTCACATCGTGTGATGACTATTTAGATGAATTACCAGATGACCGATTAGAACTCGACACTGCAGAAAAAGCAGCAAAAGTAGTTGCTGATTCTTATTCACAAGGTAGTTACGCCTTTACAGATATGTACACAGATTTAGCTGGTCCAACCGGATTAGAAAATGGTGGTGTCATAGCCAATGCCGGAGGTAATTTTATCGATCAAAATTCACTTCAATTATATTCTTGGCAAGACGTTGACGGAATCTCGCAGGATACTCCTACTTATTTCTGGGACAGATCCTACGAAGCTATTGCTCAAACGAATGAGGTGCTTGCTGTGATCGATGATTTACCTGGAAGTACTGATTTTAAAAACGCAATTAAAGGAGAAGCATTATTATCAAGAGCTTATAGCCACTTTATGTTGGTTAATGTATTTGCTTTACATTATGATCAAAACGCTTCCACAAATTTGGGTATACCTTATGTGCTTCAGCCGGAAACCCGTTTTCTTCCTACCTATGAAAGAAACACGGTACAAGAAGTATATGATTTCGTAGAAAAAGATCTTTTGGAAGGATTATCCCTAATAAACGATCAGTTTTTCTCTGGATCAAAAAAATATCATTTTACAAAAAAAGCAGGATTAGCTTTTGCCTCACGTTTTTATCTATGGAAGAGAGATTATGTAAATTGTATTAAATATAGTGACCTTTTCTTTGATGGAAATCCAGAGTTGTATGTAAAAAATTATGATGAACTGCAAGGATCAACATACAATGACATTGCAGATAAATACAATGAAACAACTGATGACAGCAACGTATTAGTAATGCAAAAATTCAGTAATCATCAAAGAGTAGGAACAGGTTTTAGACTTAACATCACTGATTTAAGTGTATTATTTAACAATCCATTAAATGCTTTTGATCAAAGAACTTCAACAGGTATTTGGAATGTGGGAACAGACGCAAGATACACGGCTAGATTAAGAGAATATTTTTTCAGAGAAAACTTAAGTTCTAACTCTGGATTACCATATCACGTTTCTATAGAATTAAAAGGTGAAGAGGTTTTACTAAACCGTGCAGAAGCATTATTATTTACTGGAGCGCAAGACGATGCTTTATCAGACATCAATGTGCTTGCAAGATTGAGATATAACAATCAAGAATATAACGATATCAATCAGATAATCACTTATTACAATGCCACTGATGCAATTGATGCCATTGAACAATTAATTTTGGACGAAAGAAAAAAAGAATTTTGGGATCACGGTCTTCGTTGGTTTGACATAAAAAGATTTAATCTTTCTGTATCACATAGACTTCCTGAAAATTTTGGAGGAGAGACCTTAGAGCTTTCTACAGATGATTTAAGAAAAGCAATTCAAATCCCAGATAGTGCAATAGATTTTGGAATCGCACCTAATCCTAGATAATATTAGACATGAAGAAAACAAATAATTTTATAAAAAAGCTTTTTACAATCTCTTTGTTAAGTATTACACTCATTAGTTGTGAAAGAGAAAAAAGCATTACTGCCGAAAGTATTTTTGAACAAGAACAAGAGTCTACAGACCCTTTGGATATTTATTTAAAAGAGGAATTTAGAGACCCTTACGGAAGTGTTATTATTTACAAGTTTGTAGATCGCTATATAGACCCAAACAGAACCGCAGTTCCTCCAAGGAGAGATGTAGTACAACCTGTAGCAGAATTAATAAAACAAGCCTGGATAGAGCCTTACAATATGGGATCTGATCAAGGAGAAGAATTTTTGAAGAGATATTTTCCGGCAGAGATTGTATTTTTAGGATCTCCTCTCTATAATGGCGACGGTACTATTACTTTAGGTACTGCAGATGCCGGGGTACGAGTGACTTTAACTCAGGTTAATGATTATAGCCCTGATAACAATGAATGGATTATACAATCATTTAGGACATTACACCACGAATTTGCTCACATTATTGATCAAAATTTCAATTTTGATGTAGAATCATTCTATGAAATCTCAGGAGAAGATTACACTTCTCCAGGTACTTGGACAACCTTGATTTCCGGAAGTGAAAACAGTACTCAATCCATAAACAATGCTATTTCACGTGGTATGGTTACACCTTACGGTACTTCTTCGGTAGCTGAAGACTTTGCAGAGATTGTTGCCAGAATAATTACTACGGATCCGGTTGAATTTGAAAACACATATTTAACTCTTGAAAGTTGTGCTGGTGGAGATGAAGCTTGTTTTCAAAGAAATATTGGACGTCAAAGAATTCAAGAGAAATATAACGCTGTTTTACGATACATGAAGGAAGATGTTGGTATTGATTTATTAATAGTGAGAGACGAATTTTTAAATACCCTTAATTAATAATACAAAACATAATAATATGTTACGAAATATAAAAATTAGTTCATTATTGTTTTTACTATTAGCAGTTTTTGCGTGTAGTGATGATGATGTTCAACCCTTATTCGAACAGGATTCTGACACAAGAGTAAATCTATTATTGGAATCTTATCGCGAGACTTTAATTAATTCAGAATTTGGATGGAAAACCGTATACCAGCCAGGAAGCAATTTTGGAGGAAATAATATTTATTTAAATTTTAATGAAGATAACACAGTAGATATTGTTTCAGATGTATTAGGTGGTCAAAATGATTTAGAAACAACCTTTAGAGTGGGAATTAGCCAATTCCCTGAATTAGTATTCGAAAATTATACTACGTTCCACGCTTTATTCGAAGCTCAAAACTTTAGTCTTGGTGCTGAATTTGAGTTTATATTTGAAGAAGTTAGTGATAATCAGATTATTTTTAGAAGTAAAACAGATATTTCTGACCCAACAGAAATAATTTTCGAAAAAGCATCTGCACAAGATCAGGAGATCATTGAAAATTTAAGAGATTTCTATTCACAATTAGAAGATGAGAATAATACTTTTAGATTTATTAGAAATTTAGTTGTATTAAATGAAGCTAATGAGATATTGTATAATAGAACCTTTACCTATTTTGATGATTTAGAAAGAACTGCAGGTGTTACCAATTTTGATGCGGCAACCGGATCTATTTCTACAGAAACTTTACCTATTGCGGTAACCGATGAAGGATTTCGTTTTTTACAACCATTAACTCTTGGAGATTTAAGCATTACTACATTTGTATATGACCAAGACTTTGGCACTTATACCTCTACAGATAGCGGTGTGACTACCATAATCGGATATGACTTAGCTCCTGTAGCTACCGAAATCATCCCTGAACTTGCTTCTGCTGATGTAAATTCTTTTGGAGTGGATTTTTCAACCTACTCTTACTTTGATGAATCTTTTGGAAGTACTTTTCTTAGTCAAACTTCAGAGAATTTTATAAACCTAGCTAAGGTAAGTGACCTGTATAGAGTGGATATGGTTCTTGATGATCCTTTCTTTTCTAATCAATCATATTTTATTTTTAACATGAATGATGGAAGTTTCAACTTTGCTACATTCACCAGAGAAGTTATAGCAAATGAGAGAGTAGTTTTTACATTTTCTGAATTCTTTGGAGACCCGGATGGTCTTATTAATATATTCGCCTTGTTATTTAGCGCCGATGGATTTTACATGACACAAACAAATGAAAGTCAGTTTAGTGCCAATCCATCTTATAAATTCACAAGTGTAGCTGCACCAAATCTTAATTTCTCTGTTTACGGAATATAGTAAAAACGAGAGTTAGCCTATTTTTTAAAATCTTTGGGAATAACAATTCCCAAAGATTTTATTTTTTGTTTTAATTGTGATTATAATGGTTTATTAATAGCTACCCATATCAAAATCAATATAATTTATCACATATCACTACGCTATGGTATCCATAAGCTCTTCCTCCTTAGTTACACCCCCGGAAAAATTGACAGCTGTTTCTATAAGCGCTAAATGAGAATATGCCTGCGGAAAATTACCCAATAATCTTTTTGATTTAAAATCGATATCCTCACTAAACAATCCTAAATGATTGCTGTATGATAATAGCTGATCGAACATTCTTTTGGCTTTTTCCTTTTCACCTATTTTATAAAGACTATTGATAAACCAGAAACTGCATATTGTAAAAGAAGAAGAAGGTAATCCAAAATCATCTTTGTTTTTGTAACGATACAGCAGTCCGTCATTACACAATTCTCTTTCGGTTGCTTTTACGGTACCTATAAATCTGGGATCTTTGGGGTCAATAAAACCATACGATTCCATTAATAAAGTAGACGCGTCAAGGTCAGAAGACCCATAAGATTGCGTATATGCCTTTACTTCCTCATTCCAAGCATTGTTATAAATATCATTATAAATTCGATCTCTAAGTTCTGTCCATCTTGGATTGTTATCAGTTTTACCGATTAGCTCTCCAATTTTTATGGCTCGGTCTACAGCAACCCAACATAACAGTTTTGAAAATGTAAAATGCCTTTCTTCGGTTCTAAACTCCCAAATCCCTTTGTCCGGTTTTTCCCAATTAACATTCACAATATGTACAATACTTTTGCTAATGGTCCATAAACTCTCGCTGTTATCCAGGTCACAGTCAAACTTTACGAACTGCTGATAGATTACATTCATCAAAATTCCATAAATATCATTTTGTTTTTGATGATATGCTGCATTACCAATACGTACGGGGCTTGATCCTTTATAACCTTCTAAGTGATCCAATGTTTTTTCTGTTAGCTGTCTTTCACCATTGATTCCATACATGATCTGTATTTTCTCATCTTTGTCAGGAATAATATCGATAATAAACTGAAGAAAACGTTGTGCCAACCTTTTGTGACCTAAATCAGAAACCACTTTAATCACCATGGACGCATCTCTAATCCAACAAAATCTATAATCCCAGTTACGAACCTCTCCTATGGTTTCTGGCAATGAAGTAGTCGCGGCGGCTAATACAGCTCCTGACTTTTCATAGCTTAATAACTTAAGTACAAGTGCGCTTCTCAAAATTTGCTCATTATACATCTTGTACGAAGTAGTATTCTCACTCCAGTTCAACCAATAAACTCTAGTGCGTTGTAGTTTTAAATAACTACGTTCTAAGGATTGTTCTAGCAATTTTTCGTGATAACTAATGACAAAATATGCATGACCTGTTAATTGAATTTCTTCTCCGTTTAAGATAGCCTCAGAATCAAGGTCGGAATAAAGATATAAGGTATCATACTTATCCTTATCTGTGATACTTTTTATATAGGTATCCGAAGTAACAAAATACGTTTCCTCTTTTGCATATTCCAGTTTCGGGTTATATCTAACACGAAAAGAAGGCGCACCAGAAATATGTTTGATATACCTAATAATATCAGAAGGAGCATAATAAGAGCCATCATCTTCTCGGTATCGAGGCATAAAATCAATACTTTCAAAAATATCATTTCCATTACTAAATTCGGTTACCAAAATATTAGTTTTTGGAATATATTTTTGAGAAACGGTATAAGCATCCGAGACTAAAATTTCAAAAGATCCTCCTTTTTTATCATCAAGAATTTTTGCAAAAACTGAGGACGAATCAAAATTTGGCAAACAACACCAATCAATTGCGCCTTTTTTTGAAATTAACGCTGCACTTTTACAATTTCCAATAATTCCGTAATCCAAATTGTTCATATATTCCCAAATTCTTTTAAATAAACGTACCTTTATTCACAGAACCGAAATTTAATCATTCAAAATTAGTCAACCAACTTTCATCACGCTTTATGAGTAAAACTATCATAATCTCAAATCGACTGCCTTTACAATTAGAAATTGATAATAATTCTATAAATACAATACCAAGTGTTGGAGGATTAGCAACAGGAATGAAATCTGTGCACTCCGGAAGCGATAGTATTTGGATAGGATGGAGCGGTCTTACTGAAGAACAATTAGACCAGAAAAAAGAAAAATTAGTTAAAAACGCATTAAAAAAACATCAATGTGTAGGAGTACCGTTAACAGCATCAGACATAGATGGTTTTTATTATGGTTTTAGTAACAATACCTTATGGCCATTATTCCATTACTTTATGGAATATACTGAGTTTGATAAGGAAAACTGGGAGACCTATCAACAAGTTAATCAAAAATTCGCCGATGTAGTTATTGAAAACTTGGACGAAGAAGATACCATATGGGTACACGATTATCAGTTGTTGTTGTTACCAGAAATGATACGCAAAAAGAAACCCAATGTAACTATAGGATTCTTTTTACATATCCCATTTCCATCATATGAGGTATTTAGGACTATCCCATGTAGAGAAGAACTGTTAAAAGGGTTATTAGGAGCTGATCTTATCGGTTTTCACACCTATGACTACGAACGTCACTTTTTAAGTTCTGCTCAAAGAATTTTGGGGTTAGAAATTAACTTCAACAATGTACATAAAGATAATAGAATTGTTAAGGTAGATTCTTTTCCAATGGGAATTGATTATGAAAAATTTCATAATGCCGCAACAGTTCATAATACCAAAGAAAAAAAGGATCAGACTGAAATACAGCAAAAAATAGATGAGCATCTAGCTAGTGGGGATCGTGCAAAACTAATCTTATCGATTGATCGATTGGATTATACCAAAGGTATTGCCAATAGATTAAGAGCCTTTGAATATTTCTTAGATAAATATCCACAGTTTAAAGGAAAGGCAAGGTTGGTGATGTTAGCCGTTCCATCCAGATCCAACGTACCACAATATCAGTTGTTAAAAAATGAAATTGATCAATTAGTTGGAAGGATTAATGGAAAATTCTCTGAAGTTAGCTGGACGCCTATTTGGTATTTTTATCGTTCTATGCCTTTCGAAAATTTAATTGATTTATATACCTCTAGTGAGGTCGCTTTATTAACTCCAATACGTGATGGAATGAATCTAGTTGCTAAGGAATATATCGCATCTCGAGTAAATCAGGATGGAGTACTTATTTTAAGTGAAATGACTGGGGCATCTAATGAACTGAGTGAAGCACTAATTATCAATCCTAACAACTTTGAAGAAATTGCAGATACGCTAAAATTTGCGTTAGAAATGCCTGAAGAGGAACAAATAAAAAGAAACAAAGCATTGCAAAAGCGACTAAAAAGGTATAATGTAGAGAAATGGGCAAATGATTTTATGGAATCACTAGAAGCAACTAAAACAAACGCAAAGCGATATTCTCTAAAAAAATTAACTTCTTCCGTTAAAGAAGATATCCTAACAGATTTTAGAAAAGCTCAAAACAGAATTCTTTACATCGACTATGATGGTACTCTGGCTCCTTTCGAAAAAATTCCAGAAAATGCGAAACCAACGCAAAAAATATTTGATGTTTTAGATGCGTTACAAAATGATACCCAAACTAAGGTGATCTTAATAACAGGAAGGGATAAATTTACATTTAATAAATGGTTTGGTCATAAAGATTACACTCTGATTACTGAACATGGTGCCTGGCTAAAAGAAAGTAACAAAGATTGGGAGCTGTTAGAACGGGTAAACAATGATTGGTTTAAATCCATATCTCCAGTATTAGAGTCTTTTACGGATAGAACACCGGGTTCGTTAATAGAAGAGAAAAATTACTCATTGGCCTGGCATTTTAGAAATGTAGATCCAGATTTAGGGAAGCTAAGAGCTATGGAGTTAAAAACTACCATACAACATCTCATTGCTAATCATAATTTAGAAATACTGGAAGGTGATAAAGTCTTGGAAATAAAAGTAAGTGGAATCAATAAAGGAAAATCTGCCTGTAAAATGCTCACAGAAAAAGAGTATGACTTTATATTTGCTATTGGAGATGATTGGACAGATGAATATATGTTTAGAGAACTTCCTGACACTGCCTTTACCGTAAAGGTTGGTCTTAAGAAAACAGTAGCCAGATACTACGTTGAAGGTACAGATCAAGTACACGAATTATTAAAAGAATTTAACTAACATTTGCAAACAGAGCTCTCTGAAACATAAATTCTATATACTTCCGGTTATTATTATTGCACAGTTTTTCTGTACTTCTTTATGGTTTGCAGGAAATGCTGTTATTGATGATTTTGCAGCTCAATTTACCGTAGGATTTAATATTCTAGGATATCTTTTGTCTACGGTTCAATTTGGATTTATCGTTGGTACACTAACGTTTGCCTTATTGACCTTGGCAGATAGGTTTCCTCCTTCCAAAGTCTTTATGATATCCGCCATACTGGGAGGTCTTTGCAACATCGCATTATTGATACCTAATATTACGGTACTAAATGTACTTACGGCTCGTTTTGGCACTGGTTTTTTCCTTGCGGGTATCTATCCCGTAGGTATGAAAATAGCATCTGATTATTATAAAGATGGATTAGGAAAAGCGTTAGGTTATTTAGTAGGTGCGTTGGTTTTGGGTACCGCGCTACCACATTTATTAAAAGAACTTTCATGGAATAGTGACTATAAAGTAGTGATTCAATCCACTAGTTTGCTTGCAGTTATCGGTGGTTTGTTGATTTTTTTACTTGTGCCGAATGGCCCCTTTAGAAAACCTGTTTCAAAACTTCAACTTGGTGTCATAACACAGCTTTTTGAAATTATCAGTTTCAGAAAGGCGGCAATGGGTTATTTTGGTCATATGTGGGAGTTGTATGCCTTTTGGGGATTTATTCCTATTGTATTAAAAACTTACGTAAAACAGCATAACATAACAATTGCAATATCGTTCTGGTCATTTATTATTATCGCTGTAGGGTTTTTCTCTTGTATACTAGGTGGTTATATTTCTTTGCAAACAGGAAGTAGAAAAGTTGCTCGATATTCGCTCATCATTTCTGGATTATTTTGCCTGTCCTCTCCGTTTTTATTTCAATTACAGACAGAATTATTCTTAGGGTTACTATGCATTTGGGGAATGGTGGTGATATCTGATTCTCCACAATTTTCTACCTTAGTTGCAGCTGCAGCTCCACCAGAACTAAGAGGAACAGGACTCACTATTGTAAATTGTATTGGATTTGCAATTACTATTATAAGCATCCAGTTGCTTTCTTATGTAATAAACAAAATAGATCCTGTATATTTATTTGTATGCCTAGCGATCGGCCCGATCATAGGGCTTTATAGTTCCAGAAAAAAGTAAGTAAACTTGATAAGGCTGCTACTCACATCCGTTTCAATTACATTTCTTGGTATCGTTTTTTGCGCAACGCAGTGCCTACTTATTTATTTTTAAAAATTAACAAGATCATTTTGGGCTTCACTCAATGGATTTGACTTCGATACAAATCGCTAGTGTAATGATCTAGTGAAGCTGTAATATTATGCATCCTATTGAAACTTATCTCAAAGATACAGGCTTGTAACTGTTTTGAAAGTTGATGGTTACCACTCTCAAAACTCTTAACAAATACTTAAGAAAATCTTTAATATTTCAGTGTATTTTAGAAAACAAAATATATGCAAAAACAAGTCATACTTGTATTACTTTTTCAAGCTTTTATAGCGTCTGCTCAACCGGAAACCGAAGTTTATCTATTCGATCTCTCCAAAAGCGCAAATTTGTTTCAATTATCCAATCAAAGAAACATTTCGAATAACCCGGGCTACGACAATCAACCATCTTTTTATAATGACAACATTGTACTTTTTGCTGCTACCAGAAATGGGCTGACGGATATTGCCAAATACAATATACGTGACCAGAAAGTAGACTGGATTTCCAACACCCTGCAAGGTAGCGAATACTCTCCTTCTAAAATCCCTAATCAAAAAGCTGTATCCGCTATTAGGTTAGATACCACTGGAAAACAACTCTTATATCGATACGATTATAATACGGGAAAATCAAAAGTATTGTTCGAAGATCTTGTAATAGGATATCATACATGGTTTACCAAAGACATACTGGTTTCATCAGTTCTGGAAGATGGAGGCTTATCATTGGTTGTTTCTAATCTAAATGATCAAAGCAATTATACCTTCCAGAAAAAAGTGGGCAGATCGCTGCATAAAATCCCTAATTCTCAATTGATCAGTTACATCAGTAAGGAAAAGGATCAATGGGAAATAAAATCATTAGATCCTATCACCAGAGAAACCATAACAATAATTAACACCATCCCACAAGCAGAAGATATGTGCTGGCTAATTAACGGAACGATCCTCATGCCAAAAGACAATATCATTTATAAGTTTCATCCTAAAACCGATACCGAATGGAGTGTTTTTTATACGTTTAACGATAAAAACATCCAGAAAATTACACGTATTACTACCAACGCCATTGGTAGTTTATTGGCATTGGTAACTGAAACACCTAACAAATAAAATCATCACACAAAACAAACATATGAGAAACGTTTCAATGTAATTCAGTTTTTTAATGTTTAGTTGGATTCCGGTATTTTCACAATCAGTTTTATCGAAAATCGTATAATATTGGAGGAACAGGCAAATATATTATGTAGTGATGATTTCTCTCCCATACTAAATTTTTGAGTATTTTAGAAAGGATAAAGGTACAGAGGGAATTCAGGAGTTAAGAAAAATAACCAACCACTAGGAATAATAGTTTTGTCAATACAATTGATCTTGGGTCACCCTAACTCAGTAATACTTTAGGGACTAACAGGGGCTAAGAAAAACCTGTATTGATGACCTATCCAAACCCTATAAAAGAAAGGCTCTGAAACGGATTGATCAGAACCTCTCTTATAAAAATGCGGACATAAAAATTTAATTAAGGATCCAAACCTGATTGTCTGCAGACGTGGTTTGCGAAGTAATTGTAGTTCCGCCCACGGCATACAATGTTCCGTTTAGTTCAACAAAATCATAGTCCCTAGCGGATATAGGTGTTGTTTGTAAGGTTGCTTGATTCCAATCAATTCCGTTATCAGACTCATAGAAAATACAAAAACTAGAAATATTTGTTGGAGGTGGTGTTACGAGAATTAATGTATCATCAAGTTTAACTGGTTTAACAGAAGTATACCCTCTCTCTGCAGTCGTCCAGGTCGTTTGGTTATTCCAGATAATTCCATCTGAACTACTATAAAAAGTAATAGAAGTATCATCAATATTTGAAGAAGGTTCTATTGCTACCATGGTATTATTGATAGCTGCAACACGAAAACTATACTTAGATATAAATCCATGATTATTGGTTTCCAGTACCCAGTTTATACCATCAACACTGCTGTAGGTAGCACGCTCTTCTGATGATGGATCTACATCCGCGTTGTACCCTGCGATTCTATATAATTTATCTTCAAAAACAATCATACTCACATTGTTATACTGCATAAAAGGCATTGTTTCACTTTCTTCTACCCAAGTACTCCCATCTTCTGAACTGAAAATTTTAGATGATATAAATCCATCCAATACACCACCATACAACCAAAGCTTGTTATTAAATGTCATCAATTTATGCCCCCTGATAGTACCAAAGGAAAAAGTGCCTTCATTAACCCAATTGATGCCATCGCTACTTGACCAAATATCATTAAGTGGAGTATCTGTAGCATCTTCACCACCGATAATCCAAAGTTTATTATTAAAAGAGGCTACAGAAGCATTGATTCTTTTTGGATAACTTGCATTATCTGTGAGCATCAATGCACTTATTAATTCCGTTGTAAAAGATTGTACCGTACTCTCTGCAACAATTTCTCCATCTATAGTTGCCTGTACTTGCCAATAATACATAGTTCCCGTTTCTAATGAGTTAGCAATATCTAGCGTATAACTCGGAGTATCGCTTTCTATTCCTGAGACCACCAACGATATGTTATCCTGATTCGGACCTAAATATATAGAATAGCTAACTGGTTGATCGCTATCATATGCATCCCAGGTAAGTTCGGGTGTGGTTTGTACAAGCTCATCTCCCGAATCCGGAAAAGTTAAATTTATAGCATTCAGTGTTGGAGTACTGGTCCCTCCGTCATCATCCTTACTGCAAGAAAAAATCAAAAAGAGATTAAAGATTACAACAAATAGAAATTTAAGTTTCATGTAAAATTAGTTTAAGGTTACTACTTTTCTTCACAGGGTTACCTATGAATTCATGTAAAGTTAATTCGTTATTACCCTTTCTTCATAAGCTATTACATAACGGTAAACTTCTTCTCCATCTTCCCTTCTAACAATTACCAAATCAATATTTCCATCAGTGTCTCTATGAGTAGTACATTGCAGTACTCCTCCCAAAGGCACAGAAAAAGAAGTGACTTCATTTTTTGAAAAGAAATAAGAAGCGGTTGTTACCGAACTACCTCCCAGAAAAAACAGAACCGGTTGAAAATCAACTTCTTCAAATGGACCCGAACTGGTATTATAGGTGATAGACGTAGTACCACCAGTATCAATGAGCCTATTATCAGCGTCAAAGGTCCTGCTTCCTCCGTCAAAACTATAAGTTCCGTCGACATAGTCTACTTCAATAATATCATTGGTTGTATTTTCAACTAATTGATCTACAATATCTCCGTTATAAACTACCGAATAGCTACCAGAATCATCAATTTCAGTTATTTGACTAATTAGACCATTATCGTTATATTCTAAAGATACACCAGATTCATTACTTTCGAATCTGATTATTTGATTGTTGTCATTATAAGTAAAGGTCGTTGTTACTGAAGTTGCAGATGTACTAATAGTTTGGGTTATTTCATTAGGAAAAAAACCTATTCTTGTAGTCGCTACATCATCATCTCCACTGCAACCAACCAAGGTGATTCCTAAAATTAAAAAATAAGTTTTTGCTAAGCTTTTGAGGTGTTTCATAATTATTTCTTTTTAAATGTGGTTTTTTGAAGGAGTTTATTCTTATGTATGATTTTAAGCTCATAAGTACCTTTTTCCAGTGCATTTACATTTAAGTAAATCTGGTTATCAGGCATTTTAGGTATAACTCCTTTTAAAATAACTTGTTTTTTCTTCATTAAATCTAAATAATGGAGGACTATCCTTTGATAACTAGCAACAAAACTATCTGGAATGATGAGAAAGGATTAATAGAAATGTAACAAAATCTGTAACATATGTAACAGGCAGCGATAAACTAATAACAAAAAGTTATTCAATAGGATACGCAGTATAGATCTCATATACAAACAGTCCTTATATTCTAGGATTTGGCATAATCAGATGGTGACATGCCAAACTGTTCTCTGAAACATTTGGTAAAATAAGAATGATTGTTGAAGCCTACAGCATATCCAACCTGCGATATATTAGTTTCTGACTTTTTAAGTAATTGGGATGCTAATTTAAGCCGTTGATTCCGTATAAATTCAGTAGTGGATAAACCTGTCAATGCCTTTAACTTACGGTGCAGTTGCATTCTACTCATATGTAGCACAGTAGCAAAATTTTCTGCATTAAAATCGCTTTCTATGAGATTTGTATTCATGACATCTTGAAGATCATTTAGGAATTGTTGATCATAAGAGTTTACAGAAACATCTTTTGGAGTCAATACAACTTCTTGACTAAACCGTTCCTGTAATCTATTACGAGACTCTAAAAGATTGTTAATCGTAGCGGTAAGAATTTCTGTATGAAAAGGTTTAGTTACGTAGATATCAGCCCCGATTTCAATACCTGTTAGTTTATCTTTGTCATCTGCCTTTGCGGTGAGCATTACAATAGGGATATGAGAAGTTGCAGGATTCGTTTTACTGTTTTTTGTTAGTTGCAGCCCATTTTCATTGGGCATCATTAAATCAGTAATGATCACATCCGGAACATATTTTAATGCTTTTTTAAAACCCTCTTTACCATCTTTTGCCGTTTTGATATTGAAACGATCAGAAAACAATGATGAAAGATATTCTCTTAGTTCTGCATTATCATCCACGATCAATAACATTGGATCATCAGTACTGTTGCTTGGATGCTCAATTTCAATTTTTTCGTTTTGTATACGTTCAGGTAATGGTTTTTCAGATCTCGGTATATGCGTTTGTTTTTGATACCTCACTTCCTCTTCTCTATAAACTTTCTTATTTACTGGAATAGTCACGACAAACCGTACAGAAATCTCATCGCTCAATGCTGTTATCGTACCTTTATGTAATTCCACAAGCTCTTTGGTCAATGCCAAGCCAATTCCTGTACCCGTTGTATTCTCGTGCGCACGATGAAATCTACTGAAAATATTAGATAACTCTTCGTCGGTCAAAGTCGTGCCCGTATTTTTAATTTCCAGATAAAGTTGTGAGTTGTTCTTCTGAGATGATATTAAAATTTTATTTCCTTCCGGAGTATATTTAAGCGCATTCCCCAGCAGATTAGTGATAATTTTTTCCAGCACATCACGATCGAACCAGGACTCCTCATAATGTAAGTTTGTGGTAGCAACAAATTCTTGGTTATTGATTTCTGATTGATACTTATAAGATGAGATAATTCCTTTTAAAAACTGGGAAAGGTCTGATTCCTGAACATTCAAATTATAATGATCTGATTCTAATTTAGACAGGTCTAATAATTGATCCACTAATAACAGTAACCTTTCTGAATTTTTTTTTGCTATAGTAAGTGCACGTTTTTCTTGAGGAGTAAGGGTCTCTTTTTTTAATTGCTCCTCAATAGGTCCAAAGATTAATGATAAAGGTGTTCTGAATTCGTGAGAAATATTTTCAAAAAACCTAGATTTAGCACGATCCAGTTCTTTCAGTTTTTTATTCAATTTCTGACGATTGCGTAATGCAACATATAAAAACATAGCTGCAATCAAAAACACTGCAAGACCCATCAAGAATATAGTACGCTGGTTATTTTTTTGTATTTCAATAGCTTTTTTTTGTGCCGAAAGTAATTTTATTTCTTGTTCTTTTTGCTTGTTCTGGTATTTAGCTTCCAAATCTAATGCTAAGCTTTTTTGTTTTCTAACCTCCAATGAATCTCGATAAATTCCTGAAAGACTAAAGAATTTGGTAGCATTCTCAAAATCCTCTACCTCTTGGTAGGATATAGCCAGATTTCTAGTGATCCCTAATAACACACCACTCTTTCCCGCGTCAAAATTTTCAAAATAGTGATACGCCTCTAAGAAATATGGTATGGCTTTTTTATGTTGTGAAATTCTATATAGAAATCCTGCATACGTTCTATGAGCATTTGCTATATGATACTTGTCTCCAGTTTCGGTAAGCAGCTGAAGTCTTAACTGATAATAGCTATCAGCCTTATCATACCTGTTAAGATCCGTGTAGATGATACCCAATGACCAATAAATTTCTGATAAATCTTTTGTTGATCCTGTCCCTATAAAATAAGTCATACTTTTTCGGTAAAAGGGCATTGCTTTTTCGTACTCTTTTCGCTGAGCATATATATTGCCTCTCATCACATATCCACAATGCTGATAATATGCATTATCAATCTCAGAAGCCATTTTTATAGCTCTTTTAAAGTACCCTTCTGCTTTGCCTATATAGGAAGTGTCTTGTACACTGTAGGTTCTGAGTAGTACTTTACCAAGATTAAAAAGAGCTCTGACCACATATTGATTCTTATAATCAGTATGCCTAGAAATAGAATCTATTTTCTGAAAGGTAGTAATAGCATCTAAATCTTCAAATTTAGAATAGTGAATGTTACCAATAGAAAGATACGCATTAGTAATTACTTCGGGTAATTCGTGATTTATTCCTAAGGCCAGTGCTTTTTTTGCATAGTATCGTGTTGAATCGTATTGACCTTTCTTAAAAAAAAGATCTGCAATTTTACCTTGTGCTTTTCCCAGTAATAATGGAGAAGATGATTTTTTTGCAGTAATTAGGTCTTCCGATGCAAGTTGAAACGCATCGTCATATTTTGCCAATTTGATTAAGGAATCTATTTTAGATGAGTTCTGACCATAAAAAGAAACTGTACTGAGAAGAAATAATCCTACAATCGAAATTCTCATAAATTGAAATTTGGTATCTAAATGTATACAATTTTTAGTAATTCATTAAAACCGACAGTAAAGGTGCTTGGTCTTATAAATTTGTTAAGGAGGAGTAGCCAATGATCGGTTTTACTTAAATTAGGCGATCAAAATCATACAGATGAAACTACTTCTTACCTCAATATTCCTTTTATTTTCCATTATTGTAACAGCACAAAACGATCAAACAATATATGATATCATTGATGCAGTATCTTCAGAAAGAATGGAAGCTGATATAAAAAAACTAGCTGGATTTGGAACACGTCACACACTTAGTGATACCGTTTCTGATACCCGAGGAATTGGTGCTGCAAGAAGGTGGATTAAATCAGAGTTTGATAACATTTCTAAAGACTGTACTAATTGTTTGAACGTATTCTATCAAAAAGATCTAATACCAAAGGGAAGCAATCAACGTATTGTTAAAGATGTGATGGTGGTCAACGTAGTTGCTATACAACGAGGTACTAAATACCCCAATCGTTTTATTATCATGAGTGGTGATATTGATTCCCGTATTTCAGACCCCACCAATTTCACAGATGATGCGCCAGGAGCCAATGACAATGCCAGTGGAATGGCTGGTACCATTGAAGCTGCAAGAGTATTATCCAAATATAAATTTGAAAGTAGTATCATATATGTGGGATTATCCGGAGAGGAACAAGGGCTTTTTGGAGGAAAGGGTTTGGCTGCCTATGCTAAAGGAAAGAATTGGGAAATCATTGGTGTTCTGAATAATGATATGATTGGAAATATTAAAGGTGTAGATGGTGTAATTGATAATAGAACATTTAGAATTTTCTCAGAACCTACCAATCTTACAGATGATCAAAAAACGGTAGAGCGAAGACGTTTTTATGGAGGTGAGGTTGATGGAATTTCACGTCAATTAGCTCGATATATCCATAAAACTACTAAAAAATATATGCCAGAAATGCATCCTATGATGATTTACCGCCTGGATCGTTTTGGTCGTGGTGGTCATCATCGTCCTTTTAATGATGCAGGTTTTGCTGGTATACGAATTATGGAAGCACATGAAAACTATACGCAACAACATCAAGACATTAGAGAAGAAAACGGAATTAAATATGGCGATGTAGTGAAACATGTGAATTTTGAGTATGCTGCAAAACTTACAGCGGTTAATGCCATTAATCTGGCAAGTATTGCCTGGGCTCCTCCCGCTCCTACCAACGTCAAAATTGGAGGGATTGTAGAACCTTCTGCTAAATTAAAATGGCAAAAGGTAAATGACACAAATATACAAGGGTATAAAATCTATTGGAGGGACACCACATCTCCAACCTGGGATTACAGCCGATTTGTTGGTGATGTAGATAACTTTACACTAAATGGTATCGTTATTGATAATTATTTTTTTGGTGTAGCAAGTATAGGAAAAAACGGGTATGAAAGTCCAGTCGTATTCCCATCAGGTGTATTTAGAAAATAAATTGTTTATTAGTATATTATCATATTTAATTTGACCGAACCACACAACCGATGAAAACATTAAAAATCATATCCATCTTAGTACTTATTTGTACTATTTCTTGTAAGCAAGAGGGAATACAAAGAAAATTACCTCCTCTAATTGAAATAGCACAAACACTACCTACTAAAACAAAAGGTGAAGTTGTGATTCATAAAGATTTTAAATCAGAATACGTAATTCCTAGAAATGTAGAAGTATTTCTTCCGGATGGTTATGATGCCAATTCAAAAGATAAATACAACGTGTTGTATATGCACGATGGACAAAATGTTTTTAACTCAAAAACTTCTTATACAGGAATTGATTGGGGTGTAGATGAAGTAGTAGATAGTTTGATAAAAATCGGTATGATTAAAAACACCATTGTTGTGGCTCCCTGGAATACCGTAAAAAAACGTTTTTCCGAATATATGCCAGAAGCTCCCGCAGAAGTAACCAGCAGCGCAGCAATTAAAGCTGCTTTAAAACAAAATACCGGTTTTGATGATTTGTACTCTGATGAATATTTAATGTTCTTAGTTGAAGAATTAAAGCCATTTATCGATAACACATACAATGTATATACAAAAGCTGAAAACACTGCTATTATGGGATCTTCTATGGGAGGATTGATATCACTTTACGCTATCTGTAAATATCCAGAAGTATTTGGAGCTGCTGGATGTGTCTCTACGCACTGGCCGGTTCCTGTATTGGGAGAAGCCTATATGAAAACATTGCCTACTACCCTTCCGGATCCGGAAACGCATACAATTTATTTCGACTTTGGAACAGAAACATTAGATGCACAGTATGAACCTTATCAAAAAAAGGTGGATCAGATGATGATCGACAAAGGGTATACAGAAGGCAAAAACTGGATCACTAAAAAGTTTGAAGGTGCAGCACATAATGAAAAGAGCTGGAATGAGCGTGTTCATATTCCGCTTCAATTTTTATTACAATAAATTAAATTCAAAAAATGAATAGGTTTTTCTTAACAATATGTTTTATTTGCTCTTTATCAATAGTTTTTTCGCAATCATCACTTTTTGATCAACAACAGCAATTTACCAGACAAGATACGCTAAGAGGTTCTATTACTCCGGAACGAGCTTGGTGGGACCTTACCTATTATCATCTGGATATCTCAGTTGATCCAGACAACAAAACCATTCAAGGAAAAAATAGTATTTATTATAAAGTCTTAAAAGATCATAATGTACTACAAATAGATCTTCAACCTCCCTTGAAGATAGAAAAAGTAGTACAAGACGGAAAAGAGTTAAAAGTAACTTCTGAAGAGAATGCGCATTTTGTTACGCTTGATAAAGAACAAAAGAAAGGAAGTATCAATTCCTTAGAGGTTTTCTATGGTGGAACACCCAGAGAAGCAGTACGCGCACCTTGGGATGGAGGAATTTCTTGGAAAAAAGATAGTAACGGGAAACACTTCATAGCCTCTTCTTGTCAAGGATTAGGCGCCAGTGTGTGGTGGCCAAATAAGGATCATATGTATGATGAAGTAGATAGTATGCTAGTAAGTGTCACCGTTCCTAAGGATCTGATGAATGTCTCTAATGGAAGACTTCGTAAAATAGAGGAGAAAAAACCAAATACAAAAACTTATCATTGGTTTGTTAGTAATCCGATCAATAACTATGGAGTGAATATTAATATAGGTGACTATGTTTATTTTGGAGAGCAATATGAAGGAGAAAAAGGCAAACTTGATATGGATTATTACGTGTTAAGGGATAACCTAAAAGCCGCTAAAAAACAGTTTAAAGACGCTCCAAAAATGATGAAAGCCTTTGAACACTGGTTTGGACCATACCCTTTTTATGAAGACAGTTTTAAGTTGGTAGAAGTACCCTATTTAGGAATGGAACATCAGAGTTCAGTTACCTACGGAAATAAATATGTAAACGGATATCTGGGTAACGATTTATCTGGTACCGGTTGGGGATTAAAATTTGACTTTATCATTATCCACGAGTCAGGTCACGAATGGTTTGCTAACAATATAACCTATAAGGATATCGCTGATATGTGGATTCATGAAAGTTTTACAGCATATTCTGAAAGCTTGTTTCTGGACTATTACTACGGACAAGACGCTTCTTCGGATTATGTGATCGGAACACGGCAGGGAATTAGTAATGATAAACCAATTATCGGACAATATGATGTTAATAATGAAGGATCCAGCGACATGTATTACAAAGGCGCTAATATGCTTCATACATTACGTCAACTTATAGAAGACGATTCAACCTGGAGAGCTATCCTAAGAGGATTAAACAAAGAGTTTTATCATCAAACAGTTACAACTAAGCAAATCGAAGACTTTCTCAGTGAAAAAACTAATATTGATCTAACTGCTTTTTTTAATCAATATCTAAGGGATACTAGAATACCTACGTTAGAATATGGTTTCGATAATAACGGATTAAAATATCGATATATAAATGTTGTAGAAGGTTTTGATATGCCAGTACGCTTAAAAATTGATAAAAAAGACAAATGGATACAACCAAATACTGAATGGCAAACACTAAAAATAAAAGCAAATACAATCAATATTGATCCTAATTTTTATGTGAAAACTAAATCGATCTGATGAAAATTTATTTTCCACAATGGCAAGGATCCGGAACCGGTAAAACCATAGAACACGGAGCAAAAACTATTTTAGAGTATCTGAATGATCCAGAATTTGTGCATATCCCTTTATCCAAAATAACAGCCGGAAAAAACGGAGAAAAAAAATACGATATCCATAATTATGACGCTATCACAGAACAGTTAGACCGTCTTAAAAAAAGTATTCATCAATCACAACCGAAAACAATAAAAATTGTAGGTGGCGATTGTGGATTAGAAATTGTTCCTGTTTCATATCTTAATCAAAAATATCCCAATCTTGGTGTCATCTGGTTTGATGCACATGCAGACATCAATACACCCTATGACTCACCTAGCTGCAATTTCCATGGGATGCCATTAAGAACCCTATTAGGTGAAGGTGTTGAGCATATGAACCCACTATTGTTTTCAACAATTGAGGCCTCACAAATTCATTATATTGGTCTTCGGAATATAGATGAAAAAGAACAAGTTAGAATTGGTAAAGGTGGAATTTATGCTCCAAAAAAGACAGCCATTTCAGACCTAGTAAACACCTTGCGATCAAAAAATATTACGCATCTCTACTTACATTTTGATTTTGATTGCCTGGAACCAAAAGATTATGATAAAACATATTATCAGGTCCCTCAAGGAGTAACAATTTCTGAGGCAGAGGTTTGCATAAATACATTAAAAGAAAATTTCTCCATTGTCGGAAGCAGTGTTCTGGAATCAATCGCAACTAATATTTCAGAATTACCACCTATAAAAAAAATTATTAATTTACTAATAAAAACATAGTACAATACTTTTCACTAATAAATTGTAAACGTTAACTACTCCTTAAATGACTATATATATAACCTCTTTTATAGCAGCGATTATTCTGGGAATGTCCAAATCTGGTCTAAAAGGAATGGGGGTCCTCATTGTTACAATGATGGCGTTAGTGCATGGAGCTAAAGCTTCTACAGGCATAGTTTTACCTCTCTTAATCTTTGCTGATATACTTGCTGTCATATATTACAACAGACATGCACAATGGAAATATCTTATTAGATTTCTTCCCTGGATGATTGCAGGAGTTTTGGTGGCAGTATTCGTCGGAAAAGATTTGAGCGAAGAAATTTTTAAAAAAGGAATGGCGATCATCATAATTATTAGTGTGATCATTATGTTTCTCTGGGAGCGTTATGAACAGAAAAATATACCAAATACTATTTGGTTTGCTGGATCAACAGGATTATTGGCTGGATTCACTACCATGATCGGTAACTTAGCAGGTGCTTTTTCTAACATTTTTTTTCTGGCTACCCGTATTCCGAAAAATGAATTTATTGGTACTGCCGCATGGTTGTTCTTCATTATTAATTTGGTGAAATTACCTTTTCATATTTTTAGTTGGAAAACCGTAACACAACAATCAATACTTACAGATTTGTATTTAATTCCAGGAGTATTAGTAGGATTTATAATTGGTTTAAAAGTAGTAAAGCAATTTAAAGACCATCAGTATAGAAAATTTATTTTGATTATGACTGCAATTGGTGGCATCGTTATTCTACTGCGATAGCTAGTTGGTACTATATCTATGGTACTGCCTTGTTTTAGAATTAATTATGTACGGATATAAGAGTCTTATAAAAATGTTATTTAGGATAACTTTCTCATATGTTTAAGGCAGTTTGCGCTATCTTTAAATAAAAAGCAGCCCTATGTTTACATTATTTAAGAAAAAATCAGAAAAAGAACAACTTCAAAAAAAGTACAAAAGATTGATGGAAGAATCTTACAAATTATCCCATACCAATCGAAAAGCTAGCGATAACAAACAAGCAGAAGCCGAGGAAGTCTTAAGAAAGATAGAACAACTTCAGGAATAATTTTTATAATTTGTCGCTACCATTATGAATATTCTTGCATCCTATATATTTAGTATACTTATGACATCTTCTTTAGTGATTTATGACTTTGAAAAGAACAGCAATTTATCCAATTGGAATGTAGTTGATGACGGAGTTATGGGTGGGCTATCCAATGGAAATCTAGAAATAAATCCTACCGGAAATGCTGTGTTTTCTGGTACCGTTTCTCTAGAGAATAATGGAGGTTTTTCATCCATCAGATATCGATTTGATACTAAGAAAGTAAAGAGGTACACTAGAGCATTTATCAGATTAAAAGGGGACCAAAAGAGATATCAGTTTAGAATAAAAAACAGCATTAACGATCGCCATTCGTATATTGCTCCTTTTAAAACTACCGGAGATTGGCAAACTATTGAAATTATATTATCAGAGATGTATCCGGCTTTTAGAGGAAGAGAATTAGACATCCCAAACTACCCATCAGAACAAATGCAAGAAATTGCGTTTTTGATCGGTAATAAAAAAGCAGAAAACTTTAGATTAGAAATTGATGCTATAACACTGAAGTAAAATAATACCGATAGTTATTAAAAGAATTCTTTTCATAATATCGCCAAAAGTACATTTGTTAGATATCATTGGTCCAGCACATATTTTTTATGAAGCAAAAGAATATGGAGCCGATATCGAGTTGCATTTTGTAACCATTAATGATCATAGTCAAATAAGTAGCAGTGCTGGGTTACATTTTACCAAATTAGTTCCATTTGATAGGTTTCAACTAACGCCAGAAGATTTTATATTTATTCCCGGTATTGAGTTTTCATTAATTTCAGATACTAATTTCTATATAAGAAATAAATCATTTTTTAAATGGATCAAAAATCAATATGATCATAGCGCTCAAATATGCTCCGTATGTACAGGAACATTTTTAGTGGCAGCTTCTGGAATTTTACACGGTAAAAGTTGTACTACTCATTGGAAGTATTTTTCAGAATTTAGTCAAAAATATCCAGAGATTGAACTGATAAAGAATAGACTATTCGTGGTAGAACATCGATTGTACTCTAGCGCTGGTGTTACATCTGGTATCGATTTAGCGTTGTACATTCTAGAAGTACAATTTTCGTCAAGGTTAGCTTCGCAAGTAGCAAAAGAAGTTGTTATTTACTTTAGAAGAAGTGAATCCGATCCGCAACTTAGTCTTTTTCTTCAATATAGAAATCATCTAGACACTAGAATTCATGATGCTCAGGATTATATGATGAAGCATATTGATTCATCTTTTGTATTACAAGATATCGCAGAGAACGTCTATATGAGCTCCAGAAACCTTACTCGCTTGTTTAAAAAAACTACAGGAATAACTATCGGAAATTATTTGGAAAAGCTTCGAGTTGATAGAGCTATACAATTATTAGCAGAAGGTAATAAGGTAGACTATGTATCCGATCAATGTGGTCTAAATAGCACAAATCAATTAAGAACTCTTCTTAAAAAACACAAAGAAATATTACCAACGGATGTAGAATCCTTGTTATAAATTGTCCCGATACTTCGTATAGTTGTCCTTTTGGCCAGGCTAAATAGTTACTAATTTTACCAAACATAAATCTCTAAACAAAAAAGTAATGAAAAGGTTATTAGTACTTATTCCATTTTTAACTTATATAATTTCATATCCGCAGTCATCTATTGAAACTGACAGCATATATGTTTGTCCACCGTGTAATAGTTCTTGTGATACGTTAACATTTAATAAACCTGGAGTATGTAACCATTGCGAAATGAAACTAATGACCCAAAAAGAACTAAACGAAAAATATAAAGTAACAAAAAAGAAAAAAATTGCCTTCTACCTACAACCAGGTATTGAAATATTAGATTTTGCTGGGCCGATGGAAGTATTTGCATATGCAGATTTTGAAATTTTTACAGTATCAAAAACCAAAGAACCAATTATTTCTCAAGGAATTCTCAAGGTACTACCAGATTATAGTATAGAAAATGCACCTAAAGCTGATATTTTAGCTTTTTTTGGAGGAAATGCTGCTCAATCTTTTAAAGACCAAGATGTTATAAATTGGATTAAATCACAAAAAAGCATTGAATATCACTTCTCCGTTTGTACAGGTGTATTTGCATTAGCAAATGCTGGAACCTTAGAAGGTATGACTGCTACTACTTTTCATAATGCATTGGACAAGTTGGAAAATGATTACCCGCATATTACTGTTGTAAAAGATGCCCGTTTTATTGATAATGGCAAAGTTATAACTACTGCAGGTATTTCTGCTGGTATCGATGGAGCATTGCATCTGGTTGCAAAACTACAAGGATTTAATGAGGCTAGAAAAATTGCTTATCATATGGAATATGATAAATGGGTTCCGGGAGAAGGATTAAATCTATCTATACATAATCCTTATGATGGATTCATAAACATTCCTAATCTCGACGATTATACAGGATCTTATGAATATATGGACAACACAGAGGTAATGGTAAAAATAAACGCTAGGGAAAATTCACTGTACGCTATTGTAAATAAAAGAAACTATCCTTTGTTTTACTTAAAAAAAGATGTTTTTACTAATCTAAGTAATGACAAAATAACCTTTGAGAAAGATAAAAACGACCGTGTTATCGGTTTTAGATCTTCAAATAATCATACTAAATTGTTCCAGAAGCTAAAGTAATACCTTGTATTGTTTGAGTTTGCTGGAAAAGAAAAGTAAGATTCGTTATTTCAGTAAATTCAAATGATAAACGGTATACCCGGCAATCACGGTTTCAAATCAATTTCCTGCAAGCTCTCCATTCTATTTCTTTCCAGAAAAGCATCGATAGTTTCAAAATGTTCAATCACTCTTTTATTCTTAAACTCAAAAACTTTATTTGACAACCCTCTTAAAAAATCACGATCGTGAGATACCAAAATCAACGTACCGTCAAATGAAAGTAGCGCTTCTTTTAGAACATCTTTGGATCTTATATCCAGGTGATTCGTTGGCTCATCCAAAATTAAAACGTTTACAGGCTCCAGAAGCAACTTGACCATGGCAAGTCGCGTTTTTTCACCTCCAGAAAGCACTCCTACTTTTTTATCAATAGTATCTCCACTAAACATAAACTGCCCCAGTATGTTTTTGATCTGTGTTCGCACATCACCTTTGGCTACCTCATCAACTGTTTGAAAAACGGTAAGATTTGGATCCAATAAAGCTGCTTGATTTTGGGCAAAATAACCTACTCTCGCATTGTGGCCTAATTCACATTCACCTTCAAAATTAATTTCTCCCATAATTGCTTTAATCATCGTAGATTTTCCTTCTCCATTTCTACCTACAAACGAGACTTTTTCCCCTCTGGCTATAGACATACTAGCCTCTTTAAAAACCACATGATCATCATATTTTTTGGACAGATCTTTGGCAATTACCGGATAATCACCAGAACGCGCTGATGGTGGAAATCGAAGCTTTAAAGAAGATGAATCTACTTCATCAATTTCTATAATATCCAATTTCTCCAGCATACGTTCTCGCGAGTTCACCTGATTTGTTTTAGAATAAGTCCCTTTAAATCTTTCTATAAAAGTCTTAGTATCAGCAATGAATTTTTGTTGTTCCTGATAGGCTTTTATTTGATGTGCCCGCCTCTCTTCTCTTAATTGTAGGTAGTGTGAATAATTGGCTTTATAATCGTAGATCCTTCCCATAGTAACCTCTATAGTCCTATTGGTGATATTATCTATAAATGCTTTATCGTGAGAAATTACGATAACAGCCTTTGCTTTATGGAGCAAGAAATCTTCTAACCAAATCACTGATTCGATATCCACGTGATTTGTGGGCTCATCTAACAATATTAAATCTGGTTTTTGCAGGAGTATTTTAGCCAGTTCGATACGCATTCTCCATCCACCGCTAAACTCACTAGTTGGTCGTGTAAAATCTTTCCTTTTAAAACCGAGTCCTTGTAATGCTTTTTCTACTTCAGCATCATAATTTACTTCTTCAATGGCATAAAACTTTTCCCCAAGATCAGTAACTTTCTGAATGATATTCATATACTCCTCAGTATCATAATCGGTACGAGTTTCTAGCTCTTTATTTAAACGGTTGATTTCGTGTTGCATCTCATGAACCTCACCAAATGCTTTGGATGCTTCTTCGAATACTGTACAATCATCATCGGTCAATAAATGCTGTGGCAAGTAGGCAATTACTGCCTCTTTAGGGCATCTAACATTTCCTCTGGTTGCTTTTTGCGCGCCTGCGATGATCTTCATCATTGTAGATTTGCCCGCTCCATTCTTACCCATTAAGGCTATTTTGTCATTTTCATTAATCACAAAAGAAACATTACTAAATAGGGTTTCCCCACTAAACTCTACCGCAATTCCATCTACAGAAATCATATCCTTTTATTTTAAAAATGCAAAACTATGAAAAAGGAGCTTATAATAAACGAATTGTAACCTACTTAGATTTTAAAACTTTAAAACTGTAACAATCTATTTAAATAAATATCATTAGTATGTAAACAACTATCATTATGAGACTACTAAGCAACTTCGTTCCTGATCGTATAAACTTCTATAAAAATTCATGTTTTGTGCTTGTTCTGATGATAAGCAACCTCGGATATAGCACCAGTGGGGTATTTCACCACATAGATATACCCAATTTCGATTCTAACGGTGCTATTGCTTATGCTCGTCCTATTGATAATATAAAAATTGATGGGGATATCTCTGATTGGCCCAGAAATCTTACTAAGTTTCCAATAGCTGAAACTCCATTTGGCAATCAACCAAAAAATAAAGGTGATTTTTCTGCTCATTTTCAAGTAGGGTATAATGTGTCTGAACAATCATTATACGTCCTGGTAACTGTGGTTGATGACTCTCATGTAATAGATATGACAGAAAAAGCAGATTGGAATACGCAGGACACTTATAATCTTTACATAGATGGGCAACACTCACCAAAAGGATCTGGTTTAGATTTGTATCAATTTGGAGAAAAATATAAAAAAATGATGGATCCATCCACTAGCTGGGATCCTGAAATAAAAAATCATACCTGGAATCTGCTTGAAATAAAATTCAATAGAAAAGGAACTACCACTTTTTATGAGTACAGAATAAAATTATTAGGGAAAGTGACAGCCGGGAGAACTATCGGAATTGATCACGTACTTATCGATAAGGATGAAGGCGACCCGGCTACCAATACATTTATTTCCTGGGGAAAAGGAGGAGGTAAAAGTCAATCATCTTCTAGATTAGGGGACGTAATTTTGATGAAAGAAAAAGAAATTACCGGGAGTCTTTCTGGTCAGTTAGTGTGGGAAAATAAAACCATAAAAGGGTTTCCAAACAATATTCGGTTGACCGCTACCACTGATCCCAATCTTTGGACACAAGTTGCTGTCGATAGAACAGGTCAATACAAAATTGATCTTCCTTCTGGAGATTATACTATTTCAGCTGCCCAAAACTTCCATACGCAAGATGGTATTGCATTTAGAATACACTCTAAAAAATTTCATCAAAAAGTTACCATAACTGCTGGTAAAAATACCACTGCCCCTACTGTAATCGTATCAATTGCTCCAGAATTGGATCTGATACCCGAAAAAGGAATACTTCATGATTTTGATCTTGAAAAGGTCGCATTAGTAGATCAGTTTGTCAAAGCATATCAAGAATATTATGAAATTCCGGGTGTTTCACTAGCACTCATCAAGGATGGAAAACTTGCATATCACCAAATCTATGGGTTAAAAAACGCATATACCCTAGAAAGGGTGGATGAAACCACATTATTCGAAGCGGCATCAATTACGAAACCTGTATTTGGGTTCGCAGTCATGCGATTGGTAGAAAGAGGCGAGATGGATCTGGACAAACCATTATATGAATATTTACCGTTTGAAGCTATTGCACACGATGAACGTTATCAACTAATTACTGCAAGACACGTACTAACACACAAAACCGGTTTTCCAAACTGGGCTTGGATGAATGAAGATGGTATAATCGATATTAAATTCACTCCTGGCACCGATTATAATTATTCGGGAGAAGGTTTTGAATACCTAAAACGTGTGGTAGCTCATATCACAAAGAAAGATATCAATGTATTACTAAAAGAAGAAGTATTATTACCATTAGGGTTAGTACATACCTATTTCAAAAAAAATGATTATTTAAAAGCAACAGTAGCGAATGGTCATTTTGATAATCAGCCTACCAGAATGGAATTACCAGATAAAGCTGGAATGGCGTGGAGTATGCATACAGAGGCTAAAACATTTACAGATTTCTTACTTGCTTTATCAACAAAAAAAGGCTTAAAGCCTGAAACATACAAAAAGATGTTTAGTATAGAAACAGAAATACCTAAAGATAAAGGTCAAAACAGACCAGGCTGGGAAGCATATTTTGGACTGAGTATACACTTGGAAAAAACACCTTTTGGAAATACCTTTGGTCACGGAGGTAATAATGGAGATTTTAAATGTTTGGCCAGAATGTATCAAGATCTTAATATGGGTTTTGTTGTATTTACTAATAGCAACAAAGGTGATCAGCTGCATAATGCGCTTATAGAATTCCTAATTGCTGGTAAAATAACCGAAAATTAAGCTTTATTTAAATTTTATGGAACTTCATTCTTAAGTTCATACAAATAAGTATCCCTCATTAAGAGGAGTTTTTAGGTACTTTAAAAAACAAATGCTCTTTATTGTATAAGAATCATTACCGTATTCCTTCATAGATTGTCAAGAGATAAGGACAATCCTCTAAATAAAATTGGGGAATTTTCTCTATTAAAATTATGTATTTATTAAACTTATCATTATCTTAAAATAACTTTTTGTTTACACCCCTTAATTACAACTCAACTATTTAATGATCATTATAAAAAAGTCGGGTAACTGCGATTCATACCTGTTTTGAGTATTAATTACAACTACAAAAATAAAAAGATGGATGAACAAAGTAGATTACAGGATTTAAAAAAGTATCATATTATGGATACACCTCCTGAAAAAGAATTGGATGAGCTATGTGAAATTGCTTCGACCATATGTGATACCCCAATTTCTCTTATAACCATATTAAATAAAGATCGGCAATGGTTCAAATCTGTAAAAGGGCTCGACACGAAAGAAACCAAAAAGGAAGATGCTTTTTGTTTTCATGCGCTCAAAAACCCTGAAGAAATATTGGTAGTAAACGATTCTTTAGAAGATAATCGGTTTCAAAAAAACCCATTGGTAACAGGTCATCCTAATATTAGATTTTATGCTGGTGCGCCCTTAAAAACACCTCGAGGCAATGTCTTAGGAACCCTTTGTATTATTGATACAATCCCAAGACATATCTCAGACAATCAAAAGAGAGCTTTACAACTATTAGCGGATAGAGTGATGGATTTTCTCAATGCAAGAAAGTTATTAATTTCACAAGCGGAAAAAATTGAGTTTAACTCAGAAAGACTTAAAAAATTGACAGATCAAATTCCCTGTACGATTTTTCAGATTGAAGTCTCTAAAGACAAAAAAATATCAGTCCCTTTTATAAGTAATGGAGTTTCTAAAATTAATACCAACTTTACCGTAGATTTCATAAAGAAAAACCCTGAACTATTGTATAATGCAGTACACCCAGAAGATATAGGGGCTGTAAAAAAAAGTATTAAACAATCATTTAAGAATTGTAGCGATTGGAATGTAGAATGCAGGATACCTACCCAACAGTATATTAAATGGTATCGTTGTTCCTCAAAACCCGAAAAAAAGAAAGATGGAAGTATCATATGGTACGGTCTCCTACAGGATATTACGTATCAAAAAGAATATGAAATCACTCTGGAACAAATATTGTTCGATATTTCTCACGTCTTACGGAAACCCGTAACAACACTGCAGGGATTGACCGATTCCATACATATAGAAAATATGACAGAATCTTTACTAAAAAAATATGCGATTTATATCAAAATTGTATCTGATGAGTTAGATGAATTTACGCGAAAACTAAATACTACATATGCAAACAAAAGAAAACTAATTCCAGATAATCCAAGGCACAATTGAGCGATCAAGAAGTATTGCTAATTAAAAACAACCTAAAACACGACATCCTAATTCGATCATCGATCACTATAACTATCACATAAACAAACGCTTAAATAAATATCTTTCAAAAAAAATTCTTATATTTAACTACCCATAGATTAATCCCCCTTTTTTTTCAACCTTGATAATGACAACAATCGTATCTATAGTTTTTAAAACTATAAGAAACATTCGGCACCGTATAATTACTTATCAAATACTGATCTATGATAGCGCCACCTAAACTGACCGGGCAAAAAAAACTAGAGGCCAAATGGAGTTTTATTATTCCTGGCACCTTGCTTATTTTTGGTTTTGTTCTTTTAATACTCTATTCTATAACTTCAGAACCGTATTGGACTACGGTACTCTCTACTTTATCCATGATCATGCTTGCTAGTTTTTCTGTTGGAGCGCTTATTGGATTTATTTTCGGAATTCCCCGAACATTACAAGAAAATATCACAGAAGGTGTAAAATCCAATAGTAATCTGGAGCAGCTATCAGACTGGTTAACAAAAATAATTGTTGGTGTCGGATTAGTAGAATCTAAAGAAGTTTTTGAATTAATAGGAGGATTAGCCGATAAACTATCTTCTGGGTTTGCCAACGCACCTTTGGGATACACCATCATTGCTTCTACCTTGATTTTTTATTTTTTTGGGGGGTTTTTTATTAGCTATTTGTGGAGCAGAATTTTATTAGAACGTATATTCATGGAAAACATGGATACTGAACGTAGAATAGCCGCGCTCGAAGAGACAAAAGATATTCAGGATGAGATTAATGAACTGCAATCCAATTACTCCAAAGAAAACTTAAAATCAATTATTGACAAAAGTCTTGAACAAACAAAGGACTCTAAAAAACAGACTAATATTTTTGGTAAGATTATTGGGGTTGCATATGATAAGCTGGATTATTCCACAGTAAATATATTAGCCAATGAATATGATAACAAACTTCAGATTTCTGCAAACACCTGGTCTGATATTGCATTGGCTAATCTTAATTTATACAACACTTCTCATAATAAAATATATGCAGACAGTGTAAATCTGGCCTGTAATCGCTCTATTGAATTATTACATAATTATGGAACCCCACAAATGATTAGGATATATCTAAGTTTAGTAATATATAAAAAAGCGAAAAATGAAAATAATATTGAAAAGACCGAACAGACTAAAAAGGAAATTCAACACATCATAAAAAATATCCTAAATTTGGATACTATAACAGCATATGAAGCCTACGCTTATATGCTTAAAAATGATACGACTATATTTGGAAAGTATAATGAATTATTTAGATCCGACTTTAAAAAAGCATATGAAACGCTTAAAGATAGATACTTAGAACATCTAAAGACAAATAAAGTAACTAATAAATAACGTACGCAATAATTTGTGAATCGCTATCAAACTACATTTAAGACTTGGAATAAAATTGCCTTTGTATATGAAGAAGTGTTTATGGATTTAGATCTGTATGATGACACATACGCTACTTTTTGCAAAGCACTAACACTACAAAACCCTTCAATTTTGGAAATTGGCTGTGGTCCTGGTAATATTACAAAACATATTACATCCAAAAGACCTGACTGCACTATACTGGGAATTGATATTGCACCTAATATGATCGCATTGGCACAAAAGAATAACCCCACTGTCAGTTTCAAAATAATGGATGGAAGAAAAATCAATACCTTGCCCTCTCTATTCGATGGTATTATTGCTGGATTTTATATCCCCTACTTGTCAACATCAGATCTTTCTGGCTTTATTAAAGATTGTGCTGGTTTGTTAAAAAATAATGGTATGTTATACATAAGTTTTGTAGCAGGTGACTATAAGGATTCTGGTTATCAGACAGGTAGTACGGGTGATCAGGTATATTTCTACTATCATAACATAGAAGACTTACAAAAAGAATTGATCGAACATGATTTTATAGTTACCAACACGATTCATAAACCATATCTTAAAAAAGATGGAACTTCTGAAAACCACACCATCATAATAGCCAAACAAATTAACAGATAATAAAACAACACCAATTATCAGCCTATGATGTAGAAAGAAAAATTAAAAATCTATGATTAATTGATCGATAAATATCCTAAGTTTGAACAAAAAGACAAGACCCTATACTTCTGCCAACGGATATATGTTTTCATTATGTAATAAAGCAGGCGAAATCATAATCAGATTTTCTAAAGAAGTACAATGATCTAGTATATAATTCGTAGCGTTCTAATAGACATGAACTTTTTGGGTTAACGCCAAGCTGAATGTTTATTTATTTCAACTTATAAAAAGCGTAATTTAAAAATTTAGTGGACTTCTCAAACAAATATCTCAGAAGTCTATAATTTCGCCGTTATTGATGCGTTTTCGGCAACTGTTCTTTGTTCTAATTAATTTGCAGGTAATGCGTTAAATTCTTTTCTTTTGTTCTCAAACCATTCTTGCATTGCATTCGGTGATTGCATCAATTTCTTCATTTCTGCCATAGCTTTTTGATGCGCTGGATCTTTTATTTGGAACATTTCCATTCCATGATTTTTACTCATTTCAGCAATTTCCTCAAATGTGTTTGCGTGAAATTTTTTATCACAGGCTCCTCCTAATTGTTTACATGTCATTGTTTTCATATCATTTTTATTGTATTGGTTACATTGTTTTTAAAAGATTATCAAGTCTATCGAATACAGAACCCCAACCATTCATAATTCCCATTTTTTCTTGTTGGATTTTATATTCTTCGGTTGGATGAATTACGTTAAAAGTGAAATCGGTTTTGTTTTCTTTGGCTTTAAATAATGATTCTATTTCAACTCCTTCAGTCATTGGTTTGAAATTGGCAAGTGAAACTATCTTTTCAAATTCCACTATTTCTGTATATTCGCCTTCAGCAATAAATTCTTTTCCCGTAGGCATTGGCATGATATATTTCCATTTCCCACCAACTTTAAAGTTGTGCTCAACAATTGTTGTTTTACCCCCCTTTGGACTCCACCATTCTGCAATGTGTTCTGATTGTGTCCAAGCCTCCCAAACCAAGCGTATTGGTGCATTGAAGGTTCTATTAATGGTTATTGTCCGATTTTTCTTTTCGTTAAATTTATTCATTTTGGTCATTTTTGGATTGTAGTTTGATTAAATACCTGTCAAAAGAGTCCAGTTTGCTTTCCCAAAGTTCCCGGTATTGTTCAATCCACATAAAAGCTGGAATTAGGTTTTTTGGTTTGATAAAGTAAAATCGTTCTCTGCCTTCTTTCTTGAAATCAACTATTTCGCACTCTTGTAAAATTTTTAAGTGTTTGGAAATCGCAGGTCGGCTAATTTCAAAATTTTCCGCTATTGAGTTTACAGTTAGCATTTCCTTCGCCAATAGTTCCATAATGTCCCGTCTGATGGGGTCGGCAATTGCTTGAAAAACATCTCTTCTCATTAATATTAGTAACTAATCGGTTACAAATATAAATGTAATCATTCGGTTACGCAAATATTTTATGAAAATTGTTTTTTTAAATTGATTATTTTAGACAGTAAAAAGCTCTTTTTAAAGCAATTCCCGTTGGAGAAAATGATGATATGGTTGTCATTGACAAACTATATGGAAACGCAGAAAGAAATAATGAAGATAGTAGTCTAAGTCAAGAATTAACACCTTTTGATATCTTTATTTCTCATACCGAAACTGAGCTTCCAGTACCTGAACGTATTGCAAAAACAGCAAAAGAATCAGCATTAAATAATTCTGGGAGATACATCATGAATATTTGACACCTTTAGAGGTTTTAGACCCTAATTATACAAATACAACAATCCAAAAAGCTTGTTAAGATATAGGTTCTACAGGGTTTAGAAATTCATGTTGTGGAGGAACCACGGTAACATCAACTTCAACAGATATTAGATTCTATGATAATAGATTATGGTATTCTAATATCCATAATTCATATAATGGGGTTTGTGGAGCGAATGTGATGATGTCTATACCTAGATAAATGTAGTATGTGGATCAACAAGAGTTTAGTTTTATGCATGCAAAAGTAGCGGTGTATGGGGATTTAATAGTTATGCTTGGCAATTACTATACCAGGTAGATTTCACCAACGGTATGTAGTATACAAAGTGCTACACTTCTGATTACACAGAAGGAGAGGTAAGAACAAGACCAACAAATAGTGATTCTTTTAGAGCCTATATTAGATTCTTCTAGAAACCAGAGTACACAAAGAACATAACCTATTATATTATACGTAATGTTATGGATTTGTTTTCATGAAATATGCGTGTTGTAAAACATTTATGATTGTTGATTCTTCCGAATAATAGATTCTTATTATTTTAGTATAGTGCCAATAAAAGTTTCAAGAATATGACCAACCGTTATTTAATTGTTTGGATAATTTATCTTTCGATATCCTTCTGTTCAACAGGATATTCTCAGAACAAACACGAAAAAGAGTATCGAATAAAAAGTTCAAATGTACCAACACTAGCTTTAGATTTCATGAAGCAGGGACCTTTTGATAAAAAAATTAAATGGTATGCCGAAGAGAGTCAGGACGGTAATAGCATTGAAGCAAAAACCTGCTATAAAAAAAGAAAATACAGTATCGAATTTGATACTGATGGAAATCCACAAGACATCGAACAGAAAGTTTCGTTCTTATCTGTTCCTGAAAACGTTAGAAAACAAATTAAAAGTTCACTGGATAGTATTTTTATAAAATCTAAAGTTAAAAAAACACAAAAACAATGGGTAGGAACACGATCTACGCTTATTTCTTTAATAAACAAAAAAACTACTACTGAAAATTACAAACTTAACTATGAATTAGTGATACGAGGAAAAAAAGAGAAACAATATAGATACTATGAACTGCTATATAACGATACCGGGGTTTTATTACGCATATTGAAAATTGTAAGTAGTAATACTGATAATCTTATTTATTAAAAAAAATGATTCAGGTAAAAGATATTATATCAATTTGTTTTTATGGTTTTCTTTGTCATACACTAGCTGCACAAACATCATTTACATCTGGTTTATTGCCAAAAATTGTCCTCTCCAACAAACTATCAAATAATATCAAACTGATTAATAGTATTGAATCCCGCCAGCAATTATGGAATGTTGAACCAGGTTATGATTTTTCCTATGAGTACCTGTTAACAGACCTTACCACCATACTTTCATACAAACTATCTTCTGATAAAGTTTTTAATGTAGGATACTTGTTAAGAGTTAAAAAAGATGAACTCATTCATCGTTCTATATTTCAATATTCTATCGCACGTCAATTAGAAGCGGTAAGAGCGGCGCATCGATTTGTAACCGACCAAACCTTTAGCACAGTAGAATCCACAGAATTCAGGCTTAGATACCGTTTTACTATAGAACTACCGTTTAATGGCTATCGAGTTGATCCGGGAGAGTTCTATCTAAAATTTAATAATGAATATGTAGGGTCTTACCAAAGTACTAATACCAATTTAGAAATACGGATCATTCCTTTTATAGGATATGAATTTACCAAAAAAAATAAGATTGAAATCGGACCAGATTACCGCATCAGCCAATTATTCGGACCCGAAACCAAAAACAGATTATGGCTGAGTATTAATAATTATCATGCCATTGATTGGTTACAACCTATAAAGAATGAAAATTAAACCAGAATTATATTTCAAAAACGATATAGAATGGAGAAACTGGCTCCGAGATCATCATAACACTAGTGATGGTGTTTATCTGATTTTTTATAAAGTGGAAAGTACACAACCCAGTATGCGTTGGGAAGAAGCTGTAAAGGTAGCTCTTTGCTATGGGTGGATTGATTCTACTGTAAAAAAATTAGACGAAGAACGAAGAAAACAATATTTCTGCCCACGTAAGCCTAAAAGTGTGTGGAGTAAAGTAAACAAAACCTATATCACCAACCTCATCAAAAACGATTTAATGCACGACAGTGGTTTAAAATAAATAGCTATTGCAAAAGAAAATGGGTCATGGACCACTCTGGACGACGTAGAAAATGGTATCATTCCCGATGATTTACAAAAAGCTTTTAACAACAATCAATTAGCTTATGATAATTATTTGAATTTTGCTAGAGGATACAGAAAAAGTTATTTATACTGGCTTAATCAGGCAAAAAGACAGGAAACAAGAGATAAAAGAATTCTGGAAATTATAAAACACTGTGAAGCTAATATCAAAACAAGGGACGGAACCAGATAAAATAAATAAACAGGATTCCTTGTTTTAAACCATGATCACATAACCATTTCCGTTAACAACACTTTAAGACATTTTGCGCTCGAATTCATTATTTTCGGTTTGGATAAATCGAATAATATGCACAAACATATCATCATTACGCTATTTCTTGGAGTATTCTTAATATGTAATTCCCAAGGACAAAAAAGCAAAAAAGACAAAAAAAAAGAGGATACTTGGGATGTTTCTAATCCTACAGGAGCGTTTAATTATAAAGATCATACATTCACTACAAACGAAGGCACTTGGATGAACTTGGATATTAGTCCTGATGGAAAAACGATCGTTTTTGATCTTATGGGTGATATTTACAGTATTCCTGTTACTGGTGGACAAGCAACAGTTTTGCGCCAAGGAATTCCGTTTGAAATACAACCTCGTTTCAGTCCAGATGGAACAAAAATCTCATTTACCAGTGATGCTGGTGGTGGAGATAATATTTGGGTAATGAATAAAGATGGTAGCAATGCCAAACAAATTACCAAAGAAAGTTTTAGATTATTAAATAACGCTGCCTGGATGCCAGATGGAAACTTTTTAGTAGCTAGAAAACATTTTACTTCTCAACGATCATTGGGAGCAGGAGAAATGTGGCAATATCATATTACCGGAGGTTCAGGAATTCAGCTAACCAAAAGAAAAAATGATCAACAAGATATTAATGAGCCTAACATTTCGCCAGATGGTAAATACATGTACTATAGTGAAGATATGTATTCTGGCGGTTTTTTTCAGTACAATAAGGATCCAAACAAACAAATCTATGTTATTAAAAGGTATGACTTTGATACTGGAGAGACCACAATAATAACAGGAGGACCTGGTGGAGCGGCAAGACCGCAGGTTTCTAGGGATGGAAAAAAACTTGCTTTTATAAAACGAGTGCGTACAAAAACAGTTTTATACATTCATGATCTCGAAACAGGGCAAGAATGGCCTATCTATGATCAACTCAATAAAGATCAACAAGAAGCTTGGGCCATTTTTGGTGTGTATCCTAATTTTAGCTGGATGCCTGATAATACAAATATTATATTTTGGTCTGCAGGAAAAATTCATAAAATTAATATTGAAAATTCACGAGTAACTACTATTCCGTTTACTGTTAATGCCTCCATAAAAATAGCAGAAACGGTACATTTTGACTCGCCAGTCGCTCCAAAAGAGTTTTCTGCAAAAGTGATTCGTCATGCAGTCACGTCTCCGGATGAAAAAACATTGGTCTTTAGTGCTTTAGGAAACCTATGGAGTAAAAAACTGCCTAATGGAAAACCACAACGTCTAACCGCACAGCAATCAGATTTTGAATTTGAACCAAATTTTTCTCCCGATGGAAATCATATAGTATATGTAACCTGGAATGATGAAACACTAGGGGCTGTTTGTAAAATACCCGCTACAGGAGGAACATCAATCAAACTTACGTCTGAAAAAGGAATTTATAGAACACCTGATTACAATACTACAGGTAATTTAATAACCTTCCGAAAAGAAGGAGGAAATAATGATCAAGGAAGAAGTTTTGATAAAAAAACAGGAATTTATAGCATGTCGAGTTTTGGAGGTGATGTGAAATTAATTTCAAAAGAAGGTGAATATCCAACATTTACAAAAGATGGAAAACGTATTTTTTATCAAACCGGAGGTACTTATTTTGGCAACCTCACGAAACAACTAAAATCAGTTGACCTCAATGGAAAAGACGAAAAGACACACATAAAATCAAAATATGCCAATAGATTAGTGCCCAGTCCTGATAATAAATGGATTGCCTTTACTCATCTACATAAAGCGTACATTGCGCCATTTGTTCTTAATGGTAAGACAATCGATCTTGATAATAAATCCAAATCAGTTCCAGTGTCACAAATATCAAAAGACGCAGGAATTAATCTACATTGGTCTGAAAACAGTAAAAAAGTGTTCTGGACTTTGGGCGAAGAATATTTTTCTAATGATATTAATCAGCGATTTACTTTTCTACCTAGTTCTCCTGAAAAAGTTGGAGAAGTCACATCAACAGGTCTTACTGTTGATTTGATTTCAAAAACAGATGTCCCATCTGGTAGAATTGCTTTTACCAATGCACGAATTATTACTATGGAAGATGATCAGGTTATCGAACAAGGAACCATTGTGATTCATAGAAATCTTATAGAGAAAATCGGCAAAACAGGTGATATTGAAATTCCCGAAGATGCTAAAGTATTTGACGTAAAAGGTAAAACAATTATGCCAGGTATTGTGGACGCTCACGCCCATGTAGGTGCATTTAGATATGGATTAACTACCCAAAAACATTGGCAGCTATATGCAAATCTTGCATTTGGAGTCACAACTGCTCACGATCCTTCAGCTAATACGGAAACTGTTTTTAGCATTTCTGAACTTATAAAAAGTGGCAAAATGGTTGGGCCACGTCTCTACTCTACCGGTTTTATATTATATGGTGCGGATGGAGATTTTAAAGCAGTAGTCAATAACCTCGAAGATGCCAGATCTTCCATAAGACGAACAAAGGCTTTTGGGGCTAAATCTGTAAAAAGCTACAATCAACCGCGCAGGGATCAAAGACAACAAGTAATGCAAGCCGCTCGTGAGTTAGAAATTAACGTGGTGCCAGAAGGCGGTTCTACTTTTTATCATAATATGAGTATGATAATGGACGGCCATACCGGTGTGGAACATAATATTCCTGTCGCTCCAGTCTATAGAGATGTATACGAATTATGGAAAACTAGTAAAACGGGGTATACACCTACCCTGATCGTAAACTATGGAGGTATAAATGGTGAATATTTCTTTTATCAAAAAGATAATGTCTGGGAAAATGAAAAATTACTTAAGTACACACCACGTTCAATCATTGATGCCAGATCACGTCATAGAACCATGATTCCGGAAGAAGAATATGAAAACGGACATATTTTAGTTTCTAAAACGGCTACAAAACTAACCAACGAAGGAGTTAAAGTAAATCTCGGAGCACACGGACAATTACAAGGTTTGGGAGCGCACTGGGAGCTATGGATGTTACAACAAGGCGGCATGACCAATATGCAAGCCTTACAAGCGGCAACAATCAACGGAGCTAATTATATCGGAGCTGGAAACGACATTGGATCGCTTAAAGAAGGTAAGTTGGCTGACCTCATTGTGCTTAACAAAAATCCATTAGACAATATTAAAAATACAGAAACGGTAAAATATACCATGGTTAATGGTAGATTATACGATACCGATACCATGAATGAAATTGGCAACACTTCTAAAAAAAGAACCAAATTCTGGTGGGAAAACACAAAATCTAACAAAACTTTTCCTTGGCACGAGGCATCCCAGAGTTTTATGAAGCCTGGATGTGGATGCCACTTTGGACATAATTAGAAAAATATAAAACTATGCAATTAGCCCAAGTAAATATTGCCGAAATGTTAGCCCCGATTAATGATCCAATTATGGCTGATTTTGTAAACAATTTGGAACGTATTAATGAACTAGCAGAACAAAGCGAAGGTTTTGCTTGGCGACTCAAAGGTGATGAGGGAAACGCCACGGCCTTGACGGTCTTTGATAATCTCTTTTTAATAATCAATATGTCTGTTTGGGAAAATATGGATGCACTCTTCAATTTTACGTATAAAACAGATCATGTAGCAATTCTAAAACGAAAAAAAGAATGGTTTCACAAAATGCCCAGAATGCATATGGCATTTTGGTATATTGCAGATGGTCACGAACCCACTCCCGAAGAAGCCAAAGAGCGTTTATATTATTTGCAAGAACATGGAGAAACCCCATATGCCTTTTCTTTTAAAAGTAAATTTACTATTGACGATGCTATCAATTATAAAAAATAATAACGTAGTACTATTCGCTTTTTTATGCTTTGGTATGTTTAGTTGCTCTAACGAGGAAAAGGTACACTACGATACGGTGATCTCTAATATTAATGTAATTCAAGTAGAAAATGGTAATATTTCCAAAAAGACCGTGTATAGTAACCAAGGTAAAATTCTAAAACTGGCAACAGTTGATAGTACACACAAGTACCTCACTGAAAATAGAATTGATGGGGCTGGTAAATTTCTTCTTCCAGGATTTTGGGATAACCACATCCATCTTAGGGGTGGAGACTCTTTAGTAGAAGAAAACAAAAAATTGCTTCCGCTTTTTATAGCCCACGGAATTACAACAGTTAGAGATGCTGGAGGAGATCTTACTCCTGAGATTTTAGAATGGAAACAAGAAATACTGGATAAAATAGTAATTGGACCAACTATTTATACTTCAGGACCTAAACTTGATGGTGCAAATGCAACCTGGGCAGGCTCCTTAACTATAGAATCCCCAGAAGATGTGAAAAAAGCATTAGATTCTCTAGAAAAAATACCTTCCGATTTTGTAAAAATATATGATAGCCGGATTACACGAGAAAATTATCTGGAAATTCTAAAACAATCAAAAAAAAGAGGAATGATCTCTTCTGGTCATATGCCTTTTACAGTTGAATTAGATGAAACAATACACGCTGGAATTGGTAGTATTGAACATTTATATTATGTTTTAAAAGGATGCTCAACAAAAGAATCTGAAATTACACGAGCGATTGCAAACAAAAAGCTTAGTTTCTGGAATGCAATGGATGACCTAATGTCGAGTTATGACAACACTATTGCACAAAAAACATTTGAAAATCTAAAAAACAAAAATACTTACGTAGTTCCTACAGTACACATTGGCAACGTTCTAAGTCATCTAGACGAAGTTGACCACATCAAGGATCCCCATCTAAAAATTATGGGAGAAGGAATTGTTAAAACATATCAGGGTCGTATAAAACGAGCATTGAATGCTTCTGAAAAGGCAAAAAAATCACGAAAAGAATTAAATGCTTTTTTCAAAACCTTAACAAAATCGTTACAAGACGCAGATGTACAACTTCTGGCAGGATCTGATAGTGGAGCTTATAATTCATATGTATATCCTGGCATTTCATTACACAAAGAACTAGAAGCCTTAGTTTCTGTTGGCCTATCACCGTTAGAAGCACTACAAACCTCTGCTTATCACGGATCAAGATTTTTAAAAAAAGAAATAAGCGTTGGTACCATTGAAGTCGGAAAGCTCTCGGATCTTGTAATTCTTAATAGTAATCCTTTGGAGGATATCAAAAATACGAGAGATATTTATAAGGTACTTAAAGATGGACAAGTTTATGATCCAAAAGAGATTACAAAACAATATAACTGTCAAGAATGCTTTACTTTTAAGAAGTAAAGTTTTCCGGATTCATTAAGAACTAAACTCCAAACTATGAATGCCATTATTAAAATTAAACCGCTAGGTTTTATGTGGGAGACAAGAGATCCATTTTTGTTTTGTGCATATCACGAGGATCAGTATCCCAAAGGAAATGATCAGTTAGGCCCTGATGCTTCTTTAACAGGAAGAAATATCGGTCAGGATTTTACTCCAAAAGATGGTTGGAGAATGTATCATGGTACTACGGTGCCTGGTTTTCCCGCACATCCGCATCGGGGTTTTGAAACCATTACTATTGTTCAAAAAGGTTTGGTGGATCATTCTGATTCGCTGGGAGCAGCAGGACGTTTTGGCAATGGGGATGTGCAGTGGATGACCGCCGGAAAAGGAGTACAACATTCCGAAATGTTTCCGCTTTTAAACTCAGAAGAAGAAAACCCGTTTCTATTATTTCAGATCTGGCTCAATCTTCCTAAAAGCAAGAAAATGGTTGAACCACATTTTCAAATGCTCTGGAAAGAAGAAATTCCAATAATAACCAAAACAGATACTACCGGGAAAATTACAGAAATCACATTAATTGCCGGAAAACTGGAAGGAAAAACGGCAGTCGATCCAGCTCCGGACTCTTGGGCAGCAAATCCCAAAAATGAAATTATTATCTCGACTATAAAAATGGCTCCTAATGCACTATATACTTTTCAAAAAGCCTCTCAGGGAATTCATCGCTCTATTTATTTTTTTAAAGGAAATGAAATCGAAAGTGAAGGATATTCAATCCCGGTAAATCACGAACTGATAACCCAAAGTGATCAAGAGCTAACCATTAAGAATGGGGATACAGAGTCTCATTTTTTACTTCTTCAAGGAAGACCAATAAATGAGCCTGTGGCAAAACAAGGACCATTTGTAATGAACCATCAGCAAGAAATAAAAGAGGCTATTATGCAATATCAACAAACCCAATTTGGCGGATGGAACTGGCCAAGTTATGATCATACACACGATAAATCCAAAGGACGCTTTGCACTGTATCCCGATGGAACAGAAATTTCTAAAGATATTTAAATATTTAACAAGCAGCTATTTACCTTGTTTTACTAGGAAGTTTTAAAGCATTCTCCTTTCAAAACTACTATTAAAACACTATCTTTATTTATGGGTCTAAAAAAGTTACGTTTTTAAATGATATACTTATATGGCAAAAAAACTACTACTTTTACTCCCTTTCTTCCTTCTGCTCATAATAGCATGCTCCTGTTCAAAAACACTGGAATTAAGCGACTTAGAAAAAGAACGGCTTCAAAAAAACGATAGTATAACGGTAGCCATCTATCCATATTATCCACCTTATCAATTCATAAATGAACAAGGTAATGCCGATGGTGTTTTTATTGAATACCTTGAAATTGTGGAGCAAAAAATAAATTATAAATTCAAAAGGAAACAATATACAGATTGGCCCAAACTAATTGAGGATGTAAAAGAGAATAAAATCGATTTGATCCTTGAAATTCAGGAAACAGAAAGTAGAAAATCTTATTTGAAATTTTATGCTCCCCTTTTTGAATCTCAACAAGTCATCGTAACACGTAAAAATGCAATATTTGGGAATAGTCTAAAAAGCCTACACGACAAAACCATTGTGTTACCTGAAAATTATGTGATCACAGAAAATTTGAGAAAGAGATATCCTGCTTTTGATATAGTAACTCTTAGAGATGAATTAGACTGTTTAGTAAAATTAAATATGGGTACTTATGATGCTTATGTGGGTCCAAGAGCAGTAGCAAATTACTATATAAGGTTAAAAAAACTGGACAATCTGAAAATAAATTCAGATATAAATTTTAAGTATACACCAGGTATCGCTATCAATAAAAAAAATACTGTGCTCGATGGTATTATTACCAAAGCTCTTGCAAGTATCACAAAAAATGAAAAGGAATCCATCTCAGACAATTGGCTATATCAAAATATAATTCCTTTTTATCAAACTTCCAGATTCTGGATAATGGTGTCTCTAATTTCTTTAGTAGCATTTATATTAGGTGTGTTTTTCAATTATTATTTAAAATATAAGATACAACAGAAAAGAGAGGAACTCATCATCGCTAGGGATATCGCAGAAGAAAGTAATCGCCTAAAAACAAATTTCATAAACAATATTCCACAGGAGATCCGAACTCCAATGAACGGAATTATTGGACTTTCAGAGTACCTAAACAATGAGGATATAACTCCTGAAGAAAGACGAAAATACACACAAATGATTATTGGGAATAGTAAAGAACTACTATCCATTATTGACAACATTCTGGAAATATCTCAATTACAAACAAAAAGATTCACGCTTCGGTTGGTAGAGATTAACCTTCGAGATATATTCCAATCATTGGTAAACTATTATGAAGTAAAGGCAGGAGAAAAAAACATCAACTTTTATATTGAAAGCAACCTGACTAATTCTCAAAACATAGTACTGATGGATCGTCCAAAGCTGAACAAAATATTAAATGTCTTTGTAGAAAATGCTGTAAAATTCACCAATGATGGCGCGATCACTATTTCATATGAAATAAAAGAAGATTTTTTATTTATTTCAGTAAAAGATACCGGTATTGGTATCAGCAAAAAAAAACAAACAAAAATAAAAAATAACCTGGCGTCCAACGTTGAAAATACGATAGGAGGATATGATGGAATTGGACTTGGATTAACTATCGCAAAAAAAAACGCAGAATTTATCGGTGGGCAAATAAGACTAAACAGTCAAGAAAACAAAGGCACTACTTTTACATTACGACTTCCATATAACCCAGTTTCGCAAAGCAATAAAAGTAATAGAGAAAAGCGTGATAATAACGGTTTAAAAAAAGAGAAGCATATTATATTAATCGCCGAGGATGGAGAAACCAACTTCTTGTTTCTAAAGACAATTCTTACCAAAATGAACGATTATGATTTTACTATCTATCGCGCAAAAAATGGTCAGGAAGCAGTAACAATTTGCCAGGAAAACGAAAACATCGATTTGGTTTTGATGGATATTAAAATGCCTATAATGAATGGTTATGACGCCACCTCTTACATAAAAAAAATGAGACCCGACTTACCAGTGATCGCCCAAACAGCATATTCTATTGAAGAAGACGTGCAGAAAGCACTTGATGCAGGTTGTGATGATTTTGTATCCAAACCGGTAGACCGAAAAGTTCTTACTCCCATGTTGCATAAATATTTCCCCATTTTTAAAAGCAGAAATAAGCCAACTAATCCAACATAATATATGCAGAACCAAATCACATATACTGTTCTTTTCATATGCCTTGTCATCGGGATACCCTCTTGTAATCATGACAATATTCTTGATGATACTGAAAAAAAATGGCTTCGGGAGCAAGATAAGATAGTTGTAGCCTTATATCCGTATTATCCACCATATCAGTTCAGAAATAAAAATGATAGTATCGACGGAATTATGGTAGATCATTTTAGATTAATAGAAGATAAAATCAACTATACTTTTCAAAAAAAACAGTATACAGAATGGACACAACTATTAAAGGATATCAAAAATCAAAAAGTAGATATAATCTTAGAAATGCAGGAGACTACGGGAAGGAAAAAATATCTGAATTTTTATACGGAGTTTTTTGAAACACCATTTGTTTTAGTTACCAGAAAAGAGTTTGATGGTCCGAAAAATCTCGCGGATTTCAAAAATAAGGTAATTGCTTCTCCACAAGGGTATTCTATAGATGATTACCTAAAAGAAACCTACCCCAACTTGAATTTAAAAAACTATCCTGATGACGTTAGCTGTTTACGCAGTTTACAATCAGGAGCATCCGATGGTTATATAGGTGGTAAAGCACTTGTAAATTATTTAATAAAATCAGAAGGGTTTACCAACTTAAAAGTTCTCACAGAAATTGACCATAACTATGTGCCAAGTATCGCCGTTCTTAAAGAAAAGAAAATATTAAATTCCATTATATCCAAAGCGACTCGTACTATTTCTGACAAAGAAAAACAGGAGATATTGAGTAATTGGCTTTTCAAAACAGTTAAGCCCTTTTACAAAAAAACCAAATTCTGGATTATATCCTCCATACTCTTTTTCTCTGCATTGGCTGGTATCATATTTATCCATTTTTATCTAAAGTTTAAAATAAGGCAAAAAACAAAAGAACTTTGTATTGCAAAAGATAATGCAGAAGAAAGTAATAGAATTAAAACTAATTTTATTCAGAATATATCCCATGAAATAAGAACTCCGATGAATGGGATTATGGGGTTTTCAGAATTACTCAAATCTGATTCCTTAACCTTCGAAGAAAGAAAAGAGTACACTGAGATTATTGTTGATAGCGGGAAAGATTTAATCGCATCAGTAAATGATATTTTAGAAATTTCTGTGTTAGAAACCAACCAAAGTAAAGTACGATTTACAGAGACTAACATAAACGAACTCTTCTTAAAATTGACGTCAGAGTTCAACAATAAAGCAAAAGAAAAAAACCTAACAATACATTTAGAAAATAAAATTCCAGAAGAAAAAAGCACTATCATTACAGATAAAATCAAACTGTATAAAATTCTAAGTAACCTGATCGATAACAGTATAAAGTTTACCAATACCGGTTCGATAACAATCTTTTCTTATCTTGTAGAAGATTTCGTACATCTATCAATTAAAGATACAGGGATCGGAATTAAACAAAAAGATCAGGATATTATTTTTAAGAGCTTCTCTCAATCAGAAAAAGAGATTTCTAAAAATTTCGGAGGTCTTGGTTTAGGCTTGGCGATTGCCAAAAAATATATAGATTTAATTGGAGGAAAAATATCCTTTGTAAGTAAAGAAAATGAAGGTAGTGCCTTTTTATTAAAAATTCCATATACTGAAATGCAAAAAAAAGCAGAACTATATACCAGCAACGAAGAAACCACAAAATCGGAGAAACATATAGTGCTTATTGCAGAAGATGGTGAAGTAAATTTTCTTTTTCTGAAAACTGTCTTAACTAAAATGAGTGACTTCGAGTTTGTTATATATCGTGCTAAAAATGGTAAAGAAGCTGTAGAGATTTGTCAGGACAACGAAGAAATAGATCTAGTACTAATGGATATTAAAATGCCCGTCATGGATGGATATGATGCAACAAAACGTATCAAAAAATTAAGACCTTATCTCCCTGTAGTAGCCCAAACAGCTTATTCTACAGAAGAAGATATTGAAAAAGCTTTGGCAGCTGGCTGTGATGACTTTTTGTCTAAACCAGTGGATCGTAATATACTTAGACCTATCTTGGATAAATATTTTTCTATTTTCAGGAATTAATAAAAGCAATACCATGTCTGTTGAGCACGAGTATGCCGGTTTTTTGGACAGTAAATTACTCTGGAACGAAACTTCTCTTTTTAAACTATCCCAATATAACTTTCAGAACCTTAGTGACAGTAGCGTCAATAAAATATCTGTAAACATTTCTGAGAATGAAGTATTGGGGAAAAGAATTGAACATTTTTTTGATTACTTCCTAACCACTTCTAAAAATCATCAGGTACTTCTAAAAAACGTTCAGATATTTAGAGATAAAACTACGATTGGGGAATTAGATTTTTTAATACATGATAAAATTCAAAATAGGGTAATACATATAGAATTGATTTATAAATTTTATCTCTATGATCCAAAAACAAGTAACATTTTACTAGAACGGTGGATTGGTCCGAATCGAAAAGATAGTCTATTAGAAAAAGTAACGAAGCTCAAAGAAAAGCAACTACCATTACTCCATCGACCCGAAACTATTGCCCGTTTACAAGAAGTAAACATAAATCCTAAAGATATTTTACAGAAAGTATGTTTTTTTGGAAATTTATTCATCCCATTATCACACCAAAACAAGCAATTCGAGTTTCTTAATAATGATTGTATTGTTGGGTTTTGGTTACGGGAAGAAGAATTTAATCTAGAAAAAAACAGTCAAAATGCATACTATATTCCCAAAAAAAAAGATTGGATTGTGCATCCAAAACATAACAAAACCTGGCATTCATTTTCATCAATATCCAAGCAAATAAGCGCACAGCTTTCTAATAAAAAATCTCCACTGCTTTGGATAAAAAGTAGTGGAGGTCTTTTTTCAAAATGTTTTATTGTTTGGTGGTAAGATGTAGTTGGTGTTTCATAGCAATTTTTTGTAATGCACAAACCCGATTTAACAATCGAACCCAACACCTTCAACCACCAAGAAACCATCAAAGAACAAGTATATACTATAAATCGCTAATATAGCTACCGTATAAATCTTTAAATCTAAATCCTTCAGACAGTCGATATTTGCTTAATTTTTTATGTTCTACCAATCCCCATAACAGAAACTCTTTCATAAAGTAACTATCATTTTTATCAACATCTCCTTGATATTTCATAATGAGGTCTTGTAGTGGTTCAATAGCGTCCAACTTCTTTTTATACTCAGATTCTTGGATCTCGTCTAAAAGTTCAAAACCGCTCTGCTCAAAAAACCAATCAATTAGCTCCTGATATGGGCTCCTCTCACTTTCTTTTTCTAATTTTTCAATTTTAGGAAAATATTCAGTAAATAACGTTTTTATAGCATCCGAAATCAAGGTTTCTGCCACGAATGCTGCCCCTTCCTGTTCTCCTTCATAAACTAGCTCCACCTTACCTGTAATAGCAGGAATTACCCCCATAAAATCACTTAATCTTAATAGGGTATGTTCATCTCCGGATTTGAGTGCTCTATACTCAGCAGTACTTAATAAGTTTTCGTAAGCAGTTATACTCATTCGGGCACTTACTCCACTTTTAGCGTCAACAAATTCACTTTCTCTGGCCTGAAAACTGATCTGCTCCAGTACATCTTTAGCCAAATCCGGTACGTGAACCAGATTACTTTGTCTGGGATCTAATTGTGCTTCTTGCTGCGTGATTGTTTTAGCAATTTCAATAGTTTCGGGATAATGCGTGAGAATCTGTGAGCCTATTCTATCTTTAAGCGGAGTAACAATACTTCCACGATTCGTATAATCCTCTGGATTAGCAGTAAATACGAACTGCATATCTAATGGTAATCGAAGTTTAAATCCTCTTATCTGAATATCCCCTTCCTGTAAAATATTAAACAATGCTACCTGAATACGCGCTTGTAAATCCGGTAATTCATTAATCACAAAAATACAACGATTTGCTCTGGGTATCATCCCAAAATGAATTACTCTGTCGTCAGCATAACTCAGTTTTAAATTAGCCGCTTTGATCGGGTCTACATCACCGATAATATCTGCTACGGTAACATCTGGCGTTGCCAATTTCTCAGCAAAACGATCATTTCTATGGACCCAAGAAATCGGAGTTTCATCTCCTTTTTCTTCAATCAAACTCGTAGCATATCTTGATATTGGATGAAATGGATTGTCATTGATCTCTGATCCTGCTACAATAGGAATCCACTCGTCTAATACGTTGATCATCTGCCTGGCTAAACGTGTTTTTGCCTGACCTCTCAATCCTAAAAGGTTGATATTATGTCTGGATAAAATGGCTCGTTCCAACTCAGGGATAACCGTATTTTCATATCCATGAATCCCAGTAAACGTATGCTCATTTTTACTGATTTTGGTTCTTAAATTATCTCTGAGTTCGTCTTTTATACTTTTACTTTTATATCCTGATTTTTTTAATTGTCCGAATGTCGTAATGTTTTTCGTATCCATATTTTTCTTTTCCGTAGTATTCTAAATTTAGACTATTTTTTATCCTTTGATTCTTTTTTTTCTATTGGTTTCGTAATCTTCAAAAATCATCTCTCCTAAACCTTTTAAACCTGTGTAAAAAGCTTTTCCCTGATTAGCATACGTAAACTCTCTTACAAATTGCATTAAATAAGGATCTTGAGCAATCATAAAAGTTGTGATAGGAATATGTAATTTTCTGGCCTGTTGTGCCATCATGTAGCATTTGTTAACGATGCGATGATCTAACCCATTACTATTCTTATAATAGTGTCCGTCGGGCATCCTGAGGCAACTAGGTTTTCCGTCGGTAATCATAAAAATCTGTTTGTTAGTATTACGTTTTCTTCTTAGCATATCCATAGCCAACTGTAACCCTGCAACTGTATTGGTGTGATAAGGTCCTACTTGAAGGTATGGCAAATCTTTAATAGCTATCGGCCAGGCATCGTTACCAAATACCAAAATATCCAAAGTATCTTTGGGATATCTGGTGGTAATAAGCTCAGCCAGTGCCATAGCAACTTTTTTAGCGGGTGTAATACGATCTTCTCCATATAAAATCATACTGTGGCTGATGTCGATCATTAATACAGTACTCATCTGGGCTTTGTATTGCGTCTCTTCAACAACCAAATCGTCTTCGGTTAAATTCAGTTCTCCAATTCCATGATTGATCTGAGCATTTTTTAAGCTTTCAGTAATAGATATTCTTTCTAATGCATCTCCGTATTGATAATTTCTGTATTCTCCTGCGTGTTCATCGCCTCTGCCTGTATACTTGGTTCTGTGATTTCCGGATCCACTGCGTTTTAAATTTCCGAAAATTTGATCAAGTGCACGTTTTCTAATAGCTCGTTCGGTTTTACCGGTAATAGACATACCGCCTTTTCCATCCGGTTTGATTTCTTCACGGATATATCCTTTCTTTTTAAGATCTTCTATAAAATCATCAAGTGTGTAGTCTTCACTGGTCAGCTGATATTCTTTATCAAGCTCCCTCATCCAGTCTAAAGCTTCATCCAAGTCTCCCGAAGTATGAGTAATGATCTCCTGAAAAATATCAAAAAGTTTATCAAATGGAGATTGTTCTGGGGCCTCATAATGCTTAAAAGCAAATCCCTTTTTAAAAATTCCTTTTCTCTCTTTCATTATATAAATTTACCACATTTTATAAAAGATACCGACTGAACCGTCTAGTATTGAGATAGAATTAACAAATGTTTTGGAGAATTGATCTTAGACTACACCTCATTTTATCATATCACTCTAAACACTTTACAATTCTTATCTTTGAGAGGTAAGGCATCTATTTTACGAAAACCATAAAATAATACCCATCCAATATCATATTCCTTTATCAGCTTATGAAAAACAAGACCTATAGTACACCAATACATCTTCTCTCTACAGCTTTTGTAGAGCACGCTATACAAGGGCTGAAAACTGTTTTAGCACTAATTATAATAGCTATGCTAAGCACTTCTTGCGCTAAAAAAGAGCCACTCCAAAACGTTTTGCATGCCGATACCGAGAAAATAAAAAATGTTATGCAAAATCCAGAAAAATACGAGGTACAGATTTTATACAGCCAGATTGATAAAAATGAGCAAGACACAGTGGTTTTTACGGATTATCAATTCAATGTCTCAGACAGCACCTATTTTTATCCTGCAAGTACTGTGAAATTTCCTATCGCTATGATCGCTCTGGAAAAACTAAAAGAATTACAAAAAGAAGGAATTTCTATTGACAGGCATACTTCTTTCATTTTACAAGAAGATAGCCTCTACACGAATATCGAGAAAGAAATTACTAAAATTTTTGCTGTAAGCGACAATCAGGCTTACAACCGATTATTTGAATTTCTTGGGCAAGATTATATTAACAACAGTCTTTCTTCTAAAAATCTGAAAGGCAGGATATCACATCGGCTTTCAACAGATAATGCCCATATGCTAAAAACAAAACCAATTACCTTTATTAATGACTCAGATAGTACAGCAAACCATTTACAATCTGTAATTAGAAACAGGGTAACACCAACATTAATTCTTGATAAAATTACTAAAGGAAATGGGTTTATAAAGAATGATATACTAATCAATCACCCAATGGATTTTTCAGAGAAAAACTTCCTGCCATTAAGATCCTTACACCATATGATGAAGCGTATACATTTTCCTGAAGTACATACAAAAGAGGAACGTTTTGATATGGCAGAAAAAGATCGTGAGTTCTTATTGAACGCTATGCAAACTTTGCCTAGTAAAGCAGGTTATGATAAAAAAGAATACTATGATGGATATGTGAAATTTTTTATGTTTGGAGATACCAAAGAAGATATTCCTGAATACATAAAGATTTATAACAAAGTAGGATACGCGTATGGATACCTAACGGATTGTGCATACATTAAAGACACAAAAAACAATATAGAGTTTATACTCTCTGCTACTATTCTTGTAAATGAAAATGGAATTTTTAATGACGATACGTATCAATATGAAGAAATCGGAATTCCTTTTCTCGCTGCATTAGGAAGAAAAATCTATGACATAGAAAAACTTCGAAATCAATAGATTTACTTTAAAACCGTATATTTCTTTGACAATTCTTCAATAAAACCAATAGATATGACGATAAAATTCATATTTTAAGATTTATTCGTTTTTTTTTAACACAACTATATTATAAAAGCATATTTAATCCTTTAATTTTGAATACCCCCTTATTTGAGATAGTCAAATTTTAGCACTAACAATAACAACAATATGGTGACACCAGTAATAATCTAGTAACTATATAGTATGTAAAAGACATAGTATATAGTTTCAAAAAAATAACAGACATGAAACAATATTTACTATTCTTTACAGTACTTTTTATCAGTATAATATATCCTAACAATACTGCTGAACAGCATTTCGAAAACTCTTTTCAAAATCAAACAGACCGTAAACTTTCTGATGAAGAAGTTCAGCGACGGGGACTTGATATACTGGCCACAGAAGTTATCGAACGTATCGATGAAATTGACATAAGAAAAATGGCCAGGTCAGCCATCTTCGAAACTACTTATGGATTTAGATGGAAAATGATTAATCTCCATACTGGAAACATTATCATCATCAAGGTGGATAAAGACTTCAAATTAATCTCTGCCAGAAATAGCAAAAAAACGAAAGCAATGATGCCATAAATTAACAAAGTTTAGGACAACAAGGCTTTTACCGTTTCATATGCCTCCAGATATTCCCAGTAAATTATTCTGTTATAGGCGTATTGGATTAAAATGTATTTTTCACTAACAGAAAGTATCCGCTCTACTGCCACCAGTTTTTTTGTGCCAGTTGCTATGGTAACTTCTTCTTTTATTTCATGATTTCTTGCATCAAAACCGTGTACAATGGTATGATTCCCTAAGGTAAGTTCAATAAATTTCATAACATAAATCTTTGCTGTTACAAATGTACCTCTTTTCACCTTAACACCCCTTTAAGAGTTTCGCATTTCCATTTTCTTAACTTTAAGCTCACAATTTGGTAATCAATCAAAAATGTTAAAAAGATTTTTCATTGTAACATTACTATGCCTTAGTATCACTGGCTTTTCCCAAAAGAAACTATCGCTACTATGTACAGGAAATATGGACGCCTACATATCGAATGAACAATCTTCAGTATTAATTGACAGGATGCATGCCCAATATGGAGATGATTATTTTTTTCCTACGACGACACTTATACAAAAAATAGACAAGCAGTTACAACCAGTTGCAATTCTTTTTATGCACAACCACAAAGATCACTTTAGTTCATCTCTGACCAGTATGCATTTAACACCACATAAAAAAGCAGTTTTATTTGAATCTGGACAAATAACTGAAGTTATGAAAGACTTCGATGATCGATTGTTTACAATAACCACAAAGAATTATCACAAACAACAGATTAAAGTAAAAGATTTTAAAATAAATTCAGTAAAAATAAATCATGCAGGTGAAAAATATACAGCTGTAGAAAACGTTGGTTATATCGTGGATCTGGACACACACAAAATCCTACGCATTGGCGATACTAACTGGATGGAAGAAATAAATTTATTTCATCAATTAGCACTGATACAACAACAAAAAGACATTGCTATGTTGCCTTATTGGATGCTGTTGGATAAAAACACACCTCAATTATTCAAAAAGTATATCAGCCCAAAGCAGGTTATTGCTACACATATTTCACCAAGAATACAAATACAAGAATTGCAATATTTAAAGAACACCTACCCTACTGTACATTTCCTAGCAACATTAGAAGAACAAATTCAACTATAATTAATGCACTCACTAAAATGAAAAGATTATTATTTCTAATTTCCTTAACCCTGATTTCATCAATTTCTGCGCAAGAATTTTCGATGGATTATGTAAAAAAAATGAATCCACGTAATATCGGACCTGGCGGAATGAGCGGTCGTGTAACGTCTATCGATGTCGTTACATCAGATCCAGATATTATGTACGCGGGTACAGCTTCTGGAGGATTGTGGAAATCCACTTCTGGTGGAATTAAATGGGCGTCGGTATTTGATAAAGAAGGTACCGCCTCTATTGGTGCTGTCGCGATACAACAATCCAATCCTTCGGTAATTTGGGTAGGAACTGGTGAAGGAAATCCCAGAAACAGTCTCAATGGTGGATTTGGAATCTATAAATCTTTGGATGGCGGCAAGAACTGGATGCTGATGGGCTTAGAGAAAACCAGACACATTCACAGAGTAGTTATAGACCCTTCAAACCCCAACACCGTTTATGTAGCGGCGATCGGTTCGCCTTGGGGAGAACATCCGGAAAGAGGAATTTTTAAAACTACTAATGGTGGAGAAACCTGGAACAAAATACTGTTTGCTAACAATAAAACCGGTGCTGCAGACCTAGTAATGGATCCTACCAATCCCAATAAATTGATTGCCGCTTTATGGGAACATAAACGAGACCCGTGGTTTTTTAAATCGGGAGGAGAAGGCTCTGGACTTTATATAACCCATGACGGTGGAAAAACCTGGCAGAAACGAACCGATAAAGACGGTTTACCCAGAGGAGATCTGGGGCGTATCGGAATCGCCATTTCCAGAAACAAACCAAATACAATCTATGCTTTGGTCGAAGCCAAAAAAAATGCTTTATATAAATCAGAAGATGGTGGATTCAACTGGAAAAAAATAAACGACAAAAATGATATAGGTAACCGTCCCTTTTACTATTCTGAGATTTATGTAGACCCACAGAACGAAAATAGGGTGTATTCGGTATTTACTTATGTAAATGTATCAGAAGATGGTGGTAAAAACTTTACACAATTAATGCCTGCATATGGAGTTGATAACGGAGTGCATCCCGATCATCACGCATGGTGGATTCACCCAGAAGACGGTAATTTTATGATCGATGGTAATGATGGAGGATTAAATATCACCCGTGATGGTGGAAAATCCTGGAGGTTTATAGGGAACCTACCCGTCGCACAGTTTTATCATATCAACGTAGATAATGAATACCCTTATAATGTATATGGAGGTATGCAGGACAATGGTAGTTGGCGCGGACCAGCCTATGTTTGGAAAGCACAGGGAATAAGAAATTCATACTGGCAGGAAATTTCTTTTGGAGATGGATTTGATGTGGTGCCAGATAAAGACGATTCCAGATACGGATGGTCTATGAGTCAGCAGGGATTTGTAAGCCGATATGATTGGATGACTGGTAATAACTATACCGTTCGACCTACACATCCGGATCCAACAATAGAATTACGTTTTAATTGGAATGCCGCAATTAATATTGATCCTTTTGACAATAGTACCCTGTATTTTGGAAGTCAGTTTGTCCATAAAAGTACAGACAAGGGATTAACCTGGAAAGTTATCTCTCCCGACCTGTCTACCAATGATCCTGAAAAACTAAAACAGGCAGAAAGTGGTGGCTTAACTATGGATGCTACCGGAGCAGAAAACCATTGTACTGTATTGGTCATCGAACCTTCTCCTTTAGAGCAGAATATGTTATGGGCAGCGACAGATGACGGTCGCGTACACATAACTCAAAACGGAGGAACAAACTGGACCGAAGTAACCAAAAACATCAAAGGATTACCAGCAGGAAGTTGGATCGTACAGGTCAAAGCTTCTAATAAGAAAAAAGGAGAAGCGCTTTTAGTTGCCAACGATTATCGAAGGTTTAACTACACTCCGTATGCTTACCGAACAGTTGATTATGGTAAAACCTGGGAGCGCATTGTGGACGGAGGCAATGTAAAAAGTTATGCACTGAGCATTATAGAAGACCCTATCGAAAGAAATTTACTGTTCTTAGGAACTGATGACGGATTATATATTTCACTGGATGCTGGAAAGAAATGGACCAAATGGACAGCAGGTTTCCCTACGGTTTCTGTAAAAGATTTAGTGATTCACCCCAGAGAGCAAGATCTAATTATCGGTACTTTTGGTAGAGCTGCGTGGGTGCTTGACGATATCAGACCATTGCGGGCTTTAGCCAAAAACAACAATATTCTTAGTCAAAAATTACAAGTATTCGAACCACCTATTGCCTATCAGGCAGCCTATCAGCAACCTACCGGAAGTCGTTTTGGCGGAGATGCGTTGTTTAACGGTGAAAACAGAGATGCTGGTGCGCGTATTTCTTATTTTGTAACCGTATCACAAAAAGAAGCGTCTAAAAAAGAGAAAGACGCTGATGAAGCAAAAGAAGAAGGTGATGAAAAAGAAACAGTCATCAAAGAAGAGAAAGAAGATGACACCGTAGAAGACGATGAAAAAGAAGAAAACAAAGTGAAATGGGATTCTATTCACTTAAAAATTTATGATGGCGATCGTTTGATCAGAACGCTAAAACAAAAAACTCCGGATTCTACCGGAATTTATAAGATGCGTTGGTTTATGGATGAAAAAGGTGTTGATCGCCCATCCAGAACGATTCGTAAAAAATCAAAAAGAGAACCCGGTGGTGTGAGCGTGAAACCAGGAACCTATAAGCTCGTTATGGAATATGGTGACCAGAAATCAGAAACTAGTATTCAGGTTCAATCGGATCCCAGACTGCAGGTTTCTCAGCAAAATATCAATGAAGTCTACGCCGCTTCAAAAAAACTGGAAGCTATGAGGCAAATCGCAGCAGATGCCGTAAAACAATTGGCAGAAAGTAAAGAAATAGCTTCAAAATATCAGAAAGACTTGAACAAACTGGATAAAAAGAAATATAAAGATCAAATAAAAGCCTCTAAAAATATCATCAAAAAGATAGATACCACAATGGCATTGTATTTGGGCAAAGAAGACAAAAGACAAGGTATTACTCGTAATCCGGAAATAACAGTAATGCAACGTCTGGGAACAGCAGGATGGTATACCGGTAGCAGGCAAAATGGATTGACCGCAACCGAAAACACACTCATTCAACATGCCGAAGATGCGTTGGCAGATGCATTAGAAAAAACCAATACATTCTTTACAACAGAGTGGAAACCGTATCAGGAAACTATAGAGAAACTGGAAACGTCTCCGTTTAAAGAAGTAAAAATGTTCACAATCAAATAAAACTTTCAATCATGAAAAATCTAATTATTTTAGGGCTTGGAGTACTCCTCCTCTACTCCTGTAAAAAAGAAAAAAAAGAAGAGGTTACTAAACCTGTTGCCATTGAAGAATATTCCATAGCACAATTTATGGATAACGAAAATGCATTTGCCAATGGATTCTCTGCAGACAAATCCCACGTATTGATGACCAGCAATCGTTCTGGAATTTACAATATGTACACAACATCGGTAACCGGTGGAGAATTTATTCCAGTAACACAATCGGATAGTTCTTCTGTTTTTGGGATCTCCTATTTCCCTGATGATGACAGAATCTTATTTAGAATGGATGGCAATGGTGATGAGATTTATAAAATCTTTCTAAAAGACAGTGCTGGTATCACTCGACTCACTCCAGAGAAAAATGTACGGGCTTTATTTAGAGGATGGTCTAAAGATGGAAAGAGTTTTTTTTACGGAAGTAATGAACGGAATCCAAAATATATGGATCATTATGAAATGAACATTGCCGATTTTACTTCTACCACGATCTATCAGAATAATGACGGAATGGATTTTGGCGGTATGTCTGAAGACAGAAAATACATCGCACTTACCAAAGCAGTCACGACCAGTGATGTGGATTTATATATCATGAATACAGAAACCAAAGAAAAAACTAAAATCAACGAAAATAGAAGTGGTAATGTGCCGCAAGATTTTTCTCCTGATAACATGGCGTTCTATTACACCACTGATGACGGTGCGGAGTTTAGCTATTTAATGAAATACAACCTTGCTGATGGTACCAAAGAAAAGATAGCAGAAAAGAAATGGGACATCAGTTCGTTTTATTTTACCAGAAATGGAACCTACCAGGTGATGTTTACCAATGAAGATGCTAAAACAGTGATGGATGTAAGAGAAGTGGCAACTGGTAATGCAGTAGCATTTCCTTCTTTCGAAAATAAAGAAATTTCGAGTGCTAGTTTTTCCAGAGATGAATCCATGGCTTTCTTAAATGTATCGGGGTCAAGCACTCCCAGAAATGTGTATTCGTATGACGTAGATTCTAAAGAATATCATCAACTAACAGATGTATTAAATAAGGATATAGACCCAGAACATCTGGTCGCATCAGAAGTGGTTCGTTTTAAGTCTTTTGATGGATTAGAAATCCCTGCTATCTATTATAAACCAAAACAAGCAACACCAGATCATAAAGTGCCGGCATTGGTTTGGGTTCATGGAGGTCCGGGCGGACAATCCACACAAGGATTTAGTTCACAAATTCAGTATTATGTAAATCACGGATATGCCATTTTAGCCGTTAATAACAGAGGAAGTAGTGGCTACGGAAAATCCTTCTATAAAATGGATGATCAAAACCACGGTGATAAAGATTTAAAAGACTGTATCGCCGGAAAAGATTGGTTAGCTCAACAAGATGAGATCAACCCGGATAAAATTGGAATTCTTGGAGGTTCTTATGGAGGATATATGACGATGGCTGCACTTACTTATGCTCCGGAAGAATTTAAAGTAGGTGTCAATATTTTTGGAGTAACCAACTGGTTACGTACGTTAAAAAGTATTCCGCCTTGGTGGGAATCTTTTAAAGAAGCTTTATATACCGAAATGGGGGATCCTAATACTGCAGACTCGATACGATTACGTAAGATTTCACCATTATTCCATACCGAAAAAGTAACCAAACCATTGATCGTACTTCAAGGAGCGAAAGACCCAAGAGTATTAAAAGTAGAATCTGATGAAATTGTAGCAGGTGTGAAGAAAAACGGGGTGCCCGTAGAGTATGTGTTATTTGAAGATGAGGGTCACGGATTTGTAAAGAAGGAAAACCAGATGGAAGCCTACGGACGCATTCTGAAGTTTTTAGACAAATACCTAAAAGGATCTGGATCTGAAACGATCAATGATGATAAATCAGAAGATAAAACCGTAGCATCCGAATCTTAAAAACGCATACAACATACCCATGAAAAAAACCGTTTTAGTACTAGCACTATGCATCAGTGCTTTATATAGCCACGCCCAGGAAACAGGAGAAGATGAATGGGGAGCTTGGTATATGTATTTTGGCACCAATCAAATCACGGATAAACTCAGTATTCATTCGGAGGCACAGATTCGGTTCTATGAAGTAGCCGGCACCTTTAATCAGCTATTATTACGAACTGGTCTTAACTATCATTTAAACGAAAAAGCAATTGTTACTGCAGGATACGCATATATCAATACCGATGGAACTTTTGAAGATATTCCGAATGAAGAAAACAGCGAAGAACACCGGATATTTCAGCAGTTTATTCTAAAAAATGAGGTGGGAAAAATAAAATTCGAGCATCGCTATCGATTAGAACAACGTTTTATCAGCACGCAGTCAGATGATGTTACAGAACATCGGGCACGATACCGACTACAACTCACCTATCCTTTTAATGACCAATGGTTCCTTAATTTTTATGACGAAGTATTTATCAATCTTCAAGAGCCTATTTTTGGGCAGAATCGTTTGTATGGAGCGATAGGATATAACGTAAAATCAAACTTGAGTCTTCAGTTAGGATATTTAAAAAACCACTTTAGCGGTATCAACTTTGACCGATTGCAGTTAGGTGTGTTCTTTAACACCGATTTTAGAAAGAAAGGATAATGTAGATGTATCCTGTACATTTAGGCTTCGCTCGATGTACGGGATTTTCGAATTATTTATGATTGCTAGCAGTTAAATACCGGTACTTCTTCTTTTGAAAAAAGAAGAAGTTTTAGAAAGAAAATAAATGAGAGAAATTGCTATTATTGGCACCGGACCACGTGGGCTCGCTGCTTTAGAAAGTTTCTTTGTGGTACTTTCCGAAGATCACCCGCAAAAAAAAATAAAGTTTACGCTTTTTGAGCCTTCAGATGAAGCCGGCACCGGAACTGCCTGGAATACAAAGCAAGCGGAGACCAATTGGTTCAATATTACCGAAAGAGCGCTACACAATCTAGCCGGAAGACCAGCTATACATCTTACTAATTTCAGTGTACCCGCTTTTCCCTCCTATACAGATTGGCTTCCGATAGAAGAACAGCATCCTCCAGAAGATGCGCCTGATCAATTTCCGCCAAGAAGAAAATTAGGAATTTATCTAAACCAGCGATTCGAGTCTATTGTTACCGTACTCGAAAAACAGCAACTTGCCACGTTAAAAAATAAAGCAATAAAAGACATTGAATATAAGGACAAGATGTTCTATATCAAGGATATATCAGATGCCCTTTATCAATTTGACGAAATTGTGTTGACGATCGGGCATCAGCCTACTACCTTATCAGATCAATTGCAAGAATGGAAAAAGCATGCAACCCGTAACAACCTCTACATTTTTACGGATCCATATCCTGTAAAAAACATCCTCAATACGCCTATCGATGTTGATACGTGTATAGGAATCAGAGGGTTTGGTCTGGCGATGATCGATGTGATGAGAGCGTTAACCATCGGCAGTGGTGGTGCTTTTACCATAACCGATCCAGAGACATTCGAATGTACCTATCATCCCGGCAGAAATACAACACAGTGCATCCTTCCTTTTTCGTTGGATGGCAATCCAATGGTTCCTAAACCGATCAATAAAGCAACAGATGCATGGTTTACACCCACAGATGCAGAAATTAAAACGTTTGGTAATACCATACGAGTAGTTGCACAAGGAACTGAGAAAGTAACAGATATTCATTTTTTAAAAGATGCAATAGCAGTGATTGCAGCGCGTATATACAAAGATCTGGGTAAAAAAAGTTTACCGCATGACAAACAAGTTTCGGAAATCCGTAAGATTGTTATCGATTGGCTTACAGACGAAACGCATCAAGATCCATTAGTTCAACCCGTTAATAACCCAGCGCATGAAACTATCCAAGCGTTTATTGGTATGGCGCTTGGCAAAACACCAATTTCGTTGGACTATTGTATCGGTCAGGTGTGGCGTCATTGTCAACCCACATTATATACAGAATTCTCGCATCCTGATCTACCTGATCAAATCGTAGAAGATGTTATTTCATTAGACGAGCGAAGCAAACGCTACTCGTATGGTCCTCCGGTAGAAAGCATGCAGCAAATACTGGCTTTGGTCAATGCCAATGTGATCAACCTGAATGTTGTAAACGATCCAGATATTGAATTGGTCGCAGAAGGTTGGAAACTGCGGTCCGGAGCAAAAGAACACGTGGTACACATCTTGATCAATAGCGTTTTAGATCCTGCCCAATTATTGGAGGTGACATCGCCCGTGATTAAAAACTTATTGGCGAACGATATCATAGCCCCCGTACACTCTAAGTTAGGGATACATACGCGTACCAATGGTTATGCAGTATTACCAGATGATACAGCAAGTATCCCACTCTCGGTATTAGGACGTCTTGCCAAAGGAAGTGTGATTGGCGTGGATGCCATTTTAGAATGTTTTGGGTCAAGAATTGAGGATTGGGCAACTGCAGCAGTACAAAGAATATAAAATAACATCAATATAATAACTCACATGACATCACTGACTAAAAAAGACAATCCCGCACTACTGCTTATCGATGTGCAACAAGGGATCAACACTCCTGGATATTACGGCACGGAACGTAACAACCCGGATGCAGAAAAAAACATCGAAACCTTATTAAAAAAATGGAGAGCAGCAGCGTTGCCCATTTATCACGTAAAACATTGTTCTACGAATCCAGATTCTCCTTTAGCTAAAGGGAAGCTCGGTAATAATTTTCAGGATTTTATTGTCCCAAAAGAAACCGAACCGGTTATCGAAAAAGACGTCAATAGCGCATTTATTGGGACCGATTTACAAATGCAATTAGAGCGCACAGGGATCAAAAACGTAGTGATTGTAGGGCTTACTACAGAGCATTGCATATCAACCAGTACCCGTATGGCTTCCAATTATGGATTTCAGGTGTTTTTGGTAGAAGACAGTGTTGCCGCTTTTGATAAGATAGGATCCAATGGACAAAAGTTTAGCGCACAAATGGTTCACGATATCGAAATCGCCAACCTAAAAGATGAGTTTGCTACGATTGTAACCACAAAACAACTACTGGATGCACTGTCATAACAATTAAAAAATTTCTTTTTTGGGTCGGTGTGTTTAAAATTTGCTTGTCTGTTTATGTACACCTCGGCTCTGCTAAATGTATGTGTTTAGCAGTTTATTTGAGCGCACTGAGTTGTCACACTGAGCGGAGCCAAAGTCTAAGCGAAATAAAAAAATTCACTTACTTCTACGCTATGCAATTTCCATCTTACTGTAAGTAAATTGTAGAGTATTATCTTAAATTAGTTATTATTAAATCTGATCGTATGACAAAACTAATTCAACTCAACCTGATTACCGTAGTGATTCTTTTTCTTACTTCTTGCGCAACCTCAATGTCTCCAATTGAAGTAAATAACACCTTACCATCGTTGACTAAATCAAAATTCATGTCTCAATCCGAAGCAGAGGAGTTCATCGAAACCAGTCAATGTAAATATCTAACAAAAGGAAGGAAGTATGTCGTTCCTATTGGATATACTATAAAAGGTGATTTAAAAACGGAGGTAGAGGTATAGATGAGTGGGTAGAATTAGATGGAGGAAACGCCTATGTGCTTATTGGTTTCAAATGGATTACGGTAGATCATAACGGCACCACCGAACTTCATCTTGAGTTTGATACGTTATCATGTGATTCCTTATGATATGGACTTAAGGAATCAATTCAGGAGGTGTAGGACACTTTTATTGACATATATTTTCTAACCTTTAAAAGTTATTTTTCAAAATTTATATAATCAAGTATGACAACTTTAACCCGCTTTTTTTTATTCAAGGCTGGTTTCCATTTAGGCATTAGATTTATTAGCCTAGCTACTTCATCATCATAATTAGCACCAATAGATTTAATTCTTTTATAGTCATAAACTTCACCTTCTTCATTTATATATAAATTGAAATACACAGACTTACTAGGAACTTCGAAATCCTTTACTTCAAATTTAGAATTGTTTTTGTAGAATTTGAATAATTCGGATTCTCCACCTTTAAATGTTGCTTTTTTATCAACGGCTTCCTTGTTGTACGTCTTTACTTCATTTTTAGATTTATTAAAAAAAACTCCTGTTCTTGGTTTATCTGAGATGTACACGCTATATGGTATAAAGCACAAACTATAATTAAAAGTATTCTTTTCATAGAAAGTTATTTTCTAAACTTATTAAAAGATCTAATTTTTTTCTTTTCTTCGATTAACCAAACAAAATAAATCAAACTCGGTATAGCTATTCTTATTGGTTATATAAATAAAGAATAAATACCTCCTTTATCTAAGTATTTTAAAAGAAAAATAGTAATAATAATTGTTCCAAGAATCATACCTCCCGCTAGTCTGTGACTGGTGATCTCAAAGATCGGAAAACAATATAGATGAAACCACAAGAAACACATTCACACTAATCTATTTTTAAAGAAAATTCTGAAAAAACACCCTACCTACAGGTATACCCAGGCTACTTTTGACACAATACCAATAGAAGCAGTAAATCGCTCTACGATAGTTTTTCCAGAGCAAGACAAGTGTATAATAAGTGGTCACCACCTTATGAGCTTCTATTTTAGCACCGAAAACATTTCCTCGTTATCGGATTTTATTTCAATTTTTGAATGTTTAACAAGTAGTTATTTTAATTAATGTCTATTATCATAACGCAAACGTATAAAACCTCTTTCTTTATCAAGAAAGTATATTTTACTACAACCAAACGAATGATATAACAATCCAAAAAATACTGGTGGTTTATCATTGAATAGTTTGCCCGTCATTTGTTCTGTCATAAAACTCTTGTTCTCTCTGTTGATAACCATACGAGTATAAAAATGAACATATCCATTGTACATCGTATGGGTAGAAAACATCGAGTCATAAAACAACTCATCGTTCTTGGTGGACGCAATCAATAAACTGATTCCACCGTCCTATATTGTGGTTTTAGGGCGACCATTCTCATCTACGAGTTGCTGGTATAAAAATGTATTATCTAGCACAGTACGTTTCTGGTCGTTAATAAAGGGTTTTGCCTGAAAGTCCATAGACTAAGTAATTTGGTATTGGAGTGATTAAAATATCAAAAATACCGTTCACAAACGTTCAAAATGCTATGATTTCGATGTAGGATATTTTCCCGCGATGAAAAGTGTCATTATAGTCACAAAGGGTACACTGTAATAACTTATTTTTCATCTTCTTAGGCTGTATCTACATTTCGGCTTCAGCTCTATAAAGTTTCTTACAGAGACAACAGGTACAACTTCGTAGCAGTGTCATCCCCTCCAGATCTCTAAGATCTTATCGTGCAGGTTTTCCATCTGTGCAGTGCACGAATAAGCGATATTAGTAAGAATTAGATGTAAGAAACAGTAAAAGACTTTTAGTTTACAGCTATTTTTTACAACAACACACCAAAACGAGGGAAAACACTTATAAATAGGGCGTTTTTACATATGAATTAAGGGAAGTCAAGTGCTAATTTTGAGCTGTAATATTACACAAATGTAGTGGAGATCAGAACCACAAAAAAAACGAGGCGATACCGAAAAGCCATAAGAGTAGGAATAATTAAATACGATAAAAATGAGCACTTTAACAAAACAACAAGACCTATTTCACCCTTCTAATCCGGATATTAAAAAAGCAACTCAAGATGCTTTCAAAAAAATTGAATTTGTCGATAAAGGTGAGGCAGAAAACTTTTTGACTAAATTAGAAGGGTCGGTGCCAACGCCACTTGGAGCAAAGGCATCATTAATTTTTGCTGGTATTTACGGTAACATAACCGTTCAACCCACATCAGGAGGTTATGAGAACTGGAAGTTTGATGAATCATTTTGGGGAGCCGGAGCCGTAGGAGGAAGTTCTATCGGTTTTATGTATACAGCATATAGTAGCTGGGATGCTTTCTTTAAAAATGTAACCTCATTTCATGTGCAAAGTGTTGCTTCTGGTGGCGGTATTTTACAAGTAAACTTTTTTATTAGTAATGGTACACCAGTTGGCCAGTTTAATGGAGCATTGGCTGGAGCTGGAGCAGTTGAAGGAGGCTCTTCCGGAAAATGGAAAAAAGCGTAAAATCATAAACAAACTGGAGGAAATAATCCCTCCGGTTTGTTTTTGTTAAGTAACTTGTAATCTCTATAACAAAAAAAGAAATGTTCAATTATTTTTGATTGTCCACTTTCAAAAAACAAACATAAGCTGCTTCTGTACAACATACTATCCCTATAGCACAGTTTTGTAATACATCTACACAAAACACTCACTACACCAGTAATAGATCCTTTCTTTTGACCAGTGATTATAGCGGCAGTGATACCATTGCTATACACTATAAAAACAGCGTACAAAGTCAAAAGAACATTATGTGCTCAAGTAGTAATCTGCTACTTTTTATATACTAATCCTTAGCAAACAAAATATACCCGTTACTAGGTATTGTAGACTACCCATAAAAGAAACAATTTAGCCATTCAATTGTAAAAACAAATCCAATGAAAAAAACATTATTCGTAATTGCATTATTTAGTATTACTTGTTCCTATTCACAAACTAAATGCGGAATTGACTTAAAAGAAGCTTTCCGAGAAAAATATAGCTTCAGTAATCAATCTGATGTTTTCAATCATTTTAATACTTTTTTCTCTCTTGACGAGAAACAACTAGATGAATTAAGCAAAAAATCTGAGTCAGGAGAATCTATTGATGCTAAATATGAAGCCATTACGGCGTTTTGGTCTAAAAATAAAAGTAAATCTCAATTCCGAAAAAAATTCAGAGAACTTAAAGTAAGACACGAAGCAGGTTTTACTATTGATAATAGTTTTTATACCGAGTATTATCAAGAAACTGTTAGTTCTTCTGCATTAAATGCGTATGTAGCGTGTATAAAAACTCTTCCAAATGAAGGAACAAAACTTAAAGGTGGGTTTTATTATGAAGTAGTTGGTGACTTAGTTGCTGGGTTTACATTGGTAGTAAATAAACAGCCACAAAGCGGACAAATAGAAGAAGCAAAAATAATTTCAGTTGTTACCAATAATTTAGATTTTTATGATAGCTATAATCTAAAACCAGATGCTATAATAAGAAGCTTTACAGGTATTTCACAAAACATGAAATTGATGGATCCCAACTTAAAAGCAACTTTGACATTAAATATTGAAGGTTTTGACCCAATGGTTATAGAATTTCCGGCATATCCATATGCAAATTTTCCAGTAGGTAGTATCATAATTTCTACTTTAGATTTTAATGCCTTTAGTACGGAAACCAAGAATACTTTACCATACTTGGATAGAACAAGCAAATGGTCTCCTGCTGATGGGCGCGATGTAAAAAATTCAGATTACGGAATAAAATACAATCAATTTGTTCCAGATATGAGAGGACAGTTTATTAGAGGTAAAAATCAATTCTTTAATTCGGGTGAACCTCAAGACTTTGATAATGAAAAAGATAATGGAATACGCTTTGATGAAAACAAATATAGTTATCAGAAAGATGCAACTAAACTTCCTAATCAACCATTTAATGGCATAACTAATGCGGATGGCAAACATAAGCATTCATTTGTAGACCAAGCTACTAGATACAATTCAAGAGAAGGTGATGGTCGCAAAGGTACTAGGCACGGAGACCAAAAAACTAAAAACACTAATATTGACGGAAATCATAGTCATTCATTTTCAATAACAAAAGGAGGCGATAAGGAAACAACCCCAAAGAACATTGCTGTTTATTATTATATCCGAATTAATCAATAAATAATCTCTGTTAAGAATGTGAAAATATAGGCTTAGCCCGCACAGATTTGTAATAAGCCTACGTACTATAAAAAAGCAAGCGATATATAATTATAAACACGAGGAACGAAAAACTCCTAAAATCATAAAATATCTTACACCTATGTATTAAAAATATAAGTATTTTAGTAATTATATCTTTATGCTACTTAAAAGCAGAAAACGAAAAAAATGATAAAACTATCTTAACACTTAGCATAACACTATATACATTAGCCACTTACGCTCAAAACACAACGGATGGCCTGACAGCAGAATTTTTTAAAAATACGAACAGGATACTGATGCTGCATTTGACTATATTTTCGGAACTAATAAATGGATGGCAGAAAGCAAAGATGGAATAGTAAGTAATTCGGATGTAAGACCAAGCAAGCCAGAATTTGAAATAGAAATAAAAAAACATCTAAAATAAAAAAAGATAGATTGTTCCTGTTGCAGAAATTCACAAAGATTATCTACTTGTATACGGCATTCCAGAAAAAAAAAGAATTCATAAAAGCAAACGAGAGTAAACAGGTAAAAGAGTCTTATATTTTATAAAATTAACCTCAACCTCAAACCCTGAACAAGTACTTCTCCATCATACAAAATACTCCTGACAATAGCACCATAATAATCACCTGATTTCTATCGTATCCAAAGGCGGCGGGCAAGCTAATTTTTCTTAGTTTCACTCCTAAAAAACCACTCAATCTCACAATTTTTTTTCAAAATATATTTCACGTCGAATTTAGATTAAAAATAAATAAACATTTGTACGTTGCTATCGAATAAAAACTTTTAATTCCTGAACCAAATATATCGTATAGATTATACGTTAATTAAGAAAACCAAAAAACACAAACCTACCTAAGTATGAAAACTTCTAACACAATCTGTCTTCTAAAAAAATTATCTCTATTGATACTTCTTTTAATTGGTAATGCATTACTATTTGGGCAATCTGTAACGTATACCCCATCTACAGAAATTATTGCAAATCCCGAGAGAGGATTACAAAAATATTCTATAACATCTAGCAATTATGCAACGACTCCAAATTCTAATAACCTTTCTGTTACAACTTTAAACAATTGGAAAACCAGTGCTGATAAAGTAACTGTTGTATATCGATATTTTTTGTTGGATGCATCCCTAAATTCAGATATCAACACCACCTTTTTAGAGAATATTCAAACCGATTTTGATAATGTTAGAACTGCAGGTCTTAAAATCATTGTACGGTTTTCATATTCTAATGCCCAGGGAACCACAGCGCAACAGCCAATTAAATCTCAAATATTAACACATATTTCTCAACTTTCTAGCGTACTAAATACTAATAAAGATGTTATTTTTTCGCTTCAGGCCGGTTTTATTGGCACTTGGGGAGAATGGTATTATACGAACTCTACAGAATTTGGAACAGATGGTGCTATCTCTGAAACTCAATGGGAAAATCGTAAAGAGATCATAGATGCAATGCTGGCTGCAACACCCACAGAAATCCCTATTCAGGTTAGATATGCTGGTATAAAAACTAAAATGTATGGAAATATGCAACTAAATGAACAAACGGCATATCAAAATACAGAACATGCCAGAATTGGATTCTATAATGATGCTTTCCTGAACGATTATGGCGATCAAGGAACGTATAGTGTATCTTCTCAATGTACTAATCCAGTGGGAACGGCTGAATACAATTATATTGCCAATGAAACAAAATACTTACCTATGACTGGGGAAACTAATGGGTTAAATGCTTGTGATAGTGGTTTTAGAACTAGCGGTTCTAATGCACTAAATGAATTGAATTTAACCAACTGGACCACTATTAATAGAGATTACTACATACCCTTTTGGACTCAGGCAATTAATTCAGGTCATTATGAGGAGATTGTAAAAAACATTGGGTATAGATTTGTTTTAAATTCATCATCAATAACATCAAACAATGACAATTTTGACCTAACACTAGATATATCAAATGTTGGATATGCAAGACCCTTTAAGAAGAGAAATGTATATTTAATTTTGAAAAATATGGGAACCAATGAAGTTACCAAGGTATTAATCGACACAGATATAAGAACTTGGGAGTCTTCTGTTTCCATCACGCAAAATTTTGATTTAGGACTAACAGGAACATTTCAATTATACCTCTGGATGCCTGATATTGAAACTAATTTAGAATCAAATTCTGATTACAGTATCCAACTTGCAAATCAAAATATTTGGGAATCTGAAACAGGGTATAACAATTTATCCCAAACTGTATCTTTTGATAGCACACTAAGTATTGATGACCTTGCATTAGAAAATAATTTTTCATTTTATCCAAACCCAGCTTCAGACATTATTACCATAAAATTAAAAGAATTGGATAATACAGAAATTCAAATTTTTGATGTTAATGGACAATTGATTAAGAAATACCTAGTCTCTGATCAAGAAGGACTAAATATTTCTAACTTATCCAATGGATTATATTTTATCTGTTTGGGTAAGAATACTTCTACTAGTGTTCAATTTATTAAACGATAGTATTAAAAAACGAAAACACAACAAAAACCGCTAAGCTATTCCTGTAAAAAGTTGTTAGGAACGCGGCAATCAAACGTCTATATACTCGAAAAAAAAATCTAAATAATGTATATTCGCCCCATTCAAAAGTTCAACTAATGCAATATAATACCATACACTCATATATAAAGGAAGTGCTTAACAATATGCCTGATGATTGGGTAGGCTTAACAACCCACCGGTTAGATATTTATGATGAAGCGATGGCAAAAACTCAGTTTTTAACTAAGCTGGAACAGCTGTTTCAAAAAAACAATTCTCAATCATCTGCACTAAGTGCATTACCGACTGCTTTTGATTATATTCGATTAGGGCATCCCTTGTCTTGTGTACTGGAATGGTTCATTGCTAAAACACACGATATAGATCCAGCAGAGGTCATCAGTTTTTCATCAAAGACGGTTCCTGTTTTGGCAGTATTAAGAAAGAATTTATTACTTCACAAGAATACCCAAATCGTGTATACCGATGCTTTACCAGCTATTTTTGATGCTGAACTTATACAAGGTGTATATGGATACGCATTTGATATGAAGCAGGTAGCGAACATATCTGACATTCCTGAGTTTGATGGTAGTACGATTTTCATTTCGCAACCGGATAATCTTTCTCATATCGAACTCGATCCAAAAGTTGACTTTTATATTAATATTCATGCGAATTTAGGTAGTGTTTTAGTAGCTCATGGTGAATACAATAAAAGTTATATTTCCGAAATTCAGCACGTAAGAAGAAGGGAAACCATTGCTATGACACCGGCCAATACACTGGTTGCCTTACAACAACTCGTATCGCAATCTCCTGTTGGTGAACCAATCAAGAATGTTGAGCAAAATAAAAAACAGGTTGTTGAATGCATCAAAGAGATTACAGGTACGCATACCACACCACTTGTTGGGTCTAGCGGACTCTCTATACAATATGCCATTATGATGGGCTTGATTGACGATGCTATAGAAAACCATAAAGGAAAATCGATAAAAATTGTGGTTCCGCCAAATTGTTATGGCGGTACGAACGATCAGGCAAGACGCGTTGCTGCCTGTATTGATCGTGTGGAGATTATGGATTTACCTGTTGATGGAGATCACGATATGGTACAAAGTATTAACAAGGTGTTGGATCACATTGCTCAGGAAGATGCTGTGCCTTATATCATCGCAGAAATTCCGACTAACCCCAGAGTAGAAGTTCCGGACCTTCTACAATTAAAAGCGGTTTTAAGTAAGCAGCGTACCACTCCAAACGGTGCTATTGCTATCGATCCAGTTTTTATTTTGGATCAAACATTTTGTCCTAATGTGCATTTTCTGGGTGAGGATAAGATGCTTTCTTCTGTTAAAGCTATTGCATATGTAAGTGGATCTAAATTTCCTAGTGGTGGCCGATGTACTGCAGGCTATTGTGTAGCTAATAAACAATCTGAGGCGCTTATGGAAAAGATCGCCTTACACTTAAGCCTTTGTGATAATGAGGCTACCGATCTGCAGCTGGAAATATTAGCAACACAATTACCGTCTATGAACCAGCGCATTCAGGATGCGTATCAGCATACGCGTGAATTTGTAACCTTTATAGAAGATACACTTCCAGCGGCGAAAATCAATTTTGTTTCTTCTGCATTAGCAGAAAAAGGGTTTACGCCCTCCGTATTTTCACTAGATCTCCCCACGAAAGGTGCAACGGATGAGGAAAAAGAATTCTATAAAAGAGCATTAAATCTGAAATTAATCAATTTGATGATTAACAAAATTCCTCATGAAAGTAAGTTCTGTGTGAGTTATGGACAGTTAAAGGGATGTTATTGGACGATCCCTGCTACCTCTACTCAAGGAACTACTAAAGAAGGTGATAAGGATTATATTGTTCGTGTCGCGCTTTCTCCGGATATGGATCTGGCACTTCATAAAAATATCTTTTTGGAGTTTGTGGAGCGTATTGGGTAGTACTGCTTTATTACTTATTTTCAGGTTTTAGAATGAATTATTCCTCTTTAACCAAACGTAAAAACTTCTGATCTCCGCATTCACCGAACACAGTAAACGAGTTCATTGCATTGCCATAATTCTGTATCTCAATTACATCATTGTAATATGCTCCCTGAACTTCAACTTTCGGTTCATCGGTAAGCAAACCTTTGAAAATGATACTTCCATCTTTAATCACAAATTTTCCAGAATGTTCTCTTTTAGTCGTTTTTAAATAATACTGATCGTCCTGTAATGTGAGCATCAGCTTACAACGAGAATCGGTTTCTAACGTATATGTTTTTTTATGCAGTTGATAGCTACCATTTGTATATCTTAATAGTTGTTTGGATTTTTGAGTGGCTTTTTTTTCATCACAGTCATCCTCTCCTTTCTCAAAAGTATCCATCGTAGTAGTTTCTACACTGACCGACATATCGTAGTATCCTTCAGACGATTTGGTATCGATAATCAAAATCTTTTTAACATCTATAAACTCTCCTGTACATTGCATATCCCATTCACCCCAATGTGATTGGGTTTCGAAAGAATTCAGCACGCGTACTAGTTTATCATTTTCCTGAATAAAAAGGGATAATGTTGTAGAACTATAGGGATTCGGTCTGGAAGCACCAATATAATAAAGAGAAATTCCAAAAGCACGTTTGCCATCAGCTAACCTGTAATTTGCAGTATCAATAGATACCTCTGTAAGACGTATAGCATCAGAATACCAACTTTCGGGTTCATAAAACTGATGTTTGATGGCTGCTGTTTCAGAATCTACTACCAAAACATAACTGTTTAGTACGAAAACATCGCCATCATATTCTAAATTGGCGATGGTTGGGATCACTACGACAGTGCTAGTGGTATCATAAGGCAATACCTTCTGAACTACAAATCCTTCATACACCTGTAGGGGTTGCACACCCAATTGTTCTAAGATTTTGGTAATAAACGGTAACCGCTTAAAGACTTCTTGGTTATTATCCATCGTTTTCTGCACTTCTGATGGCTTTTCTATAGTCTCTACGGCATCTTCTACTTTTTCAGGAATAGCCTCTACTGCGCTTTCTACTTTAGAACCATCTGCTAAAATCGTAATTCCTGCTTCTACAACATCTTTCTGCTGGGATTTGGAATTGCAGGAAATAAGAAGAATGAAAGCTGATAGTATGAGTAGGTTTTTCAATGTAACTTATTTTTAGTCTCGCATCAAAGTTACCTTTTTTATTCAACTTGTGTCCATTTACAAATTCCTCGCTTCGCAAAGTCGGGAGACCTTACAGAGCTAGGATCATCATTCCTGGTGGACTCAATCAATAAATTAATTCCGCCATTCTGTATCGTAGTTTTAGGTGCGACCATTCTCGTATCCGAGTTGCAGGTATAAAAAGGAACGATCCAGGGCATTGCGCCCCTGATCGTTGATAAATAGTTTTGCATCAAAGACCATAGCCTAAGTAATTTGGTATTCGAACGATTAAAATATCAAAATACCGTTTATCAAGGTTCACAGCGCTATGATTTCGATGTAGGAATATTTTATTTTCGAGAAATAATTAGTATATCACGTGCAACCGGATGCATCAGAGATATTATTATATTCGTACTGGAATATAAAAAAAGTACATGGAATATAAAACCTTTGAAACCGAGCGATTGTATATCCGACCCACTACTGAGGATGACGCAGCATTTATCTTTGAACTTGTAAACACCCCCAAGTGGTTCAAATATATTGGAGATCGAAATGTGAAGTCCGTAGAAGATGCTAAAGAATATATTCGTTCTAAAATAACGCCACAACTGACCAAACTAGGGTATTCCAATTATACGTTGATCAACAAACAAGATCAACAAAAAGTAGGAACCTGTGGTTTATATGATCGAGATGGATTGGATGGAATTGATATCGGTTTTGCATTTCTGCCTAAGTACGAAAAACAAGGTCTTGCTTTTGAAGCTGCAGATACCATCAAAAATGCTGCATGTACGTTATTCAATATCGAAAGCATCAGTGCCATCACCACTAAAGATAATAAGGCTTCTCAAAAGCTTTTAGAAAAACTAGGTTTGAGATTATCAGGAACCACCACGCTCCCAAATGATAATGAAGAATTACTCGTTTATACAATTAAAAAATAAATCTGCTTCTCTTTCGAAGGGAGAAGCAGATTTTCTTATATTTTGAAGAATGCTTCTGTTTATATCTTTTTTATTCCGTTGATCTTTAATATGTCATCAGAAACCAACACCACATTGAATCTTATTATTTGTGGTCCGTCTATAGCTTCTGCAGTCAATAGAACCTCATCGTCCATAAGCCTTATTTCTAAAATCTTGCCATTTTTCAGATTTTCATGAAACTCCTTAAAAAACGTCATATGCTGTTCCATTGAGAAGGCGTTCAGAAAGGAAGATACCGTGTTACGCTTCAAAAAAGAGTACCAGTCATCTTTATTATTCCTTTTTATAGTACTCATAAAATCCTTGACCAACTGATCTGCCATTTCGCCTGTGATTGGATTTATAGAACCAGCTGTAGCTACTTCGGGAGTGAAATCCGGTTTTAATAAAACACCTGCTATTTGAGATGCTATATTTTCGTAAGAACGTTTCATAGCATTGGTCATCATAATAATGGTAATATCTTCTTCTAGATAGCGCCAGAAATCTGCAAAGAAAATTCCGTTTCCGCCATTGTGGGCTATTAGTTCTGTATTTCTGGGTGTTGGAAAAATTGCCCAACCATATCCGTAATAAGATCCAGCATCTTCACCTTCTTCGATATGTTTGCCATAAAATTTATTTTTGGCCTCTGCATTAAGAATGTGATCGCCTACTAAAGCCTGGTGCCATTTATACATGTCCTTTACGGTTGATAACACACCACCATTTGCTCTCAGATGCCAGTAAGGACCATCATTTGCCCATTCTTTTTCTGTTGTTCTTCCCCAATTGCGGTCCGTTTTGTAACCAATCGCAATATGACCAAAAGAAGGGATTTGATATCCTGTTTGAGACATTCCCGCTGGTTTCCAAAGATGCTCTAACAGATACGCTTCATAAGTCACTCCCGAAAGTTTCTCGATAATAATCCCTAATATGCTATACCCAACATTCGAGTATTCATATTGAGTGCCTGGCGCAAACAGTAACTTTCTACCAAAAGCGTCTTGTACAAACTCATCCGTAGAAATTTTTTGGTAATCATCTCCAATTGCAGGAGGCAAACCAGATGAATGTGTTAACAAATGGTGTAAGGTCATCTCTCTCTTATCATCAGGAACATGATCAAAATACTTAGATACCTTATCCTCAACAGATAGTTTTCCCTGCATTTCCAATTTTAGAATAGCAGCACCGGTAAACTGTTTCGTTATCGATCCGGTGGTAGAAACGGTTTTTGCAGTATAATTGATTCTATTTTCACGATCAGCATATCCGTAGCCATTTTCCAAAAGAATTTTTCCGTTTTGTGCCACTAATATACTACCAGAGAAGCCTGCATCTTCTAGCCGGTTAAGATACTGAGTAAGCTTATCTTTAATCAATGTTTCTGTTTTTTCTTTGGCTGCTTGTGCGGTTACCGGTTGTTGTTTGCAGGATATAAGAATACTTATAATCAGTGCTAGTTTTAAAATTTTAATCATAATTATTTGTTTTTTGAAAGCCAATAATACATTGGTTTCAAAAGGTTTACAACTAAATGGTATCTAGGTAAAAATTAAGTTATGTTTATACAATTTGTTGGTATAACTAGCTTTTATAACTGCATCTGCTGTATTTATAACAAAAAAATCCATTACATCACATTTTGGAGAACTATTTAGCTTTTATCTATATTTTTGGATGATTAATATATGGAATATATGAGATTACAACGTTGGGTAGAGGTTTTATTAAATGTTATTTTTTGGGCAGTATCTATAACCTTGCTGTTATTAACTACAGAAACAGGAATGGTAGAAAACATCATAGAGGATGTGAATGGAAGGGTAATAGAAGAAACCATCGAAATGAGTTTGTTTGTATTGCCAAATCTGACAGGGATGCTTGGCATTATCCCTCTTTTTTATTTTACTACTTTTTATTTAGTTCCCGAATATTATGCTGTTAAAAAATACACTTCTTTTATAAGCTTTTTTCTTTTGGGGTTAGCGTGTGTAACAGCTGTAGAATTGCTCATTATTTATTTTCAGGAAACTCCTTTTCGTCCAGAAATTCTTAGATTCTTCTTGTTTTATAATCTTTTCTTTATGACTATTGCTATTATATATGGTATTGTAAGGCATCAATTCAGAATGGAGGGAAGACAACAACTGCTGGAAAAAGAAAAAATAAATGCAGAGTTGCGATTACTGCAATCACAAATCAATCCGCATTTTATGTTCAATGCATTAAATAATTTACTCGCCATTTCTGAAAGATCCCATAATCCGGAAACTTCGTCGGGAATCACCAAGTTATCAGATTTATTACGATTTATGATCTATGACACACAATCTGAACGTGTGTTACTTTCTAAAGAGATTGAGTTTATTGAAAACTTTATTTCACTACAAAAGCTAAAATACAGTACTGAAGATCCTTTTGAGATTATGTTTACGGTAGCTTTCAATGATCAAAATCCTAAAATTTCTCCAACTTTACTGATTCCTTTTGTCGAAAACGCATTTAAACATGGGCTTAATATCCAAGAAAAATCGTTTATAGACATCAAACTGGAGTTTAAAAATCAGCGCCTTTATTTTGCAATTAAAAATTCTAAACATCAAGTTCAGAAAACAGAATTTGATAAAAAATACTCTGGTATCGGTTTAGACAACGTAAAAAAAAGACTAAAGCTTTTATATCCTAATCAACATCATTTGGATATTAACGAAGATGAGCATACCTTTTATGTGCAATTAACTATCAATCTCACTAAATGATCTCTTCGGTAATTATAGATGATGAACCAAATGCTATCGAGTTGCTAAAAGGGTATATCGAAAAGCTACCTTTTATATCGTGCGTTGAAAGTTTTAGAAATCCAATTGAAGCCTTGATATATCTTAAAGAAAGTACAGTGGATTTGATATTTCTGGATATCAATATGCCACAATTATCAGGGATATCATTTATAAAAACATTAGAAAATTCACCTCACATTATTCTAACGACAGCCTATTCAGAATATGCAGTAGAAAGCTATGAGTATCAGGTGGCAGATTATCTTTTGAAACCAATTTCATTTGAGCGTTTTTTAAAAGCCTTGTTAAAGATCCAGCACACTATTGAAAGCACCATATCTAAAGAAGAAAACAATTCTATTATTTATATAAAAAGTGGACAACAGCAGTATAAAACAACGCTTCAAGATGTACTATATCTTCAAAAAGACGGCAACTATATCAGTTATATAACAACTGGTAAAACTATCTTAGCCAGACAATCGATTAAAGAAGCTTTACTGGTATTAGGAAATCGTTTTATACAAATTCATAAATCTACTATCATTAATCTAGATCATGTTTCGGCATTTGATTCTCAAGCAATTACCATTAAAAACCATAAACTTTCTATCGGGCAGTCATATAAAGTTAGGCTGATGAAATTACTGGGAGTGCACTAATAAAATGGAGTAAAAACCCCTGGTTTTATTCCTAAATTATTATATATCTTAGTACTTGTATCTCCTTGTACTAACCAAAAGATAATAACAAATGTCTGTAACAACCTCACAAACCAACGACCGAATAAAATTACCGTTCTCTTTTGATGCAGAAAAAATGATTGAAGAGTTTAAATCTTTTACTCCAGAGCATTTTGAATATTATAACGTGATTCCACTTCGTGCTCCTGCACACCAGGTTGATACTTCGCTTCCTTTTCCTCCTCCTGCAGATGATTATGCTGATGGTTCTTGGACGGATTGGTTGGATACAAAAGCACTGCAACAATCTCCTTACCTAACCAGCGTAGTTGATTTTTTTCGTAAACATACCAAGGTAACTTTGGTACGTTTATTACGTTTGGCACCAGGTGCCATCGTGAAAGAACATACGGACCCCACCTTGGGTTTGGAAATAGAGCGATCTGTTGTCCGGTTAACAATTCCGATCACATATAGTGACGATGTTACTTTTTATCTAAATAATACAGCTGTAAAAATGTTATCAGGAGAATGTTGGTATTTACGTCTTACAGATCCTCACAAAATTGAAAACCTTGGCACTACAGAACGGGTAAATTTTACGATTGATATGATCCCCAACGAATGGTTATGGAAAACAATTTTAGATAGTCAAGAAAAGAATCATTAAATTAGATTTGATTTATTAATATTGAATACCCCCAAAAGAAACCTATCTCTTCCTGAGACCGATTCAGAATTGATCCCTAATCCCCAAATTAATGCTGAAAATACATTTAGCATACCGTCATTGTAATATCGTACAGGCAACGTAGCTTATTTTAGATAACATAAAAACAGATAATATGGATCACAAATTGGTTATAGGGGTTTTTAGAAGGTTCGATCATAGTTTGGTAACACATACTACTGACGAAGAGGCAGAACTGGCACTCCACAACATTAGAAAACGAGCCTTGATTGATGTATTTGAGAATAAGAAAAACTTACATGTAGAGGGTTGGGGAGAAGCCAAAGATACTGAACCTCATGAGTTCGTTGAAATCATTTTAGGAATCGTGGGAACGGCAGCCTTTACTAATGTTGTCGTTCCAGGGCTCAAGTATGTCGGAGAAACATTGGCTAAAAAACTCGTCGATGATACCACCACAAATTCTGTAAAGTGGATCATTGCAAAACTGAGACCAAAACAAATATCGAAGGAAATCCTTGATTTTCAGATTAAATTACCCGACGGCACTTTGATTTCTGTAGATCCGCCGGATAGGAACGCTTCTATTACCGTTCATTTTAATAATGGAAATGTGGAGTCTATACAATATGACTCATTAAGTAGTTGAACAATACCAACAGTTTTATTATTATTTATTGAACTGTTTACTGCACATTCTTTAAAAAGATAAACCTACATCAAAAAAGCACCCACTTTTTAGGTAAATAAAGTATATTTAACCCTTCATAAAATATCGTAAGCTTATGTTCTCTAAATTCTATGACATAAAAAATTTAAAAGGGGATTTTACAGGTGGACTTGTTGCAGGTGTAGTTGCCCTACCACTTGCATTAGCCTTTGGAGTACAATCAGGAATGGGTGCTACTGCAGGATTATATGGCGCAATAGCTGTTGGTATTTTTGCCGCTTTATTTGGAGGTACCCAAACTCAGGCGAGTGGCCCTACTGGTCCAATGACCGTGGTATCTGCCACATTGGTTGCTGCTGCAATAGAAATGAACGGATCTCTGGATAATGCTATGAGTATTATTGTACTTACTTTCTTGTTGGGCGGACTCTTTCAGATATTGTTTGGTTTTTTAAATATTGCCAGTTATGTAAAATACTTCCCGTATCCGGTAGTATCAGGGTTTATGAGTGGTGTAGGTCTAATTATTGTTATCTTACAACTCTTCCCGTTTGCAGGTTTAAGTTCTGCGAAGTCTACCACGGCAGTTATTCAGGATATACCAAGGCTTTTTTCTGATGCTAACCCATATGCACTATTATTAGGGGTAATTACTATTGCCGTTTATTATATCTTTCCTAAAATAACAAAAGCTATTCCTAGTGCTTTGGTTGCCTTGATAGCTGCCTCGTTAATAGCTTATTTCACTAAAATGGATGTTCCTTTAATCGGTGAGATTCCTTCTGGGTTACCTACGCTTCAGCTGGATGGGGTTTTTGCAATCGATTCCGGTGCTTTGGCAATGATTATAGAATATGCAGTAGTATTTGCTGTGCTTGGAAGTATTGATTCTTTGTTAACCTCTGTAGTTGCTGATAATATGACCAAAACCCGTCATAATAGCAATCGTGAACTCATTGGTCAGGGAATTGGCAATATGATTGCTGCCGCCATCGGGGGTATCCCAGGTGCAGGAGCTACCAAAGGAACTGTCGTTAACATCAATGCAGGCGGAAGGACCAGACTATCTGGAGTACTACATGGGTTGTTTTTACTTACTGTATTATTAGGCCTCGGAAAGCTTGCAGCCCATATCCCTCTTTGTGTATTAGCAGGTTTGCTGATACCGATAGGGTTTAAAATTGTAGATTTTAAAGGTTTAAAACATTTATTAAAAGTACCAAGAGCTGATGCTATAGTACTTATTTTGGTATTGTTTATTACGACATTTGGGAGTCTTATACAAGCTGTTGGTATTGGTGTTGCATTAGCTTGTTTACTGTTTATGAAAAAGGCTGGAGATCTAAGCGAACAAGGAATGGAGGTTGGAAATATTGCTGATTTTGATGGTTCAAAACCTTGGCAGGATGAGATTGAATTCTACGACACCTATAAGGATAAAGTGATCATTAAGCATTTGTATGGGCCTTTATTCTTTGGTTTTACTTCGTACTTTAAAGATCAAATTAAGGCATTACAAAAAGACGTAAAAGCAGTTATTTTAAGAATGGATCGGGTACCCTATATCGATCAATCAGGCATCTACACCTTGGAAGATACAATTTTTGACTTACGTGAACAGGGCATTGAGGTTATACTCGTAGGTCTTAAAGAACAACCAAAGGATATGTTGAAGGCTGTAGACCTCATCCCAGATCTTGTTCCTGAAGATGATCTGTTTGAAAATATAGAGGATAGTTTTGTGTATTTAAGAGAAAAGTTTAAGCAACGCTTTGCGACGGTATAATTTGATTTGGTGCATAATTAATCAGTAAACTATATAGTAAGGGAAAAACTATATTAGGTCGTGCCAGAAATAACTGGAATACAATTTGTTTAATGGAATTAGTAGATCTCCTAATCTTTATATTAGTAAGATTTACGAAGCTGAAAAAGAAAGGAACTACAAGAGGTTGATGCTGATCTTCTTTTGCATAGAACATTTTGTTAGCGTTTGTATTGCTTCTACAAAATCTAACCTTAGAATTAATATCATTATTGAAACTCTAAAAGAATTAGTTTTGCAGAATTCTTCTTGCTATCAAGTTTTCTTTATCAATGTAACAAACCCTAAAATCATTCGTCGATTAGAAAACATAACATATGAATTCTAATAAAAAAACTGCCAGATTAGCGGGACTTATTTACTTGATTCTCATTATTAGTGGTATGTTTAGCTTACTATATGTCCCTTCTGAATTAATCGTTTATGATGATCCCGCGACCACTGTACGAAACATTACAAATGGCACTACATTATTCCGATGGAGTATCATAGGTGGATTGATATGTTATAGCACGTTTTTAGTATTACCCCTAATTCTTTATAAACTCTTAGCTCATGTGCATAAGTCACACGCCATTTTAATGGTAGCTTTTGCTTTAATTAGCATCCCTGTTTCGTTATATAATATTGGCCATAAATTTGATGTACTTACTTTAACAAACGGAGCAGCATACCTTAACGTTTTTAGTCCCGAAGAATTACAAGCGCACGTTATGTTATCGCTGAATGCATATAATAATGGGATTATAATTGCACAAGTATTCTGGGGGTTGTGGTTATTTCCTTTTGGGTATCTGGTTTATACATCCGGAATTTTACCAAAGTTTTTCGGTATCTTTTTAATGTTGGGTGCTCTTGGCAACATCATAGAGTTTATTGGTGGATTTATGATTGATGGCTATTATGATCTTGGCATTGGATCCTATATCGGCATTCCTGCTGCTATTGGAGAAATTGGAATTTGTCTCTGGATGTTTATTGCAGGTGCAAAGAATAATCCGAAGAATTAAATAGCTGTAATGAACAGGATAGTATGATCAGCTGGAAAACAAATACAGCTCGTAGTCTTCTTTAGAAAATTAATCCTTTTCTTTAACACATTTTTAACCCAATAAAAAAGTTAGAAAAGCTCAAAAAAAACGACATTTAGTAAAAACAATATTCGTATCATGAGTCTTTCCAAAATTTCTTTTACCAATGCAGAAGGTCAAACACTTTCGGGTCGTTTAGAGTTACCAGCAGATCAATACCCGCATAATTTTGCACTATTTGCGCATTGTTTTACGTGTAATAAAAACCTGGGAGCCGTACGTAATATAAGTCGTGCCCTTACTTCTCAGGGATTTGGTGTGTTACGTTTTGATTTTACAGGGTTAGGAGAAAGTGAGGGTGATTTTGCCGATACTAATTTTTCAGGAAATGTAGAAGATCTCATTGCAGCGGCTGATTTTTTGGAAACAGAACATCAAGCCCCTTCCCTACTTATTGGCCACTCTCTTGGTGGTGCCGCCGCTATTTTTGCTGCTGCCAAAATTAATTCCATAAAAGCAGTAGCTACTATAGGAGCTCCATCCGACCCTACTCATGTACAACATTTGTTAAGAAGTAGATTGGAAGAAATACAAGCAAATGGTAAAGCTGTGGTAAACCTCAGCGGAAGGGATTTTACCATTAAAAAACAATTTTTAGAAGACCTAGAAACCAAATCATTATTTACCGTAGCTAAAAATCTAGATAAAGCATTGTTAGTGTTGCACTCACCACAAGATACTACAGTCGGTATCAAAAATGCGGAAGAAATATATCATGCTGCTAGACATCCAAAAAGTTTCGTGACACTGGATGGTGCAGACCATTTATTAATGCGAAAAGAAGATTCTATATATGCAGGAAAGGTGATTGCTGGTTGGTCATCTAGGTATGTAGATATTCCTGAAGAACCGACGTTAAAAAGTCAACATCACGTGGTTGCCAGCCTTGGAGATGAAGAAGGGTATACAACACAAATGAAAGTTGGAAACCATTATATGGTTTCTGATGAACCAGAAAGCGTAGGTGGTAACGATTTTGGACCTTCTCCATATGAACTTGTTTCTGCCGGGTTATCAGCCTGTACCGCTATGACTATAAAAATGTATATGGCCAGAAAAAATTGGGATCTTCAAAATGTAGAAGTGCATACCAGCTATGATAAAAAGCATATGGAAGACTGCGAAAACTGTGAGGATCCAGCAGCGAAAATAGACACATTCGAAAGAGCAATTAAACTGGAAGGTAATCTGGATGAAAAACAAATCCAGAGAATTCTACAAATTGCAGATAAATGTCCAGTACATAAAACACTTCATTCAGAAACACAGGTACTCACCAAATTGATTTCTTGAGTTACATATGTATCAAAAAGGGAAGCAATACAGGACTTACGCTTCCCTTTTATCATTATGAAAAGTATAAAATTTTATTATCTTACTCAGACCAATATTTTAGTATTACTTCGATCCAGCCTTCTGGTGTTTCATTTTCAGAATTCACCTCGATAATTGCAGAAGATGCTCCATCAAAATAACCGTCGCGTGTATCAAACCTGTATGTTCCCGTTGGAAGGCTTTCAAAAAGCCCTACTTCATATCGAGAATCGAAATAAACTTCTCCTGTTTCTAAATTTGTAGCCCCATAGCCTGGTAATGTATTTGCTGGAATCTCCTGACCAGACCATTCATCTATTAACTTAATCACAACATCAAATCGTACTTGGCTTTTTTCTTCAATAGTAACGCTGTTACCTTGTTCAATATCCATATCTTTCTCACAAGAGAAAGACAAAAAGATTATAAATAAGAGTATGAATTTTTTCATAAATTTCATCATAGCATTAGGTTTAAGAGTTAAAATATAAATATCTAAATAAATCTCTTCAAATTTATTATGTAATGATTACCAAACTGTTATTTCTATTTTTAGAAGAAAAAAACCGCTAATCTAAAATAGATTAACGGCTATTGAAGCATTTTACCCCCAAAATGCTTTCACTAATAGTGCTTCTACTGCTTTACCAAGCGTTTTGTTTCTATTGTGTTTCCATTGTTATCCTCAATTGATAATAAAATAATACCCGATTGTTGTAAACCATCCAAGATTATCCTGGTTTTTCCAGAGGAAATGGATGGTAAAACTTGATGATACAGAATTTTACCTTGTAGATTATAAAGTACAACTTTATGCAATTTATCTGATTTTATCGAGGTTACAATTGTTAGTTCATCCGTAAATGGATTGGGATATATATCGAAAAGTATTTTTTTAGGTAATTCTTCTATTGGAGGTGATTGTATTTTAGATAGATCCGTATGTACTCTTATGGTTCCGCAAGCTCCCAAATTTATCCAGCCAGACGATGTACGTTCATATAAATACCCCGCATAAGTAACTTTATCGCCAGCCGTATAACTAACATTATTTTGCCAGGAAGCAACACCTTCACAAATATCTGTTAAGGTTCCACCACCAGTAGTATAAGTAACAATCAATCTTGCGGCATTATTAGCGCCACCCTCATATGAATCAGCCACTCTTTTTGCAGATGTACTGGTAAGACTTACTCCTTTTCCGCGAATAATAAAACTGGCATTATTACCCGATGTCCACCCATTTTTATTTACAAGGCTTTGCATCATATTTTTTAAATTAGGCGAACGTTGTGCATTTCCATTTTGACCACTAGACCAAGACGATGGATTCCATGTTACTTTACTAGAAAAAGTGCTTCTGTTAGAAACTTTATTAGCATTGCTAAAGGCCGGAGAGTTGCTATTGTCATGTAATGCTATTTCGATCTCAGTATTTGCACTGTTACTTTCATCTGCGGTAAATTGAAGGTATGCATTTGTGATAATCGCATCTTTTGGCAATGCCAAAGATCTAAACCTAAGACCTATTGTTTGAAATCCAGCGCTGCTATAACTGTCATAAACTAATTCCAGGTCACTACTATTGGTATATAAATCCCCATTTTGTCGCTCTTCTACATCATCACTACCAGTAGATATTGAAACTTCGATACTTCCGTTATCGGGATCCGGATCTACAGTAGTTCCTTTATTAATCGTAACTACGCTTCCATTAGAGGGATTCCATATATCCAGATTGGATGGAATCTGAAAGACATTATTATTGGATACTGAACCCACTTGTGGTGCATTATCTACTTTGATGGTTCTGGTTTCGATTTTATCTTCATCCACGAAGATCCACTTAAATTGATTAAACCTAGCTGAATTTCTGGTCCAGGTTTTGTTATCATTATTAGATCGCAATGGCGCGCCCCAACACCCTTCTCCTGCATAAACAGTTCCATTTTGATCATCTCGTATAAAGCCTTCATCACTTCCTGATCCTGTACCAGGTCGAACTGGCCATGTAGTTTTTACGGTGTGGGCATCGCACTCTATTACTAATTTGACACCCTTGTCATAAAATAGCTGAGCCCAATTATTGTACTGACTATTACCTTCTGATTTATAAGATACGTGTGGGCGCATTGGTTTGTGGTATTGCGCTATTTTCCAAATCACACCAGTATTTGCATTCAAATCATTTTGCAACCATGTAGTTTGATTTCCGGAGATAGAGATTTCGGTATTTAAGGTATAGGTTCTAATTAGGTCATCACCAAAAGTCAGGGCATAATATACACTGGATGATGGCGTATCAAATAAGTTATACACGCTGTTATTATTATCCTCGTGATTTCCTCTTGTTGCCACAACAGGAAACATTCTGCCATCTGGAGCTGTTGTTAATTGCCAATCATTAAACCAAGTTTGCCATTGACTATTGGTATCATTATCTGTCATATCTCCACCAAATAAAACGGCATGTGGCTTTAATTTAGCTACCAAACGATTTGCATTTTGTCTAGGTGTTCTATTATTTCTAGAATCCCCTCCTGCTATAAATGAAAGTCTACTTTTATCAGCAGGTGCAGTTTTAAACCAAAACCGATCACTAGTGCCCTGACTGTCTTTAACCACAAAATAATAAGCGGTATCTGGTTGCAATCCGGTAAGTCTGGCAAACGTATTATTCATTCCTTTATAAGAAACAGTTCTATCAGGTGATTTAGAATTAGGGTAATTACTGTGGTCCGTACCATAATCAGTAGTTCCGTAATATACTGTAGGATTAGATCCAGATATTTGATTCCATCCGATGACTACAGAAGTTGCGGGATTATCGCGCAAGGTAAGTCTATATTTATCGTTGGAGCCATAAAGTTGGGATCCCAAAGCGATTAAAAGTAGTGTAATAATTTGTTTCATTAGCGTTGATGATTAGGTTAGCTTTGTCAAATTTAGAACATATCATAATCAAAAAAACTAGTATTATAGAATCTTAATTATTACTTAATTTCGATGCCTTAACATTAGAAAAAGCATAACCTTTGCTTTACAATCAATTAACACGTCATTCTGTTTATTTGTATGATGAAAAGTGATCAATTACAACTACTCCTCAAGTTCTGTGTATTTTTAATTTTCCTTGGTAGAGCATGGCAGCATATCTTTTGGGATGCTCCATATCGAACGTTCTTTTGGGATGAATCCCTTTTAACGAATTTCGTAGAAGGATTATTTAACACTCCTTGGCAAGAATATGCAACGAGCAAAAGGACTGATCAAATTATTCAACGTGGAATCAAAATCAATGGATTCATATACCTTATAGCTTCGGTCTCATCCTTGGCTATACATCAAAAGAACTTTAAGTGGCTTCGGATTCCTATACTATTAGGTGGTATAAGTTTGGTATTACTGACCTTACTAATGACAAAAGAGAAATTTTATCACACTGCTCAATTTTTTGAGCACAGTATCCAATTTGGATTACCCTTTGTTTTGTTATTTAGTTATTCTAACAACCTTATCCCAGCACGATTGGTGTTTATACTTAAGCTATTAATAGCTTTTACCTTTTTCTCACACGGATTATATGCTCTCGGGTTTTATCCGGTTCCAGGAAAATTTGTGGATATGACCATTCACATTCTTGGATTTTCTGAGACTAACGCTATTATGTTCTTACGTGTAGCCGGTATCTTGGATTTTATCCTTGCGCTTTTAATTTTTCTACCCGGTGTTCAGATGTATGCTCTGTGGTATGCTGTTATATGGGGATTATTAACTGCTCTAGCAAGAATTGCAGCTAATTTCTATTGGGACTTTCCTTTACAATCCATACATCAACATTTGTATGAAGTATTATATAGGCTTCCACACGGATTGACTCCTTTACTTGTGATTTATTTTATTAAAAACCACAAAGGTCATAAAACAAAGAAGACTGCCTTTATAAGGCAGCCTTCTTAATAAAATTTATAAATAATAAATCTATTTAATTACAAATCTTTGTGTTTCGCCTTGAACTTTTAGCAAATACATGCCTGTTTCAAGATTACCTACATTGATTGTTTTACTACCATTGATAGTACCTTGTCCAACAATCTGTCCTACTACATTAATAATAGTGTACGGATTATTATCATTCTTTGCTTCTTTCATTGAAACTTGCAATATTCCTCCTCTTTTCAGCGGATTAGGTGCAATAGTGAATTTAGAAATGCTTTCTTCGTCTTCATTTCCTAATATAGGAGTTGTAGGTCCGAAATCTGCTACTACAACTGAAGATCCACAAGATCCTTCATAAATCTTAACATTAGAGAAGATCGAATTATTTCCTGATCCGGCATCATTATCATTAATAAATACCAACCGATCCATATTTCCTGTATAGAAGTTTCCAACAGGAATCACATACGTAGTAGTTCCTCCTGAATAGTTATCAAAATTAGTGATCCCATAATTCTGGACACCGTGAACTTTGAAAACCCTTGTAGAAGTCAATGTATTATCATTTTCAAAAGCAACTCCATGAATTTCTCCTTGAGAAGTGCTGCTAAAATCAAATTCTATCACCGTATTAGAAGTCACTGTATAGCCCAGTGGAATATATTTCCAAGTGTTATTAGACATCGATAATCCTGCTCCACCATTTACTATTGAGAAATTACCTGAAGCATCCTGATTAGCGAATGGATTAATTGAGAAATCATTAAAATTGATTGCATCACAGGTGTCTGGGTCTGGTCCTCCTGTATCTTCTCCAATACTTAAATCATCGATGGTAACATCTCCTTGCCAGCTTGATCCTGTAACCGTATTCAATCGTAGTTGTACGCTCCCATTTCCTGCATATGCAGATAAATCAACTTCTGCAGTATTCCAGTCAGTTCCTTGGGCTCCAGACCTGCTAAACACACTTGTCCAATCTCCGGTATTATCGGTTCTGGCTTCTACATCAAAAGTTCCTACTGCATTACCGACCATATGATATTGGAAGCTCAATGTCGGAGAAGTTAATTCACTGAAATCCAAACAAGGTGAATTAAGGATTGCTCTTTTATTAGGGAATCCCGCACCGTTTCCTGAGGCCTCAACATAGATATATGAAGTACCATCAACTGCACCGCTTGGTCCCGTTCCATTTGATGGAGTTCCATTAGAATCCACGGTCCAATCTAAATCATCTCCAGAGTCTTGTGACCAGTCACCAATATTTCCTTCAAAGCTTTCGTTATAAGGGAATGTATCTATATCACCAGAACACTCATCTCCACCTGGTCCAGGTCCACCACCATCACAAGGATTAACAAATGATACTGTTTGATCTGTTTGTCCGTTAGTACCGCCATTATTATTTTCATTGGCATCCTGACCAACACCACGTTCAGCAAAGGCCTTCCAAATAATACATTCGTATTGTCCTCCATATAAATCCTGATCCGCTTGAAGAATACCATCTCTACCAGAAACGAATCCTGGGTTGTTTGCGGTATTTTTTAATCCCTCTATTACTAAAGCCATAGCGATATTGTTACCACCAGTTCCGTTATAAAAATCTGGATCAAATCCTTCTGCATCGATCAATCCCCAAGTCATATCCCATAATATAGTAGCAAATGCATATCCAACTCCGTGTGGTCTTGCCAATCCTCCTATATCTGCATAATCAGTGTTGTTTACCGATCTGTCAATAGAGTAAGGAGTCGGACGAATACCATTCCCACTAGTCGGTTGGTTTAGGGCATATGTACCTATTCCTCTTGAATCTGTACCTGTATCTCCCGCTCTCATTGTTAACATTAACCCAAACCAATCAGACCATCCTTCTCCCATTTGTTCAGAACCTCCTAAGTTATTAGAAGACGGTCCTCCTACTAATCTAATAGAAATACCGTGTCCATATTCGTGAGCAATTATTCCGTTATCTAAATCTCCGTCTCTATCAGGATTTGGACTTGTCCATAAGAACATTTGCATTCTAGGATTACCACCATCACCTGGTGTTGCGAAGTTTGCATTATTACTTCCACTACCATCTTGTGCATCCGCATTTACAGAGTCGCTACCTGCTCCACCTCTTCCATAATTATTTTCCTGAAAGTTACCACTAGCTTCATCAAAACCATATTGATAAAATACGTCGTGCATAATATTGTTCCAGTAAAAGAGATTTGTGATCGCTGCATCGTCATAAGTAGTTGGTCCTTGACTAAGATCTATCGGAAAATTAAAATCCAGACTCGCGCCTCCACTCGGAGAAAAACCTGTACCATTATTTCCGTTTCTATCTTCCTGAGCCCACACATTATTACCTCTGGTAATGGTAAATTCTGCTCCTGCACTACCATTAGTATCGTGCCATCCAAAAGGAGACGCTGTAGCATCTGCAGGATCTGTTACTATCGAACGATTTCCGTGACTTGGACTTTCTACAGGCATTGCGTATACATTATATGAATCCGGAGCAAGCGCTGCTGTTGCCTCTGCTTCTGTAGGTACCGTTGGTACTGCCTTATCTACTAAAACAGATTCTCCATGATTGTGAGATTCGTGATCAGGCGTTCCAAAATTACAAGAGATCACCCAGTCCTCAGTATATAAAATTTTACCAGATGTGGCATCCACATTTGCATTCCACCAATGCTGACCATCTTTCTGATATAAGCTTACTCTCCAGGTCAGTATTAACTTATCGTCCTGCTTAAGATAAACTTGTTTTGCCTCAATAGGCTCTAAAGTAATACCAGAATTTTCAAAAACCAAAGATCCATCAGATGCGCTCTTAGACCTTACTAATTGTGGCGATTGTAACTTATGAGCTCTTGCTACATTCATAATCGCATTTTCAGGAGAAAGTGATGCTTTTGCAGAAGTTACTTTAGACTTGATATCCTTTACGAATTGATCAATTTCCCAAGTTACTTTCTCGTTATTCTTTACAGTCAACTTATACGTTGCGTACTGTATAGGAATTCCCTGATAGTACTGCTGCACGTAAATGTGCTGTATTGCAGGGTTCAATGAAGGAACTACGTTTGTTACTTTCCACTCTGATACATCTTCTGTAGTCAAAGCTGATTTTTCTGTCGTGTTGTTGAGATGATTCTTTACAATACCATCCATAATGTTTTGTGCAAACATTGCTTGTCCTATCAAAAAGGTAAATAAGACAAACGAGTACATTTTTTTCATATATATAAATATTAAGTTTGTGTTAACTAAAATTAACAAAATCCAAAGCATCTATTACACAAACACACTATCACTGAATAAAGTTTAACAATTTCACTCTTTCAATAAGTTTTATTCATGATAAAAAATAATTAATAGTATCGTGACTACCAATCGTTAGTTAGCCTACATAGATACTAGAGTTTAGAATAAATTGTTTTATCAATTCCCTACAATCACTGACAATCAGAATAATAACTATCCCTTTTCCTTATTACGGTATACCTGTAGTATTTTTTTTAACTTTTTTTAAAAAAACCAAACTTCTAATGCTCATTTACCCTATTTTGATTAACAAATAAAAAAAATCGTTAAACAACTTATTCTAACCTTTTGATATCCTTACTTAAAATAATTCTATACTTTTGAATTGACATCCCAATATTGAAAAGTTTTTAATATTGATTTGCTTGTAGTAAATAGCGCATTAAATTACCTTACCTAAAGATCAAAAGAGACACTTGAAAAGTCCGGTTTTTGAAACTTCCTTATATAAAACACATAGTATATTAGTTCCAATAATGATTGCCGAGCCATTTATAACTCAAAATCATAAAAGAGTGGTTATTAAAATTCAATTTCAGGATGTATCTATTCGATTTCACGCAGCTTTGCTAAAAAGAAAAGATCAATTCTCTTTCATGTTTAGTAAAAAAAAGCAGCAACAATTAGGTGTTTTTCCAAATGATTATTTTAGAGTTCAATTAGTAGAGGATACCTCTAAGTATGGAGTAGAAATACCCGAAGAACTCGAAGCTGTGCTAGAAAGCGATCCTGAGGCTTCAGAAATCTTTGAGTCTTTTACAGATGGAATGAAAAGAAGTCTAATTTATTATGTACTTGGTTTCAAAAACTCTCAGACAAGATTAGATAAGGCTTTAATCATCACCGAAAATCTAAAAATGGGTATTAAAGACAAAAAACAATTGATCAAAAAAAAATAAAATTAATTTTTATAACAAAGTAAAAATTGCTTCTGGAAGAAGTAAGCAATTCTATTTTTTACGGATTCATCGGTATTAACATTATCAGTTACTCTAATATTTTTGAATGTTTTGTTAAGTCCGGTTATCATTTTCACTAACGGAATTTCCGCCCCTTTATCAATTATCGGTTTTACTACGGTAATCTATCTGATTGTTTATTGGGATCCGAAAAACTCAATAAAAAGAAGGAAAAAATGCTTACTAAAGAAGGCAAAGAGAAGTATGATAAAATGTTATTACACTTAAAAGGGATGAAATCTATTTTTGCTGCAGTAATTATCTTTAGTTTCTATATTAGATATACTATAGAAAACTCTTCTGACATCGTTATTTCTCCTATCGAAAGTGATATTACGAAAATTCAGGGAATTAAGGACGAGTAAAAGTTATTTTCAGAATGCAAAACTACTAGAAGATTTTGATGTTCAACGCAACCTTATTAAATTCTTTTCATCTTTTAATCAAAATGTCACAAGATGAAAAAAATAAAATTAGTTCTACTAGGTATGCTCATAATTTGCTTACAGAACTGCTGTCCTTTACTGGCAGATTGCGAAAACAATGATGATGATTTCCCAATAGAGCCCAGGTTTTCTCAATACGAGCCTGTTTTATTGGATCGTAACGATTTTGAAAACTCTGTTTCTCTTTCTAATCCCATAGCTATTGAAACATCTGGGAAAATATATGTCAAAGACAATTTACTTTTCATTAATGAAGTCCATAAAGGATTTCACATCTACGACAATTCTGATCCGACATTACCGACTCCAATAAAATTTTTAAAAGCTCCTGGATCTACGGATCTTGCAATTCGGAACCATATGATCTATATTAACCAAGCTACCGATTTAATCGCCATAGCCTTTAATAATAGTACGAACGAAATTACGCTTACAAAAAGAGTGATTAAGGTATTTCCTGAATTACGCTCACCTGATGGTTTTTTACCTTTTGATATACCAGACAACAATGTGGTCATTGGCTGGACACTTATAAACTAAACGAAAAGTTATGAAAAAAATAATATATACGATTCTCACTTCTTTCATACTATTTAGTTGTGACTCTGATACAAACAATGAATTCGTTACTCCTAATACAGATGGTCAAGGAGGATCTCTGGCAACTTTTACTCTAACAGGAGATTACCTGTACACCGTGGACAATACAGACCTTACGATATTCAACATTACAGATATTCAGGATCCTGTACAAGTAAATACGATACCTATTGGCTTTAATATTGAAACTTTGTTTAGTTATAAGGACTATTTATACATAGGATCCAGAAACGGAATGTTTATATACGGACTAACAAATCCTGAATTTCCAGAAAAACTTTCTCAGGTTGAGCATTTTACAGCTTGTGACCCCGTTGTCGCAAACGGCACTCATGCTTTTGTGACATTACACTCTGATACATTTTGCGGAAACAATATTAATGTATTAGAAATATACGATGTCACTACAATTACAGAACCTATCTTAATTAATTCCAGAAATCTTACTTTTCCTAGAGGTCTTGGTTTATATGGTGATTTTTTAATAGTTTGTGATGATGAGATTAAAGTGTTTGATATATCGAATCCTTCAGAATCCAGCTTAGTGACTTCAGTAAATCAAAGTGCTTTTGATGTAATTATTTCTGACGATCTATTAATTGCCGTAGGCGAAACAGGATTGTATCAATACAGACTAATACCAAACACAGATTCTGGGGTGAGTATTACAGAATTAAGCACAATTAATATATAACAACTTCTAAAAACCTCTTAAATCCTTTTGCTTTAAGCTAAAACTGCCCTATATTAGTTTAAACAAACGTAACAAATCATTATATTATGAAAACTCTAAACCTATTGGCAATTACTTTTCTATCTGTTGCCGTTATCGGATGCAAAGGTGATAAGAAAGCAGGAAAAGAATATGAAGACAAGGTAAATGAAAAAATTACCGAAGAAATTACCGAAGAAAAACAACAAGTTGATAAAACAAAAACATTAGCTATTTCTTTGACACCAAAAAGTGAAAGCGAAGTGTCTGGTAATGTAACCTTTACCGAAAATGGTGGAATGGTTACTATGGTAGCTTATTTAAATGGTTTATCAGAAGGTGAACACGCTATCCACATCCATGAAAAAGCTGATTGTTCCTCTCCTGATGGTAAATCAACTGGTGGGCATTGGAATCCTACTATGGAACCGCATGGAAAATGGGGAGCTACAGAAGGATATCACAAAGGAGATATTGGTAATTTTAACACTAACGCTGATGGAAAAGGCTCAATTACTTTTGCCACTAATGAATGGTGTATCGGATGTGGCGATGATAAAAAGGATATTGTGGGTAAAGCCATTATCGTTCATCAAGGTACTGATGATTACACCTCGCAACCTTCTGGTGCCGCTGGTAGTAGAGTTAGTTGCGGAGGAATTATTCAATAAAAACATAGTCCAACTATATTAGAAAGAGTATACTCATGTTAATGATATACTCTTTCTATTTTTTTAAAAAGAAAGCAGTACTTTAGTAGTACACTATAACCCGTTTTATATGCAACCCAAAGAATTAATTGCTCAATTACAACAAAAAAACGAAAAAGCTTTTCAACGCATCTATGAGATGTATGCCGAAAATATTTATGGTGTAATTTATAATATTTTGAGAGATGAAACTTTATCAGAAGAAGTGCAGCAAGATGTATTTATAAAAATTTGGAACAAAGCGGATTCCTATTCAGAAAAAAAAGGGCGTTTTTTTACCTGGATGTTAAATATTGCACGTAATGCCGCCATAGATAAAACAAGGTCTGTAGCATATAAAAACTCAAAACAAAACCAAACTGCTGATTATTTCGTAGATATACTAGAAGAGAAAAGTAATTTTTCCAGTAAGATTGATGCCATCGGTATAAAAAAATATATAAATGTACTAGAACCGATTTGTAAAAAGGTAATTGATTTATTGTTTTTTAAAGGGTTCACGCAAAAAGAGGCTTCAGAAGAATTAGACATTCCGTTAGGAACAATTAAAACTCGGAATAGAATTTGTATTAATAAATTAAGAGAAGTTTTAGCAGTATAATTATGGATATAAAGCAATACATAGCAACAGGAATATTAGAACTTTATGTATACGGCGCATTATCAGAGAAAGAAAATGTTGAAGTATATAAGGTACTTAAAGAACATCCAGAAATAGAAGCAGAAGTATCAGAGATAGAAAAGTCTCTAATGCAATTGTCTGCAGCCACAGCTCCTTACAACCCTGAGTCTGTTTTTAATCGTATTAAAGAAAAATTAAGCTTTACCGATGATGATGTAGATGTAATTCCAATAAATAGAAAACGTACAAATTGGCCTGCATATATCGGATGGGCTGCATCGGTAGCCTTATTACTTGGACTGTTTATACAATTCAATAAGAATAAAGAATTGCGCCAACAAGTTGTAGAATCACAAATAGAACAAAGTTTGTTAGAAGGAAAAATGAATGTAGCCGAAGAAGATTTATCTAAAGCTAAAACATTGTTAAGTGTCCTTCGTGATAAAGACATACTCCAAATTCCATTACAGGCACAGGAAGTAGACCCAACGGCATATGCAGCTGTGTATTGGGATAAAGAAAAGCAAACTGCTTATATTGATGTAGCAGGACTACCTACTCCTCCACCTGGAAAAGTATATCAGGTGTGGTCTTTAAAATTAGATCCGCTTACTCCAACTAGTTTAGGTATACTTGATAAATTTACTGAGGAAGAAACTAAAATCTTCTCTCTCACAAATACAAATGAATCCGAAGCATTTGGGATAACATTAGAACCAGAAGGAGGTAGTGCATCTCCAACGCTGGAACAATTATACACCCTAGGTGTGGTAGAATCTTAATAATGGGAGTAATGGATTGTTATACAATAAAAAAATAAGACCTATCACTCGCAAAAAGAATAATAGGTTTTATGGATCGTATGATAATCCTTCAGGTGTCAGAAATAATTCTTGCCCAAGGAATTATTTAGCAATATAATTTTCAGCTGAATTATCTTTACATATTTTCTACTAACGATTTGTTACTGATTTCTACTATTTAGTATAGCTTGTATTAGCTTATTGATCTTTTTTACCACACAAAAATCTATCATAATCATTTATTGGTTTTTAATTGGTAGAATTAATTAAAAATTAAACTATTTTCTTTTAGTCATCAAAATCTATATCTCCACCTTGGGGAAGAGTGCTTAAAAACTCATCAAAATCAGAAATCTCAGAAAAATCTCCTGATGGTATGGATATGTCAATATCGCTAAGCTTTCTAGTAGAAAAATTTGAAACATCTAAAGTGATATGGATATTAAGATCTACCCCCTTTTTCAAAATTTTCAACCCCATATTAAGCCACTTATTTTTAGATAATTTCTCTAAATCTGTCTCCTTTTTTATAGTAGAATCATTTTTACGTAATATGTTTCTGGCTAATTGATCAATAGCTTTAGTTTGTTGCCCTTTAATAATAGAATCGTTGCTGATTTCTGAGAAGGTAGTCTTTACCTCTGATTTTAAAGGAAAATTAATTTCTTCTGGAAGATTAATAAAAATCATTTCTAATAGTTCTCTTTTTACTTTTATCTCTTTAGAATCGAATACATCTTGTTTCAAAAAATCTGTATCATCGTGATACCGAGTAAAATCCGAGATAAATTCTTTAATAACGGTAGAATCTTTTACCTGATTGATTAATTTATAATTTGGTAATGATTCAAAGGTACGATCTATAGGAGATGGCACCCCTTGGGGCATCGTCTTGGTTTTTATGTGAGATTTATAAGCATCAATATTTAGTGTGTGTTTATTTTTTTTATCACTAAATTTATCTGAATAATACATAACAATACTATCCTTTTTCAGATCTATAATAATACCCGCATAATTATCTAACACAGTATATACACCTCCCCATCGTTGCTCTCTTTTTATCTTATTTTCTGAAATAAAATAAGTTGTATGTACTTTGGTTAAAGATCCATAAAAACCTCTGGATTCTGACAACTTAATTTCTCCTTCAAAATAAGGTCCACTATCTTCTTCCATTTTATACTTCTCTTCTACTTTTTTCTCTTTTTTATCATCTAAAAAATTACAAGAACTAAGTACACAAAGTAAAAACGCTGCATTATATTTGATAATCGTGGATTTCTTCATTGATTTTATTTAAATAAACTGATTAATTCTAATAGAATATTCAAAGGTAAATATAGTCATAAAAACAAATCACACGATTTTTAGTGAAATGATTATATGTAGAGATTTCGTTTTAAGTAGTACCTAATAAGGTGATTAACTTTGTATTCTGATAGTTCTACACATCCCAAATGATAAACGTATAAGAAACGTTCTATACCTCGTCTTAAAAATTAAAGAAATCAGGTTTGCAACTTTTCAAGACATATTACAAGCTCGAAATGAAAGTCATACACTGTTGTAATGTTTTTTTTGCTTTCTTATCTTAAGTCAAGGTATTTTTTGTTGTTCGTAATGATATTTGTATGTATATAAAATCAACAACATGATGAAGCGCATATTTACAAAGGTACTATTGATCATCTCTGGAGCTACAGGGATTGTAATTGGGTATTGTCTACTATTTTCTCCAGTCGCTTTTGAGGCTTCGGCAGGCATCAGTCTTGGAGATGATATTAATCTATTAAGTGAAATAAGAGCTCCTAGTGGATTACTACTAATTGGAGGAATAGTAATTATTTCGGGAGCATTTTTTTCTAAACTCAAAGTGCACTCCATTCGGTTATCTTGCTTACTATATCTATCGTATGGATTCTCTCGTTTAGTAAGTATCTTGTTTGACGGATTTCCAAGCGAGTCACTTCAAATAGCACTGTTTGTCGAGCTTTTTATTGGGTTCATAAGTCTGTTCGTTTTGCTACGATTTTACAAATAGGAGATCCAACCGGTATAATAGCAATTGAACTTATTCAGATTTTTCTTTAGTCAAAATCCTTTTTCTAATTCTGCTAAGTGATTCTGGAGTTACTCCTATATAGCTCGCAATTAAATGTAAAGGAATTCTATTAAAAAGTTCTGGACGGTTTTTTAAAATTGTTTGGTATCTGTCTTCAGGACTATAGTGACTAAGCAATTCAATATATTCCTGAGACTTAAAATAATCGTTAGGCATTAATGTCTGTATCAAATTTTCTAGTTTTGGATATTTTGTATGTAATTGCTTTTCTGCCGTTCTAGTTCCTGTAGTTAACAAGGAATTTTCTATGGCTGATAAATAATATTTTGAAGGTCTTTTTTCCAAGTAACTTGAATATAAAACTGCCGCTTCTCCTTCACAAAAAAATGCAGTTGTCTTTTCTTCTCCGTTGATTATTTGATATTGTCGAAGACATCCTTTTATTACAAAAAAGCATTTTGTACAGATTTGTCCTTCTCTCAAAATTATTGTTCCTTTTTTGAAACTCTCTAATTGAGTGTTCTCTACAATAGCATTGATTTCCTCCTGAGTAAACTTGCCGAACTGCGATATAAAATGAATTAAAGAGTCTTTCATATTTTTAGTTTGCCCTTTCAATATGTCTTCTTGATTTTTAGGAATTTTATTTAAATATACCACAATATTTAATGTACAGTAGCAGGCAAAAATGTTACCAGACTATTAAAATTTTCTAGTTGACATTATAATTTCTTACCATAAAATCTTTGTAGTGAAACAAATATAGAAAAACCCTTGGATTTTTGCTAAGTCACTATGGCATTATACTTTAGTAGATGTCTTTTATTCGGTCATTGGTTTTCATTCGATTTCTTCTTTAACAAAAAATCTAACATAAATAAGCACAAAAATAGGAACGATTACCAAACCATTTAGAAAATTTAACAATGAAATCCAATCCGTTAATTCACTTCCACCTTGAGAAATTAATACTAAATCACCCAAAGGTCCTTTTGAAAATACGGTATTATAAATAAAATTCCATCCCAAATGAAGGCCGAAAGGTAACAGTATAGAGTTGGTTTTCGAAAATGCCCATGCCCAGGCATACCCCATCAACCCAGTTCCAATAAAAACTAAAATCATAGCCAGAACGTTTCCTAAGACTCCATAAGAGAACCAATGGTATATTCCAAATGCAATTGCAGAAATCAATATACTTTTTCGTGAACCAATTTTTTGGATAAGTATATATAATAAAGCTCCTCGAAAAATTAACTCCTCTGTTAGTACAGATTTAAAATCCCACCAAAATGCCTCTAAAACAACACCACTAGCGATGCTTTTATGTAAGATCCATGAGGACGATTTTAAGTATGCTTCTAAATATTGGACTAGAAAACAAAGGGTTGTAGTAATGAGCAAACCGATTAAGAATTGTTTTAATCTTTTGGTTATTGGTAGAAATCCTAAAGCTAATATATTCTTATTTTCAATAAACCTTAATAATAACCACGAAATGGTAATTATGACTATAATTCCTATCATTTAGTGGATTGATTTTATAGGTTGCAAAACGCTTGGTTTGAGGTATATTATTTATTCAATAACTTTTATAAGTTTCATATAAAACAGTTCCACATCAAAAATCTCTAAGATTTCTTCTTTGGATAAATTTGGTCCAACAGATTCTAATCGTTCGTAAAGAAACTTTATGTTCGATTCATCCATTTCAGTGAAATTTGAATTTGTTTTTTGTTGGTTTTCGATATATTCCCCTTGAAAATTAATCAACGTTGCTAATTCACTAAGTGAAATCTTTTCTTTGAGCTTATCATTCAAATTGAGATAAATAATTTTGGAAGCTTGTATCTCCTCGTAATATGCTTCTTTAAAAATCTCATCTTTTGGTACTTTTATGGTATAGGTTTCACCACTAATTTCAATATTTTTAGTTATATAATTCATTTTTTGTTTCTTTTCCGATTTACATCCGGTCAAAAGGACAAACAATATAAAGATGAATTTGTTCATGATCATATGTACTTTCAAAAATAATTCGTGTAAACGTATCATACACGTTTACATCTACGTTTAGTTCTTGAAAAATAAGTGTTTTTTTTGAAAGCAACCAAAAAAAAGCCTGTTTGCTACCATACAAACAAGCTCTTTCCAAACAACATCAAAAAACAAACCGATTAACTCAATTACTTTTTATCTTACTTTAATTTATCAATACATATATTTTAAAATCTATACGTTATTCCTGCTTTTGCAAAGAATGGCGTTCCCGGAGTAAAATGTATTTCTTCTACAGGTTGTGTCTCGTTTTCCAATCTGGATTCTGTAGCAAATTGTGTTTCATTCCACTCCGTATCAAACAAATTTTCAATACGTATAGAAAAATCAAATTGATTCCATCGATAATTCAGTGACACATCTAATACAGTATACCCTTCTGCTACAATACTATTATCTTCTGTGGCAGCACGATCCCCTAAATACCTGTAGCGTACACCACCAGAAAAATTATGTAAATTTTCTATACTTATTCCTCCGGCAGCAGTAACTCTTGGTGCCAATGGGATATAATCTTCTCCATCTGGTTCTTCTATACTTCTAGCGTGGGTGTAGGTTAGATCAGAGTCCAGAAACAGCCAATCTTTTATTTGATACCTACCACTGAAGTCAATTCCGGTTCTTCTGGTTTTTCCACTAGGTTCTACAACTCCTTCATCTCCAACATATACGAACTCTTGTTCTAAGCCTAAATACCATAGTGTTGTATTAAGAAATATATTCGAAAAAGGTTTCCAGTTCAGCCCTACATCAACACCATATGATTGAGGTAATATTTCTTCTCCATTTTGAGCAGTAACTACTCTGGTATCGTTACCGTGAAATCCAATTCCTGATTTCACAAAAATATTTAGATTTTCTGTTGGGTCGTAAGAAATTTGGAGTTTTGGGGTGACAATTGATTTCGTTTCCGATTGAATTCTAAAGGGCGTTACTAATGCGTCCTCATAGATATATTTGAAATAATCCAACCGTAATGCAGGTATTATTTTGAATTTACCAAAATCAACTGTTAGGTCTGCAAAAGCATTGGCGTTTGTTTCATCCACATTGCCCAGACTTACATTTTCCAGGGTTTGATTTCTGTTTGCTGTTCTAGATAACTCATTGTTATCGATTGCATCATTTCGTAATCCGATGCCTGCATTAAATTCTAGTGCTACTTGATTCCAATATATTTTAGAACTAAAAACACTATTAAATCCGAATAGTTTTCTACGCTCTTTCTGTTTGATCTGATCTCCGTTTACGGGATTATTTAGAAAAAAAGTGAAATTAGAATACAATTCGAAATCATACATTGTATAAAATACTTGAGTCCTAAAGGTAGAATTATCAGTAATAAACTTGTCATAGGTTACATTAAGATTAGTACGAGATGTATTTCCTCCTTCTGTATCATCAATGGCGCCAAAACGTGAAATTAATCCTTGAGCCACTGCTCGATTAGGTATTTGTCCAGAAGCATCCCATCGACTTGAAAAATGTGAAGCTGCCACAGACACTTTATTATTGTCCGATAATTGTGTAATGTATTTACCAGCAATATTAATTCTATTAAAATTTTGAGGGGAGTCAAAAGGACCGTCACTCTCTACGTATTCCAAAGCCAATGTTGCGTTTTCTTTAGCCGAAGCGTCTAAAAGATTAAACAATCCTACAGTTCGTAAGGTATTAAAATCTCCTGCCTCTATTTTAATAAGGTTATCGGTAAAACGCTCTTCGGTTTGAAAAGCTACATATCCTGCAGTATTAAAATTTCCTTGGTCTGCAGTATAAGCTCCTTTGCCAAAACGGATCTTATCAATCGTTTCAGGAATTATGAAATGTAAATCTGCATATCCTTGTCCATGTGCGTGAGATACCATATTTACAGGCATACCATCCACAGAAATCGACACATCGGTTCCGTGATCTACATCAAAACCTCTCAGGAAAATCTGTTCTGCTTTTCCTCCTCCTGCGTGTTGACCAATAAATAAACCCGGAACTTTTTGCAACAATTCTTGCGAAGAGTTTACAGGATTTACTTTCATATCGATTTTATTAATCAGTTGTAATGGGTTTACTTCTTGTTTTAAAACCGTTTCGTCTAATTGAAATATTTTACTATTTAAAACAATAACCTTATCCTTCTCAAAATCTTCTTTTGTTACTATAGTATTTTTAATTTCGTACCCTAACAACCGAACTGTTAAAGTATCACCTACGCTACTATCGTTAAGTAAAAAAGTTCCATTTCCTAAGGTATGCGTATGGCTTTTTGCTCGATTGTTAAATACATACACTTCGGGTAGTGACGTGTTAAATCCATCGATCACTTTACCTTTTATAGTTTGATTTTGAGCGTAAGCGTGCAAGCCGAATATCAGCGAAAGTAACACAAGTATGTTTTTCATGGGTGTTCTTTTAGAGATTTGGGAATCTTATAGGTCCATTATTTTCTGTGAGGTAAGAGGACCTAATTCATAACTACTCTCTCTTAGTTCCTTCACTATAGGAGACACCTTTTTGGGTAAATTATTTGCTTTGTAAATTTGAGCAATATGAAAATTGGCTACCGGTTCAAAAGTCTTATTGATAATATATTTTTCGGCAATGTCCAAAGCTTCTTTATGGTTTCCTTTTAAATTTAAAATATAAGCTTTTAAGTCATAGGATTGCGGAGTAGGTCGGTTGGCAATTTCCTCTTCTGCTATATCCAATGCCTGGTCATACTTTTGATATTCTTCTGCTAATATCAGCGCATTATACGTATTGTACATATCACCATACCGAATATCTTCTACAGCTCTGTTATATTTTTTTAAGTTTATTAACTTCGCTACGTTATCTTTTTTAAATTCGGCAATTTCTGCTTTCAATAAAAAATAATCGGGGCTTTGATAATTTTTGGTAACCGAGTCGAGGATTCTCATTGCTTCATCAGGATTGTTTTCATACGAATATACGATCCAGGCGATTCCTTTTTTGGCATATGCATTAGAAGGATCAATTGCTAATGCTTTTAGATAATGACCATAGGACTCTTTAATATTACCTGCGTGTCCATAATAATCTGCTAGATTTGTGTAAGACCATAACATTAAACCTGCTTTCTTACTTTGCTCTGCAATATCTCTAGCTTTTTCCATATTTCTGATGGTGGCATCCAGATTTCCTTTATAATCGTTCCATTTCGCTAAGCGAATTAAAAAATTATAATCACTTTGATCTGCTATTTTTTCTAAATATTCATGTGCTTTTTCATATGCTCCCAATTCCATCGAAATATCGAAAAGAACCATAGATGCAGACTGCTTATTTACATCCAAAAGGTATGCACTTTTCGCCACTTTTTCTGCTTCTTTAAACCTGTGCTGTGAGATATAATTACGAGCCAGAGCTAATAAGTGTCCTGATTTACCAATAGCTGCTATCTTTGCTGATTGAAGAAGTGCTTTTTCTGCTTTTTTTAAATATTGAATATCACCGGTTGATTGAAACATCTGCGAATATGCTTGAGCCGCTGGTGATAATGCTGTAATCTGTATACTGTCTTCTTTAATCTTCGTATTCCAAAACTGAAGTCTCTTTGTCGCTGCGTCTGCTGTATTATTCTGCTCTTGATCTAGGTATACATTATAATCATTTGGATTCGTAATCGATTTTTCCGTTTTGTTACAAGAAAAAATGAGTAAACTAATCGTTACAATTTTTATAATATTGTAGGTTTTCATTTGTTTATCGTTTTGTTTTTGAATATTGTTAAAAACTATAATGAATTATTATATAAAAATGGATGGTAGAAATTCACTATATAAATATTTCACGTATTCGGTAAAATTTATCTGTCCGAGTCTGCCAAAGCTGACTAGGGCAAAAAGGCTACTTATTATAAGTAAAAAATGAAGGCAGACTCTCGAACAAATAAAAATTATAAATTGAGTACTATTTATTTTTACATAGCATGAGGTGCCTCTAAGTATGGAAAAGTAGCTGAAGGTGTCTCTCCAGAAGCATCAACACCATCAGTAACTAAAATTGGTAATGTACCACCGTTACCATCATCCTGACCGTTAAAACGATCTCCGTTTTGACCACCAAACAGTAGAATTAAGGAAATATCGATTACATCATCTGTCAGGTTTCTTCCAGTCAATACATTCGTACCATCATAATATGAAGTTGGGTTATTTGGTGCTACTTGTAATACATCTGAAGCCAAAATGGTCGTCAATGCAGTTGCATCTAAATTTAAAATGTTAGTTTCATATTCTGCACCAAAGGCTGCATGCAAAGCCACTGCTTGATCTAAGAAAGATTGTTGAAATGCCGCTCCTTGTTGTGACGGAATAGTAACATTAAAGTTATTTTTTACAGATCCTCCTAAAACCGTATTGATTCCAGGACGTCCCATTTGGTCTTCCTGAGCAAAAGTTCCACTAAAATCTACTGCGGTTACTACGCCTCCATCATCATCACTGCTGCAGCTGGATAAGCCAATAATTACTGTTGCTATTGCTGCTATATATTTTAAACTATTACGTTTCATATGTTCTGTTTTTTTATTCTTTTCTAAATTTTTATTCCTTTTTCTATTGCTTTCTTTTGGCTTCTACCCAAGCATTGAATACTTGTACACCTGTTCCTGCCGGGTGATTAAATGTACTTCCTAATAAGGAATTAGGTACTTCCATAGTAATCGATAACACATTAGTTCCATCAAAATCATCATTCCCAGGATTATTAAATCCATTAGGTGCCATTCCTCCAACTACTGCGTTGAATTGATTAAAATCGAAAAAGAAAGCATCTTCTCTTACACCTGCGAAATAAGAAATTCCATTGTTTGCAGATGTTGTAGCTGTAGCTCCTGTACTTATAGCTACTTGTCCTTGATACTGTGTATTTTCATCAATTGTACTGTTCAATCCTGTCTGAGAAGGAGCGTAAGGTCCAAAGAAATACATAACTCCATCTCTAGGAATTGCCTGAATAATTAAATCCTCTACTAAATCTCCATCATTATCTATGTTAATTTCTACTAATACATTTTCATCAAAAGTAGCTGCATTTCCTGCAGGTGCCAGTGAACTTTGTACATTAGCTACAAATACTGTATTATCCGGATTAGCACCCTCGAAAGCGTAAAAATCTGTAATATCTGCGGTTGTTCCCGCGACAGCAGGCGCGTCTAAATGGTCTGCTGCCATAAGGACAACTCCTAGGCCAAAAAGCCCTCCGATAATAAATAAACTTGTTTTTTTAATCTTGTTCATTTTACTTGATTTTAATGTTTACGATCATACTTACGAAAATCAGAATAGTATGGTTTTCGGTATGATGTTAAAAAAATGTTAATAAAAAATTCAAAGCGTCAATCATAAGTTACGGGGAAATTTTAGTTTTTTTATTACGATTTAATTTTTTTATCAGAAATGTTATTTCTATAGAAACGAAAAATACATTTTATAACAGATCAAATGTGATATATCATTTTTAAGATTTAACTTTGCCATAAACAGACAACCTAATGAATCCATCAGCCGCTGGTTGGATAGATAAGTTTCTAAGAGATTTTGATGTCGAAGTTATTTCTCGATTTTCCTTGGATATGCTCTATCCAAAACTGAGAGAAATTGGTTTTATATATGGAACGTCAATTGATATTGCACTAAAACAACAATCAGAAATTATTTATTCCGAGGAAGAGAAAACCAAAATTAACCTTTTTACAGCACTGGTGGTTACTTATTACGAAACCATAGATAATGGAGATCCAAAGGATTGTATAAAAGCACTAATTGAATTTTACGAATATCTGGATACAAAAAGATCTTTCTTTTCTTTTATTCAGGTATTGACAACTAGTACGAGTGAAAAGTTAGAAAAGATCTTACATACGCGTATCCAAACCAATGAATCTATTTTTAAGAAGAATTTTAGTCATTTATTAACCAATGCATTATTATTTATAGACGTATTAGCCTTTGAACATTTTCTAATCCACGATAAAAATCCTATTGCGTATGCTACGGCACTAGAAGAGAGCTTAACCAATATTGTTTTTCTTGCTTTGAACTCTAAAATTGAAAAAGATAATCATGATGAATTACTTGTCAAACTGTTTGCTTCTTCTGTCCGCTATACGAAAATTAACACAGATGAAGATGCCAGTTTTGATCAGATTGATCTAGAACAGTATACTGATGAGTTAGAAAAAAGGTATATTCTTGATCTCACCAGTCTGGCCTTATGGAATGATAAAGAAATAGATATGGGAGAACAGGGTTTTATTCGTGCATTAGGCGCAGAACTCAACGTATCCAATCCACGGGTGATGGAATCTCTGTATTCTGTACAATCATTTGTAAAAGAACATAAAGAAGAAATTTCATTTTTTAATTATTCAAATCCAGCGCATCACTTTTATAAGCAAACTTCGAGAACTGTTAGTGTATTAATTCTTAGGAACAGGAAGCGACTTATTAAGGAAATCTCTGAAAGCAAAGATTTAATGATTTTGTTGGGACAGTCTGCGGTCAGAGACTTATCTAAAGAAGAAAAGCAAAAAGTAAAGCAACAATTACTGGATGTTTGTAAAACTATACCTTCTCTGGCTATATTTATTTTGCCAGGAGGAAGTTTATTAATGCCTTTATTAATAAAGTTCATTCCGCAATTATTGCCATCTGCTTTTAATGATAATAAATAGAAAATACCCAATCTGGTAACTAATGAACAGGGATTACTGCATGCTTTCCATTATATTTCCAGTTTTTGCAGCTCTTTATAATTTCTTTTAAGTCGTCTTGTTAAGATACCATATACCAATCTGTATATTAGTGCTAACAGCGCAATGAAAACTAGTGTTACCATAATAATACTTAGTAAAATAGCCCATATAGGAACCTCTTTATCATCTGCACTATTCACAAATCCGTCAGTAAAAAACAACATATAAAGCGTAGTAGAAATTACTAATATGGCTACAACACTTAGGTTAACCCATACAAAGTATTTTACGGTTTTTCTTGTTTTTAGAATATTTTGCATTAACACTTTTGCAGAATCTGTAGTTTTAATTTTTTTGTAGTTCTGGTAAAAGCGAATAATAAAATATATAAAGACTCCATAGGATATAATGTAAGACACTATAGAGAAATTTTGCATCCCTAAAGCTTCAAACTCGTTATAGTTGCCAGTCAATCTAATTATAACGTCTATTGATGTCCATAAGATAAACTCCAATATACTTATGATAAAAATCCATTTTACTATCGACGATGATTTCTTTAGGATCATCTTATAGATTTCGTTATAAGATAACTTAGGAAGCCCTTCTTCTTGGTTCTTCCAGTCTTTTTTTAATAATTCTAATCCATCCATGATTATGGGTTTAATATTTTTTTCAATTTTGTTTTCACTCGATTCATCTTCACTCTTGCATTTACTTCAGAGATTCCCATCGTCTCTGCAATTTCTTTATATGATTTGTCTTCCAGATATAAGAAAACTAACGCCTTCTCTATATCATTCAATTGTTTTACTGCTGCGTACATTAACTTAAGCTGTTGCTCTACCTCATCGTCATACTCTTCTGCTTTAATTTTAAAATCTATCGTATCAAAATCAGTAGTTTTAATACTTCTTTTAGATTTACGATATAGCGTAATCGCCGTATTTAAAGATACTCGATACATCCACGTACTAAATTTAGAATCTCCTCTAAACTTAGGATACGCTTTCCATAACTGTATTGTTATCTCCTGAAACAAATCATTATGTGACTCTGCATCATTGGTATATATCCTACAGACTTTGTGCACAATATTTTGATTCTGCTCAAGATTTGTTACAAAACTATGTTCTAATTCTTTATCCACTTCGGTCAGTTACACTTATATGTAGACAATAAAACAAATCTGTTACACATTAAAAATTAAATTTTCTATCAGTTTTAAACTTCTTTTAAGAAACATAAGCTTTAGCCCTTGATAACCAGAAGTTTCCATTTGATTCGATACCAAAAAATAATTATCTCTAATAAAAACATATATATATCGTCTAAAATGGTAGTATCATTTTTATCTTTGTAAAACAACATTTTATTTATGAACATTCCTTATACTAATTTGCCAAGATTAGTGATCATCGGTGGTGGTTTTGCGGGAGTTGCACTAGCCAGAAAAATGGCAAAAGAAAATGTGCAACTTGTATTATTAGACAGACATAACTATCACACATTTCAACCTTTATTATATCAAGTTTCTACCGCTTCATTAGAACCGGATTCTATTGCCTATCCACTTCGAAAAATTATAAAACGAGGTAAAAATGCATACTTTAGAATGACAGAAGTGACATCTATTGATCCATCGAACAAAGAGGTGCACACGCCCATTGGCAACATTACTTATGACTATCTGGTAATTGCAACAGGAGCACGGACTAATTTCTTCGGAAATGAAACTATAGAAAAAAATGCTATGCGGATGAAAAATCTACCACAAGCATTGAATTTGCGAAGTTTGTTATTAGAAAACCTGGAAGAGGCTGTTATTACAACAGAACCAGAAAAAAGAAAAGAGTTGTTGCGTTTTGTTCTAGCAGGTGCCGGTCCAACCGGAGTAGAATTAGCCGGAGGAATTGCAGAATTAAAACTTAATGTACTGCCACGTGACTATCCAGATATGGATTTTAGCGAGATGGAAATTCATTTAATAGAAGGTGCTGACAGGGTTTTGCCACCAATGAGTAAAAATGCATCAGAAAAAGCTTCAGAATTCTTGGAGAAAATGGGGGTTCATATTCATATAAACACTCAGGTAACAAATTATGAAGCCAATCTTGTCTCGACCAATACAAATTTGACGTTAAAAACTGCTACTTTTATTTGGTCGGCAGGAGTTACTGGTGCTCCCATAGCGGGACTACAAGCTGATGCCTTAATACCAAGAGCTAATCGGTATAAAGTAAATACCCTTAACCAAATCGAAGGATACGATCATATTTATGCATTAGGAGATATTGCATTGATGAAAACGGAAGAGTATCCAAAAGGACATCCAATGGTAGCGCAACCAGCCATACAACAGGGAAATCATCTGGTAAAAAACCTGAAACGACACCTTCAGGGTAAACCAATGATTCCATTTAAATACTTTGATAAAGGATCTATGGCCACAATTGGTCGTAATAAAGCTGTCGTAGACATCAGAAAATTTAGATTTGGAGGTTTTTTTGCCTGGTTTATATGGATGTTTATCCATCTGTGGTTTTTAGTGGGATTTAGAAATCGTTTGGTAACTTTTTTTAACTGGACGTACAACTATATTAACTATGACAAAGCTGCCAGACTTATTGTTCGGTCTTTTAAAAATAAAGAAGAAAACACGGTAGAACGTGTGTAATACTCGTAAGAAAACTAATACTGATTAAATAATTTTGATGGTAAATCATTAAGCTCTTGTCGAGTTATTTTTTCTCCTTCTGTCGGTGGGTTAATATCCATTGATTGAGCGGAAAGCAAATTAATCTTATGAAAGCTTACTGTTTTTTTACCCTCTTTAAGTTCTAGTATGAGTCCTGGTAATCCATGATAACCCTTCGGACCTGCACTAGTGTTAAATTCTTTTGTATACCAAGCAACCACTTTTTTATCTGAGTTTTGCAATATCGCTTTATGGCATACATAGTTATCAATTTGTTTAGTTTCCTCTCTTAATGACCATTGTAAGTTTTCTAATGCTTCTTCTATCAAAAATCCTCTACCCTTCTTATCAAATTCATGAACCTTTATTGAGCTAACCTTTGTTTTCTGTGATTGGTCTATGTAAATAATCTCAGAATCATTATAATTAATACGCTCTCTTTTAAATTCGAGCCCCCTTTTATTAGTTCGCGTTTCTGAAATAGTATCGTTACCTACTTTTTCTTGAGGGTAATATAGCGATTCTTTATCGCCAATTTTTAACACCGTTATAAAATCATATTCAGGAATATCTAAAGGTTTGGGAGGATTATTTCGAACGTGAGACGATATTTTATTAGCTTGTTCTTGTATCTTTTTCCTGTAATAATCTAGTGAATCCCTGTCCTTATCTGCTTTTATTGATGCTTTAATTTTGGCAATTTCTGCCATAAAAATATTGAGTTCTGCCATATCTGGCTGTGCATGTCTGGTTGATACCTGAGCAGGCTTTCTTTTTTCTTTGTAAAACACAGTCATCTGTTGCGATTTGGCAACAGAAAAATATAGCATAATTAAAGGCAGTAGTAGCGGTTTCATTTTTTGACTTCTAATTAAGAGCTATAAAACTAAGAAATTAGTTGAATCATTCAACTAATTTCTTAGTTTATTTTTTAGATCTACTTCTTTAATCACAATCCATCCTGTTTTTTCTACAGTTCGGTAGTATTCAATTTTATCCTCTGATTGTTTGTCTCAATTTTGAGCCATCAATCAAAAACAACCAAATGAAACCAATACTAACCACGCTTCTATTAATTACTATCTCATTCTTAAACGCACAAACAACAGTTTCAGGAATTGTTACCGAACCATCGGGTGTTCCGATTCCAGGTGCTAATATTTATCTGGAAGGAACTTATGATGGCGCTTCTTCTGCTGATGATGGAACTTTTAGCTTTTCTACATCTGAAACTGGTGACCAAACACTAGTTATTTCTTTTCTTTCTTTTGAAACCTATTCATTACACACTGCGGTAACAGCAATGAAAGATGTAAGAATAGCTTTAAAAGAGGATGTCAATTCATTGGGTAGTGTGATTCTCAATGCAGGTACATTCTCTGCAGGTGATAATAGCAAAGCCTCCGTATTGACTCCGTTAGATATCGTAACCACTGCAGGTGCTGCTGGTGATTATATTGGAGCTTTTCAAACACTACCTGGCACTTCTACTGTAGCAGAAGACGGCAGGCTATTTGTACGAGGAGGTGATGCCAATGAAGCCAATGTATATATTGATGGACTGCGTGTTTTTCAACCTTTTGCAGCCACTGCAAATAATATTCCAACACGTGGTCGCTTCTCCCCTTTCTTGTTTAAAGGAACTAATTTTTCTACCGGTGGATACTCGGCAGAGTATGGAGATGCACTATCCAGTGTTTTACTGTTAAATACCATTGATGAACCTGAACAAGAAAAAACCGACCTTTCCTTTATCAGTGTGGGTGCAGGTGTAGGAAATACACAAAAATGGAAAAATAATTCGCTGAGTATTAATGCATTCTATTTAAACTTAAAACCTTATCAGGAAATTATCTCTCAACGTGTTGATTGGATCAAACCGTTTGAGTCTTTATCCGGAGAAGCTGTATACAGGCATCAATTTAGTAAAGGATTATTTAAATTATACGGAGGATTAAATTATACTGATTTTCAATTGATACAAGAAGATATCAATATGCCCGAAGGTATTAATTTTGGTCTTAAAAACAGGAATCTATATCTCAACGCATCCTACAAAGGTGATATAGGGAATGATTGGACATTAGCTACTGGAGCAAGTTTTGCCAATGATCACAATGACATAAAAATTGAAAGAACTAACGTTGCTAATGATGATAATGCAGCACATCTAAAGGTAAAACTAAGAAAGAGATTCAGTAATCGTTTTAAGCTGAGTTTTGGTGCAGAACAATTTCTTGGTAATTTTAAAGAAGAAGCAAATGCTCAATCCTTTGGGAATTTTCAGAGTAGTTTTAAAAATAACAGTACTGCTGCTTTTTCTGAAGTTAATGTATTCTTCAATAAAAAATTAGCAATGCAGGTTGGATTACGAGGTACTCACAATGCTTTACTTGATGTTACTAAGATATCTCCAAGGGCTTCTTTAGCCTATAAAATAGCCGATAAATCTCAAATTTCGTTAGCGTATGGAGATTTTTACCAAACACCTCAGCAAGATGTCCTTAAACATAATAATTCATTAGATCCAGAAAAATCATCACATTATATTCTTAACTATTTATACCAAAATGATGGAAGAACCTTACGAGCAGAGGGATATTATAAAAGCTATAACAGTTTAGTCAAATTTGACACCGATTTACCAGAATTTGACAGTTTTTACAACAACAATGGAGATGGATACGCAGCTGGATTGGATCTTTATTGGAGAGATAATAAATCCATTAAGAATTTCGAATATTGGGCGAGTTACTCATATTTGGATACAAAGAGAAATTATAGAAATTATCCAGAACGTGCTACTCCAAATTTTGCCGCAAAACATAATCTATCAGTAGTTGGAAAATACTGGGCTAAAGATTGGAAATCATTGATCAGTGCTACCTATAATTTTGCATCCGGTCGTCCATATACGAATCCTAATACAATTACCTTTTTAGGTGAAAAGACCAAAAATTTCAATTCTTTGAATGTAAGTTGGGCATATTTGATCAGTCCACAAAAAATACTCTTTGTATCCGTATCTAATGTTCTTGATTCTGATAATATCTTTAATTATCAATACACTAACACGCCTACTGTTAATGGTGATTTTGCCAGACGTGCTATCAGACCAACTGCAGACCAATTCTTTATTGTGGGGTTCTTCTGGACGATTAGTGAAAATAAAACCGATAATCAATTGGATAATTTGTAACTCAACTCATCCTTCATAACCTACAATTCACTATTAAAACGTTTCAACAGTATACAAGTAATCATATAATTATAAAAATATTACTAATTAAAACAAATCACCATCTTTTATAGACATCGCAAATTTTATATTATTTTAAAAAACAACAACTTATGAAAACAAGACAGTACATTTCATTCGTCACATTGACTCTTTTTTCTGTTTTCGGAATGCATGCTCAAAACCAAGTCAGTACTATAGAAATTCATATTACAGATATACAATCGGCAGAGGGAACTATTAGGGTTGCTCTCTATGATAGTGAACATAATTTCTATGAAAAGATATTCAGATCAGTTGCTATAAAAGCCAAAAAAGGGATATTACAAACTACATTAGAAGATATTCCGCCCGGAGAATATGCCATCTCCTTATATCACGATGAAAATGATAATAAGAAGCTGGATACCAACTTTTTTAAGATACCAAAAGAGCCTTATGGAACAAGCAACAATACTAAAGGAAAATTTGGCCCACCAAGTTGGAAAGATGCTAAATTTTTAGTTTCAGAAAATGTAGTAATACAATCTATAAAGCTTTAACACAATTCATCCTACATAAACTACAATTCGGTAAGATATACTTCCAAAATGCACAGTATTAAAGGATCTTTACACTGTAAAACAAAAATAATTGTCACACTGAGCCTGTCGAAGTGCTGTCACACTGATAACAACTAATCATAACTTTAAAAACCATAACAAATGAAAACAATAATTATCATTCTTAGCATGTTTACCCTCACTGCAATACACGCGCAAACAACTTACGAGAAAGGAATGAGCAATGCTTTTGAGCTTTGGGGAAACCAAAAAAATGACGAAGCTGCCAATTTATTTGAACGTATTGGAAAAGCCGAAAAAGACAACTGGTTGCCCTATTACTATGCCGCACAAATACATATTGTAAAAACTTTTAGCAGTAAAGATGCAGAGGAGATTGAATCCCGGCTGACAAAAGCACAGAATTACCTGAACGAAGCCAAAACCTTTTCTAAAGACAATGCAGAAATCCTGATTATGGAAGCGATGTTAAATACTGCATATGTAGTTTATGACGGTGCTAAGTATGGAATGACGCATTCTACTAAAGTGGAAGAACTATATCAAAAAGCTAAAATACTCGAACCCGAAAACCCAAGAGCTACATTATATCACGCAGAATGGCAAATGGGAGCTGCAAAATTCTGGGGTAAAGACCCAAAAGCCTTTTGTCCTGAAATAGAAAAAGCTATCTTGTACTTTGAAAAAGAACCTGCTAACATACCATTCTACCCTCATTGGGGAAAAGATCAAATAGCAAGAATACAACAAAATTGTAAGTCATAAATAACAAGATATTGAGCATATATGAATACCCTAAAAGACATAAAGTTTATCGTTATCGTTTCCTTAGTAATTTCGTTAGTAATTGCTGTACTAAATCTATTAACTAGCGGGTTTACATTCGAAGGCGTCTTTACCGCTAGCTGGTGGGCAATTAACTTTATGTATTGTTTCTTCTTGTGTTATATAAACACGGTGTATTTCAGATTTATCAATTATAAATTTGAATGGAAAAATAAGGGAACAAAAAGAATCATTGTAGGAGCAGGAGGCTCGATCATTATTACAATGATAGGATTTGCGATTTGTGAATTTATTGCCTCTGTAATTATTTTAGAAAAACAAACTGTTGAAGAGTTTTTAGCAGATCAATCTTTTAGGGATTATTTATTCCCGTTATTATTTACATCAGTGATCTCTTTATTTTTCCACGCAATGTATTTCTATAAAGCACTGCAGGAAAAAAAGGTTACCGAACAAAAAATAATTGCAGGAACCGCTTCCGCTAAATTTGCTGCCCTCAAAAATCAGCTGGATCCTCACTTTTTGTTCAACAGCCTTAATGTTTTGACATCATTAATAGATGAAAATCCAAGAATGGCTCAGAAGTTCACTACTTCTTTATCTAAAGTATACCGATATGTTTTAGAACAAAAAGATAAAGAATTGGTTACAATAGATGAAGAATTAAAATTTGCTAAAACATACATGACCTTATTAAAATTAAGGTTTGAGGACAGCATTATTTTTGAACTACCTGAGCAATCATCTAATCCTGAAGCAAAAGTAGTGCCGCTGTCTTTGCAGATATTATTAGAAAACACCATCAAACATAATGTGGTGATGCCCAACCGACCATTGCACATTAAAATATATGAAGACGAAGGTTTTCTGATTGTAGAAAATAACTTACAGCCCAAAGAGGTCATCCGGCAAAGTAGCGGTGTTGGATTAGGAAATGTAAAACAACGATACGGATTGCTAACCAAACGAGAGTTTGCTGTGTTTAAAACAGAAAACACTTTTATTGCGAAGCTGCCTATACTAACAAAAAGAATAACATCAATCGATATGACAACATCACAAAACATAGAAATCGCAAAAGATTTTAAATATAAAAGAGCCAAAGACCGTGTAAAGAAAATGAAAGAGTTTTACGGTAGTTTAACCGCCTACTGTATTGTTATACCATTTTTAATATTCATCAACTATAAAACTACTGGCTTTGAGCTTCCTTGGGTAATCTTTCCGATGGCGGGATGGGGATTAGGACTTATCTTTCATTATGGAGAAGCCTTTGATCGTCACCCCATATTTGGTAAAGATTGGGAAAAGAAAAAAATCAGAAAGTATATGAGTGAATCTAACAGCGGGAAGTATGAATGATCTTGAGAAAAGAAAAGCTTATAAAAGCGCTAAAAAACGAGTAGCAGAAGAAAAATCTTTTTATACACACATAGCAGTGTATATAGTTATGAATATTATCATTCTAATTTTTAAAATAGAATTAGATGATTATATACAAGACGAAGGATATACTAATTTTCTACCCTGGAATTTAATCAGTACTCCATTAATATGGGGAATAGGTTTACTGGGACACGGACTATGGACATATAGAGAAAAAAATGGATTAGGAAAACTGTGTAACAGATCTATTTTTAGCAAAAAATGGGAAGAACAAAAAATTAAAGAGTTCATGAATAAGCATGATGATCTCTAAAAACATAACAATGGAAAATTCAGAAAAACTAAAAACATATAGAAGAGCTAAAAAAAGAGTTGTAGAAGAGCGCGCTTTTTATACGCACCTAGGAGTATACATAGCGATAAATATCATAATTTTTGTAGTGATCTTACATCTAAAAGATTATATCTATGACAATTACCTTGTATTGAATCTGATAAGCACTCCGGTGCTATGGGGAATTCCATTATTATTTCACGGGTTATGGACATTTAGAAAAGGGAATAAATTTACACTTTTCAAAAAATGGGAAGAACGAAAAATCAAAGAATTCATGAATAAAGAGAACGACCTTTAAAATAATAAAAAAAATGGAAAATTTAGAACAACAAAACAACTATAGACACGCAAAGAAACGTGTTCAGGAAGAAAAAGGATTTTATAGTCACCTGACAGCTTATGTAATTGTAAATATTTTTTTGCTATTTATAAACTCTGATTTTATAGATGAGGGATTTAACAACTGGTTACAATGGAATTTATATATCACTCCATTTTTTTGGGGAATTGGTTTGTTTTTTCATTGGGTAAAGGTTTTTAACCCGAATATCATTTTTAGCAAGCAATGGGAAAAACGAAAAATCAAAGAAATTATGGAGAAGGACGATACAGTGGATTTGTTTTGATCATCCTTCAAATTCAATACAGTTTACTACGAAAGAAATAGATTCGGGTGTAGGCTAGAATTCAAGAAAATAACTATCAAAAACGATTCGTTATGAAAGATTTTGAAAAAGGAAAAGAATATAACAAAGCTAAAAAAAGAGTAGCCGATGAAAGAGGATTTTATACACATCTCACCTTTTATATGGTTATTAATTTGATCGTACTTTTTATCAATACCAATTTTCAAAATCAGGGATTTAAAAACTGGGGGCAATGGCATTTGCACATTACTCCTGTGCTTTGGGGAATCGGATTATTATTTCACGGATTAAAAGTTTTTAAACGGAATTTCTTTTTTGGTAAAAACTGGGAGCAACGTAAAATCAAAAAACTAATGGACGAGGATGATACACTAGATGTATTATAGATCAATCAATAACGAACAATATAAAACCAATCATCATGAAAGATTTTGAAGAACAAAAAAGATACGAACGTGCAAAAGAACGTGTAGACGAACTAAAGAAATTTTATAATAACCTGTTTTCGTATGTCATAATTATTGGATTTCTTGCAGGTCTCAATTATTATGTAAATCAATGGAGCTACGCCTGGTTCTTGTGGGCAGCTTTTGGGTGGGGAATCGGATTAGCTTTCCACGCAGTAAAAGCCTTGAGAATCAACCCGATGTTTGATAAAGATTGGGAAGAACGTAGAATCAGAAAGTATATGGACGAAGAAGATAAAGAGAAACAGCTTTGGGAGTAAGTTCAATTAGTGGATTATAAGAACGGTAGATTCATATCCTTAATCTCTTCTTGTTTCTTATAACCTTTTCCATCTAACAATCTAACCAGTCCAAAACCTAATAGCAAACAAAAGATATGAATGTAATAATAATCGAAGACGAAAAACCTGCTGCCAGAAGATTGAGTCGTATGCTCAACGATCTGGATATAAAAGTAAATATGATGCTTCATTCTGTAGGTGAATCGATAGAATGGTTTACTACTAATAAACACCCGGATCTCATATTTTTGGATATTCAATTAAGCGACGGCTTGTCTTTTGAAATATTTGATACCATCACAATCAAAAGTGCTATTATTTTCACGACTGCATACGACGAATATGCGCTAAAGGCTTTTAAACTAAACAGCATCGACTATCTATTGAAACCTATAGACGATGAGGAACTAGAAGCTGCAATAAAAAAATATAAAGACCAAATACCAACTTCTGCATCTCTACAAGTAGATTTTGAAGATATCAAAAAATTATTGGTCAATCCTATGGATCGTATATACAAAAAACGTTTTACAGCAAGAGTAGGACAACATCTCAAAATTTTCTCAGTAGAAGATATTGAATGTTTTTATTCTGAAAATAAAGGAACGTATCTACATACCAACGAAAACCGAAATTACCTTATTGATACGACCTTAGAATCCCTAGAAGATGAGTTAAATCCACAACAATTCTATCGTGTTAACCGAAAGTTTTCTATTAACATCAATGCGATTAAGGACATTATTTCATATACCAATTCGCGATTACAGATCAAGCTTCATCACTTTAATGAGCAGGATATTATTGTAGCCAGAGAACGAGTAAAAGATTTTAAAGAGTGGCTTGAATAATGTAAACTTACCTCATTTTTTGTGCTGAAATAAAAGGATTACTTACTTTTGATCGTACACAGATCAATCGCAATGACAATTCAAAACATATTTTTAATACGTTTGCCCCATCTTTTATCTTTATGTATTCTTTTGCTAAGTCCAACCTATTTTTCTGCTCAAGAAAATAACATAAATTATGCTTTAGATTATATAGAACAAGCTAGAGACTATTATAACACAGAAGATTACGAAAAAAGCCTGCTGTATTATAACAAAGCAAAACAGATCGCTAAAAAATTACAGAATGATTCTGTATTATCTTTTGTTTATGCTAAAATAAGTCATATACACCTACGAAATGGTAAAAACAAAGATGCTTTTGATGCTTGCTCCAAAGCAATGGATATAAATGAAAGAATAGGAAATGTAGAAAAAGAAATTATTGCTAATTCTGGGTTCGTCATTCTTCTAAAAAGAATGAATCGATTAGACAAAGCATTAGAAGTCGCACTTCGTTCGTTAAAAGCTATTCCTAAGACTAAATATTATAATCAAAGAAATCATGTAAGTATTTTAATCGTAACCAGTGAAGTTTATATAGATAAGGAACAGTACGACTCTGTATTATACTATACAGATAAAGGATTGGCTATAAGTAAATCTATTGGCTTTCAAGAAGGCATTTTGGATCTATATATCAAAAAAGGAATGGTATACTATTATCAAAAACAATATGATGCATCTCTGAATTATTTATTAAAAGCAAAGGATATTCTTGCTAATGAGAAAATTAAAAACAGGACATACCCTAAAATCAAATCCAATTATTTTATAGGCAGTTGTTATTATGAGCAAGGCCTATATCATAAAGCAATTGATATTTTGGTTGGTAGTATTAACAACTTTGAACAAAATGACCTGTTTAAACCTCCAGCAATTCGCTCGCATCTGTTACTTGCCAACTGTTATCAAGAAAAAAAAGAATATCAAAAAGCTAATTTCTGGCATAGTAAATATGCAGAACTGAATGCATCCTACCAAAAAGACAAAGATCAAACGGTAGATGTTATTCACGAAAAAGAAACTAGTAAACTTCAAGCAAAAATAGCCAACTTTAGAGCGGAAAAAATAGAAGACAAGAAAATCCAAAGAAACATATTTTGGATTCTAATATCCATCTCCGTAGCGTTAATCGCTATAGTTTTTATGTACATTAAAAAACAACGATATAATAAGAGGTTGTTCAATACGCTCCTAAATGAAATCAATCTTTTAGAATCTACTAAGCAAACCACAACAATCAAAAAAGAATCTACTTATGAACTCAGTATAGATGAAGATAAAGTACAGAATATTATCAAAGGGCTGGAAAAATTAGAAATGCAGGAATACTTTCTAAAATCAGAATGTAATCTAAGAGCAATGGCAAAAAAATTAAAAACCAACGCCACCTATTTATCCAAAATCATAAATATTCATAAAGAAAAAAACTTTACGGATTATATCAATGATCTTCGAATTGAGTATGTACTGCAACGGTTAAAGAATGATAAAAAATTTAGATCTTATGCTATTCAATCGATTGCTTCGGAGGTTGGATATAAGAGTAGTTATTCACTAGTGAAGCATTTTAAAGCAAAAACCGGCATCAACCCTTCTTATTATATCAAAAGCCTTGAAAAACAGCAAGCAGACTCAGAACTTATTACATAAGACATAGCTATTTTGAACAATTTAGCCATATGTAATTATCATAAAACCCTAAAATCAAATATATTTCTATCGAAATACATTTTCATTGATACTGATGAACTTCAGTATTCAGAATAACACTAACAAAATCACAAAATTAGCTTACCATGAAAAAAAACAAAACACAAAACATTAGTCTTAAAAAATTAACCATAGCAAGGATTAGCACCGGTATGATGAAAAAAATAGAAGGAGGAACTAGTGTTTTTACAGAGACCAAACCAGAGCCCATAGAAGGACACGAGGATAATGCTAATGTTTGTTATGAAATTAAATAAGTTTACAAACTTTTATATGCTCAGTAAACCTGCAAATTCTGCAGGTTTTTTTTATGACTAATTTGTTTAAAATGGTCAATCTCTACTTTTAATACTTCTAATTACCTTCTACTTTAGTATCAGCATCAAAACAGCAATAACGATTGATTTTGATCAAGGGGAAACCGAAAACCTTAGTATAGAGTAGGTAATTAAAACTTATCATCATGCTTAATAACATTTTAAAATTAAAAGGGGTAACAACATTAAACAAAAAAGAAAAACAAACCATCAAAGCCGGAACGTACTACGGAGATCTATGTCTTAGTCTTTGTAGTGGACGTTGTTCTTTTGGACGTTGTTTTGAACAGATAGACTAGCATAGCTTTTTGGAGCTCTCTAGAAAATAAGCGCTTATTGTCAAACTAAGCCTGTCGAAGTTTTTAATATTTTGATTTTCAAATTGTCTTGGACAGGCTCAGACATACAACTTCTTACGTTTAAAGCTTTCTAGTAACCTCTTTTTTCAACATGTTTCTTAATTTAAAACATACTACAATGATTCAAAAAATTCTTTATGTAAATGGAGTAACGGTACTCAAAAAAGAATCTCAAAAATTCATTCACGGTGGTACTTATGGATGTCAAAACATTACCAGGCGATGTATAGAGGATAGCGATTGCTGTTCTGGTAGTTGTGGTGTAGATCGAGAGATTAACGGTAATGTAGTTACACTTTCTGTATGTGCTTTTAACTAAATTATAAAAAAGCGTCCATTCGAGTGCTTCGACCTAAGGCGAAATGTATCGAGAATCACCTTTTCATCAAATATTCCTTGTTCCCGATACATCCCGATACAAGATCAAGATACTCGAACTGACCGAATTTTGATAAAAAAACTATAGACAGAAGTCAGCAACTGTCTTAAAATGTTTGCTGCATACGTAAATCAATTAATTTTCTAATATCATGAAAAAATTAATGCAATTAAAAGGAGCTCAGGTTTTACATAAAAAAGAGCAAAAAATAATTAATGGAGGTAACACGGGTATGCAATGTAACAGCCATGCGGATTGTAGTGCTTTAAATGGTATACCCGCATTTGAGCATGAGAAATTCTTCTGTCATTGGGGATATTGCCAGATCATGTAATGTTGCTTTAACACCAAATTGAGTTCACATAAAAAAGCCAGGAAATATAGTTGTAATTCCTGGCTTTAGCTGTTATTGATATCTTTTAAACTCTAATACTCCCATCGTCTTTTTTGATTCAACTCCTCCTCTGCTTCCAGTTCATTTTGTGGAATTACTTTTAAAAAGGAAGGGTGTTGTTCGATAGCAAACTCTAGTTTAGCAACCACCTCATCTGTAGAATCATTATCATAATCAATCTCCAACGGTTCTTTGATGACCATAGACTGTAGAATATTTCTTTTTTTAATTCGAATACCTTTCTTATCAAATGATCTTCTAAAACCATCAATAACAATAGGTACCACAATTGGCTTATACTGTTTGATAATATGCGCTGTCCCTTTTCGAATAGGTTTAAACGGTTTTGTGGTTCCCTGCGGAAATGTAATTACCCATCCGTCTTCTAAGGCACGCTTAATGTTTGTAATATCACTCATTTTTACCTGGCGATTTACATCTTGTCCTTTATCTCTCCACGTACGCTCCACGGTAATCGCTCCTGCATATGCTAATACTCTGGCTAACAAACCTGCATTCATGGTCTCTTTTGCAGCTACATAATAAAGATTTAGCTTAGGGTTCCATAAGTATCCAATATTTTTGATGGAGTCTGTACGACCACTTAAACTCGCATTAAATACATGAAACATTGCTACCACATCTGCAAAATATGTCTGGTGGTTAGACACAAAAAGAACATTGTTATCCGGAAGTTCCTTAAAAATTTCACTCCCTTCTATTTGTAGTTCGTTAAAGCCTCTATATCTACGATGCGTCATAGCACCCATAATACGAATAAGCCATTTTTTAAAGAATAGTATATGACCAAAAGGATTTCTTTTAAACAATCCCATAAATAAGTTCTGGTTTAATTAATTTGTTATACATCAATTCGTAAAGTCACTAGGTATTATTAATCTAAAAATCTGAATATCAATGAAAATAATAACAAATGATTAAATAATCGATAAAACATTAGATAAAATCTTGTGAAAATTTCGAAAAAACAAGAGTCAAATATACAAAATCATGAGGCGAAAGCTTCTTTTAACAGCACTTTAAGTTCACTAAGCATCATTGCTGTAGCTCCCCAAACCACATAATCATTTAATTCAAAGGAAGGTACTTCAATATTTTTCGCATAAGAGGTTGACAATTTTTTAGAAACTACGTTACGTTCATCCAGCAGGTGATCTATCGAAACTTCTATTACTTTCTCTACTTCTTCCTCCTGACGTATAAAATGAGGAAGCGTATACGTACACCCTATAAAAGGATGTACCCAAAAATTAGACGGTGGTACATATACTTTGGTAAGCTCTTTTAGCACATCAATTGTATCTGGCTTCACTCCTATCTCTTCCCAGGTCTCTCGTAATGCTGCACACTTATAGCTTTTGTCGAACGTTTCTACCTTTCCACCAGGCAATGCTACCTGCCCAGAATGGACTCCCTCGTAAGTAGGCCGTAAAATTAGCGCCAGATAGGTACCATTTTCTTTAGGGTAAAAAAGCATCAATACAGCTGCATTCCTAGGATTTCTCTCTTCTATCTTTATTTTATAAAGCTCTTGTTTTCTTATTTCGGGAGCCATAATAAAATGAGAAGATGCTCCAGGTACAGACATTTTCTGTATTTTTGGAATCAAACTTTTAAATGTTTCGAATGTCATTTACCAGAGTAGTTTTTATATATAGTTGTATTGTTTTTGTTGTGTTTTGTAGTTGTGAAGATACACAATCTAAAAAAACTAAACAGCAGGTTCTTACAAACGAAAAACACATTTCTGAGAAAAATACTAAAAGTCAAGGTGATACCATCCTAAAGGATACGATAGAAGAAAAAAATGGGGTTCCCAAAGTGTTTGATAAAAAGCTTTTTAAGCTTACCAATAAAAATATGAAGGAGTTTTTACTGAAATATGGTAAAGAAAATCCTGAAACTATGGTTCGCATAAGCACCAAATTTGGGGATATTCATATCAAACTCTTTGAAGAAGCACCAATACATCGTGCAAATTTTATTTATCTAGTCAAACAAAAGTATTTTGATGAGACCTTTTTTTACCGTGTGGCTAAAGGATTTGTTATTCAGGGAGGCAACAGTGACCGTACTCAAATGGCTCAAAAGAGACACGATATTGGTGACTATACCTTACCTCAGGAACCCATTGATGGACTCAAACATGATCGTGGTTTTGTAGCCCTTTCTAAACAATGGGTTGATAATCCTTCAAATCGTTCCACACCATTTGAATTCTTTATAGTTATCGCAAAACAAGGAGCACATCACTTGGATGGAGAACACACTATTTTTGGCAAAGTAGTAAAAGGGATGAATGTTGCCGATAAAATTTCTAATGTTCCGGTAGATGGCAGTGAATGGCCAAAAGAAAATATATTTATAAAAGCAGAAGTGATCAAGTAAGAGGGAATTCGAATACCTGCTTATAAAGATGATCATGGCTGTTTATAAAACTTATTGTATGTTTTTAGACAGCCATGATACCTTATCCTAGCAAGGATCTGCTATGGTTTCACATTGACACGTATTATGGGTACCCACGTACCATTTTACTCTGTCTTTGTATTCTCCCATAGGGTGTGCCAATCCTCCTTTTAATTGTGAGATTGTTTCTTTACGTAATTGTAAATGCTTAAAACTTTTAGTTTTCATGTTATTATGATTTATGATTTATACTATCATATCAATCACAATAAAAAATTGTTACCCCAAAAAACAAAATAAGTTTTTGTGAATTCGATAGAAGAAAAAAGCATACCGAGCATCCACGTTAAATTAACAAGAAATTACTTTTGTGTATAATAATTATAATCTTCTAATATCTTCGCCACGAATTGAATCGGTTTTTCCTGAGGTACAACCTGCATGATACTGCTTACCTTATTAGAAAGTTGTAATATAACATTGTGGTTTCCGTTTCTTCGTGCATCCTGATATATTCCTTTGATTTTACGAATTTCTTCGTCACTAAACACAGTTACCTGAGGATATACTGGTTTATAATCATCTGGAATATCTACCAAAATTGTTTGATGAAATCGTACCTTTTGTTTTTCACTGATTACGGTTGTTCCAGCTGCCATATCCCCTAGCCGTTGTCCCGTTCCTTTAAAAAGAATAGCTACAACGGCAATTCCGCCTGATGCTAACGTAATGTCAATCAACCGCAATAACCACCTAATAAGATATCCTGAAAAAGCTGGTCTGGACCCATCCACACGTACTACCTTGATTTTTACCGCTGCTTTTCCGGGAGTTTTACCATCCCAAAAAGTTTCCCATAATAAAAAATAAAGAAAAGGAGGAAGTCCTACCATCAACCAGAAAGCCCATTCATCTCCTACATCCAAATCCAACGCACCTATAGCAAACAATACTATAATAAAATAAGCTATTATAATCAGCAAATCGATTAAATATGCTAAGATCCGTTCACCTATTCCAGCAGCATTTTGCTGAATACTCACATTTTGAGCAGTTTCTATTTGAAAATTATCCATTAATTATGTTTCTTTGAAGCTCCTAATTTTTGATCCATGCGTGAGGCGGCTTTTGTGAAGCAAAATAAAGATAAATGGTTAAAATTTGAAAGTGTTCTGCTGAATAATGCACAAATAACTCCAGATGAGCTCTCTAGCTTGTATATAGAGATTACCGATCATTTAAGCTACGCAAGAACTTTTTATCCTAATAGTCAAACACTTAACTATTTAAATGGATTAGCTTCGAATGCACATCAAAAAATTTATAAGACAAAAAAGGAAAAGAAAAACAGGTTTTATTCCTTTTGGGTTAAAGAATTTCCTTTAGAATTTTATAAATATCAACGGCAACTGTTGATCACATTTTTAATTGCTGCTCTTTTTACAGCAATAGGAGCGTATTCTTCTGCAACCGATGGAGCCTTTGTAAGATCAATCCTGGGCGATGGATACGTCAACATGACCTTAGAAAATATTGAGAATAGTGATCCTATGGCAGTTTATAAAAAAATGGAAGAAACCAATATGTTCCTAGGGATTACTCTTAATAATATAAAAGTTGCATTGTATTGTTTTGTATTTGGTGTTATGCTCGGTATAGGTACTATTTTTATGCTGATGCAAAATTTTATCATGTTAGGATCGTTTCAATATTTCTTTTATGAAAAAGGGCTTCTATGGGAAAGTGCCAGAACTATTTGGATACACGGAACTATTGAAATATCTGTTATTATTATTGCGGGATGTGCAGGATTAGTGGTAGGTAACTCCATTTTATTTCCAGAAACGTATACACGGCTAACATCGTTTGTGAGAGGAGTCAAAGCTGGGTTGAAAATAGTAATAAGCACGATTCCGTTCTTTATTATCGCAGGATTCTTAGAAGGTTTTGTGACCCGACATACCGAAATGCCGGATTGGTTAGCCATTTTGATCATTGCCAGCTCATTAGGTCTAATTTTATTCTATTACGTATTATACCCCAGACAACTATATAAAAAATCAATTTCTACAGATGAACAATAATTACATAGAGTTTAAAAAGAAAAGAGAATTAGGAGAAATTCTTACAGATACATTTGCTTTTTTAAGAACCAATTTTAAATCCATATTTTCTGTACTGGTAAAAACTTGCTTAATACCTTTTGTTTTATTATTGATAGCCGTAGGGTATCAGGGCTATGCAGCTTCAAGTATTTTTGACAACTTTGATTTCTATAATTCTAACATATTTAGTTCTGGAAATATTCTCTTTTCATATTTATTAGTTTTTATTACGTCAGGAGTTTTTTATTCTTCTTTTTTTGGGGCAACGATGATTTTAATAAAAGAATATATTGACAATGGTGGGGCCATTTCGGAACAAAAAGTTGTGACCGAATTTAAAGATCAGTTCAGTAAAATTATTGGCCTTGGTCTAGTTGGCTTTATCATCGTTACTACATCCCTATTCTTATGCATTCTTCCTGTCTTATATTTTTTCATTCCTATGAATCTTATTTTTGCAATAATGATATTTAGAAATAAAAGTATAGGAGATTCATTATCTGAAAGTTTTGAAATTATTAAGAGTGAATTCTGGATCACTTTTGCTACGTATCTGGTGATTATGATATTATTATACATTATAAGCCTTATAATCTCTATTCCTATTATTATATATACCTTTTTTAAAACCTTTACAGCTGCTACTGAAGGAGGAGTAGCTGATTTGTCTGCTTTTAAAGATTGGTGGTTTATACTATTAAATACGATTCTTTCAGGATTACAATATTTGCTAGTTGTTATTATAGCTATTTCCACTGCGTTTATTTACTTTAACCTAAACGAAAGAAAGCATCATACAGGAACACTAGAACAGATTGATTCTTTAGGTAAACCCGAATAATTTGAGAATATTACTTTACATTTTGTTTTTTATGACAACCCTAGCTGTTTCTGCAACGGTTCAGGACAGCACATCCCTAAATGAATCCAAGCAAATAGTCTACGATCTTGATACTACTAAAAAAGTTAAACAGTTTAGCCTCGATCAAATTCAAGAGTTGCGAAATGATGATGATTTTGACTATGCAGAATATAAGGAGCCGGACAACATTTGGACACAGTTTAAAAGATGGCTCGGGCAGCTATGGAGCCAATTTATACAATGGTTATTTGGTGTAGGAGAAGTTACCGGATTTTGGGCAGTTTTATTGAAACTTTTACCCTACCTGATTGTCATTGGGGTATTGTTTTTATTAGGATGGTTATTTATGAAAGTAAATCCCCGCGAAATATTGTTTGATAAACAAGAAACTCCACAAGTTATTCTAACAGAAGATGAAGATATCATTCAGAATCAAGATATCCATCAATTAATAGAACTAGCAACAAAAGAGAATAACTATCGATTAGCGATACGATATTATTATCTTTCTGTACTCAAAAGTCTGTCTGATAATGAACTTATCCTTTGGGAGTCTCAAAAAACAAATACGGATTATTTAAAAGAGCTTACCGATGATTCTTTGAAAAAAAAATTTCAAAACATTACCAGATTATATGATTTTATCTGGTATGGAAGTTTTGAGATAAATCAGGCATCGTTTAGGCAAGCAGAACAAAAATTCACATCAATTACTAATACCATACGCTCATAATTTGTTAAGTAAAAAGTCTAAAATATTGATTATTATTATTGTTCTCGTTATAGGCTTATTAACCTTTTTGGAAGCTAGTGAGCCTGAACCTATCAACTGGTTTCCAAGCTATGCTAAAACCGACAAAATTCCTTTGGGAACTTTTGTATCTTACAATTTGTTGAAAGAAACCTTTGGCGAACGCAAATTAAAAGATATCAATCAACCTCCTTACGAGTTTCTGTCGGACAATGACACAGTAAGGGGTACGTATTTCTTTATCAACGGGTCGGTAGGTTTTGATGATAGTGAACTAGACAAGATATTGCAATGGGTCGAAAAAGGAAATACATTGTTTGTATCCGCAAAGTCAATTAGTAGTAACCTACTGGATACACTCGCTGTTGAAACAGATAATATGATATCCCTAGATGATATTACCACACAGCCTTTGATAGCATTGGTGAATAAAAATCTACAATTAGAAAAACCATATCATTATGATCGTGATACCCATAATCCATATTTTAGTGAAATAGATACCCTCAATACCACTGTTCTTGGTTTTACCCAATTATTTCATGATACATTACAGATTAAATATCCTAAAATAAATTATCTAAAACAACCTTTTGGTGACGGAGAAATACTACTACACTTATTTCCCGAGGCATTTGGAAACTATTTTATACTTAAGGAAAATAACTATGTCTATACTCAGAACCTATTAAGCTATATTGACCCTTCCAGAAATATACTATGGGATAATCATTATAAGTCAGGAAAAACATTCTACACATCTCCTTTGTTTTTTTTATTACAAAACAGATATCTAAAATGGGCATATTATATATTGGTAATTGGTGTATTACTTTTTGTTATTTTTGAAGGAAAACGAAAACAACGAAGCATACCGATTATAGAACCACTGAAAAATCAAACATTAGCTTTTACCAGAACTATTAGTGCTATGTACTTTGAAAAGGAAAAGCATAAAGAAATTGTAGAAAAACAAAATCTTCTATTTCTGGATTATGTACATCACGATCTAAGAATACAGACCAACACTTTAGACGAAAAAACCTTGTTAGATATTTCTGCCAGAAGTAATAATGATATAGAAGACACGAAAAAGCTATTTAGATATTTTGAAGAGCTCAACCGAAAAAGAGTGGTCACAAAAGAAGAATTAATTCGGCTTTATGATACGGTAAGCGAATTTAAAAATAAATCATAACAGAAAAGAGATACAACACTCTCCTAGTGAGACTAAAAGAAAACATATGGATAACGAGGAGTTACAGAATGACGCTTTAGAAAACAATTCGCAGGATTCGCAGGGAAACAACATTCCATTAGACACTCCAAAAGAAGTTTCTACAACTACTGAAGCAACGGCAGAAAATATACATTTTGAGAATCGTATTGATCTTAGTGAATTACAACAAGCCGTAGAAAAACTAAAGGCCGAATTGGCCAAAGTAATTATAGGCCAACAGGAATTTATAGAATTACTAATCGTATCACTATTATCCAATGGCCACGTGCTTATTGAAGGAGTGCCTGGCATAGCCAAAACGGTTACGGCAAAACTTTTTGCTAAAACATTAGAAACAGCATTTAACAGAATTCAGTTTACACCGGATCTCATGCCAAGTGACGTATTGGGTACTTCGGTACTTAATATGAAAACAAGTGATTTTGAATTCAAAAAAGGGCCTATATTTTCTAATATGGTATTAATTGACGAGATTAACCGTGCTCCTGCAAAAACTCAGGCTGCCTTGTTTGAAGTTATGGAAGAACGCCAGGTAACTATTGATGGAATCAGGTATGATATGGAACCACCATTTATGGTTTTGGCTACACAAAACCCTATCGAGCAAGAAGGAACATATGCATTACCAGAAGCCCAGCTAGATCGTTTCTTGTTTAAAATTAAAGTAGATTACCCTACATTAGAAGAAGAAGTAAATATTCTAAAAACACATCACGAAAGAAAATCGCTAAAACCATTAGAAATGGTGAATGCCGTGATGACACCAGAAAAACTTGTAGAATACAAGAAAAAGACTCAGGAAATCATTATCGAAGAAAAAATTCTTGGATATATTGGAGAAATTGTAACAAAAACTAGAACACATCCACACCTCTATCTCGGAGGTTCTCCACGTGCATCTATAGCTGTAATGAATGCTTCTAAAGTTTTTGCTGCTATTGATGGTAGGGATTTTGTTACTCCAGAAGACATTAAAAAATCATTATATCCGGTATTGCGCCATCGTATTATTCTTTCTCCTGAACGTGAAATGGAAGGAATGACTACCGAGGATGTTATTGAAATGATTATACAATCAGTAGAAATACCACGCTAATTGTGATCAAGTTCTATAAATCCTTATATCTAAGTCCAAGAGTGTTTTACATACTTGCTATTCTATCAGTTCTGTTTTTAGGATCGTATTGGTTTCATGCACTGTATCCATTGGCTTGGTTATTAGTATGGGGGTTGTTGATTGCTTTTTTGTTTGATATTGTTATTTTATTCAATACCAAAAGAGGTATCGAAGCTAGTAGATTGCTCCCCGAAAAATTTTCAAACAGCGATTATAATTCAATTCCGGTGAGGGTAAAAAACAACTATGCTTTTACTACCTATACGGAAATCATAGATGAAATCCCTGTACAGTTTCAAAAGCGAGACTTTCTAAAATCAGGTGTAATTTACCCAAAATCAACATTGGATTTCGAGTATTCATTACGCCCTGTGAAAAGAGGCGAATATATTTTTGGTCATTTACACGTATATGCCATGACCAAAATCAACTTGATCAAAAGGCGCTATAGTTTTGATAAATCAGCAATGGTGAAAGTATATCCATCTTTTATCCAAATGAAAAAATATGATTTTTTAGCTATCGATAACAAATTAACTCAGTTTGGACTTAAAAAAATACGCCGTATTGGTCATACAATGGAGTTTGAACAGATTAAGGAATATGTTACGGGTGATGATGTAAGAACCATCAACTGGAAAGCCACTGCCAAGCATGGTAATTTGATGATCAATCAATTTCAGGACGAAAAATCACAACCGATTTATTCTATTATAGATGAAAGTCGCGTGATGAAAATGCCCTTTAAAGAGTTAAGTTTATTAGACTATGCAGTTAATAGCACATTAGCTTTCTCTAATATCGCACTCAAAAAAAATGATAAAATAGGCATGCTCACCTTTTCTAACAAGGTTCATAACTTTTTACCCGCTAGTAGAAAGAAAACCTATATTAATAATATTTCTGAAACTTTGTACAATGTAAAAACCCAGTTTTTGGATTCTGATTTTGGATTGTTATATGCACATACAAAAAGACAGATCAATCATCGTAGTCTTCTACTATTTTACACTAATTTCGAACATATTTCTGCTTTAAAAAGACAACTTCCTTATTTACAAGCATTGGCAAAAAAACACCTTTTAGTAGTGATTTTCTTCGAGAATACAGAATTACATCAATTGATTCATCAACATGCAGAAGATATACAAGCAATTTATGATCAAACCATTGCACAACAATTTGCCTACGATAAAAAAATAATGGTCAAAGAACTACAAAGACATGGGATCCAGACTGTACTAAGTTCACCAGAAGATCTGACGGTGAATACCATTAATAAATACCTAGAAATCAAAGCTAGAGGATTGTTATAGATATCTTGTACGAATACAGAGTTACGAATCTTTGTTCTAAAGAGGTACGCGTATTATAAACAATAACCTACTATCATTTAATTCCTTACCGACTCAATAACTAAACTACATTTCATCCTGTAAATTCTACAATTGAGTTATATACTTTATAAATACCTCAAAGATTTTTAGACTTTTGAATCATCAAAACAAAATAATAAAAATCAAAACTAAACTCTTATGAAAACTCTAGTATTACTTTTAATCATGTCAGCAGCAAATTTTGTAACAACCGCCCAAGATACCAAAGGGGTAACTATCACCGTCACAGTACCCAACGTATCAAGTTCTGATGGTGCAGTGCTTTTTGGATTATATGACGAAGCTACTTTTATGAAAGCCGCACCTATCAAATCCGCAAAAGGTGAAATTAAAAATGGAATTGCTAAAATTACATTTAAAGACGTACCTAGAGGAGAATATGGAATCTCTTGCGTACACGATGCTAATAATAATGAACGAATGGATTTTGAGGAAAACGGAATGCCAAAAGAAAGCTATGGTGTGTCTAATAACAATATGAGCTACGGACCACCAATGTGGAGCGATGCAAAATTTGAAGTAAGTGAGGAAGACCTGGAATTAGAAATTAGATTCTAATCAAGTAAATAATATATTCATCAATCAAAAAAAGGGCTTTACTTTATAATATAAGTAAAGCCCTTTTATATTGGAACTACTAAAGATTAATTTTCACAATTTGTTTCACTAGCATCTCGCAATGCTTCTTCCAAATCAGCATCTTCAATAAGTGGACAATCGTCCAATGCACTCAAATATGCTATCGATGCAGCTTTTAAAGATTCACAATTTTCTACACTAGGATCATTCCCATATCGATCTAGTGCGGCACTATAATTTTCAATTGCATTAATAGCGATACAACCTCCTGTAAGATCTTCCAAAACTTCCTCCTCTGAACAAGATGTTAATAAAGCTCCAATACTTAATCCCAATATCACTAAAGGTTTATTTACTATTTTCATTTCTTAATTTTTTAATTATTATAAGTTTTATTGTTTAGTACCATTAAAAAAAGAGAGGTTAACATTTTTGTAAAGAAGTTCAATAGAAAAAATAAATTTTTAGCAAATCATTAATAAGTTTTATCAATACCTTTTCTATTTTTGTGATCCAAAATTAACAACATGACCATCACACAACTACGATATGTACTAGCAGTTGCTGAGTATCAAAATTTTACAAAAGCAGCAGAAAAAACATTTGTCACCCAACCTACCTTGAGTATGCAAATTCAAAAACTTGAGGAGGAGTTAAATATTTTGATTTTCGATCGAAGTAAAAAACCTATTGAGCTGACTGAAGTAGGTAAAAAATTAGTCCAACAAGCCAGAAATATTGTAAATGAGAGCGAAAGAATTCAGGATATAGTAGATCAGCAAAAAGGGTATATTGGAGGTGAATTTAAACTAGGGGTCATACCAACGGTTATGCCAACTTTATTACCTATGTTCTTACACAATTTCATAAAGAAGTATCCAAAAGTAAAACTAAAAATTGAAGAACTTACTACCGAAGCTATTATAGAGCAGCTACAAGACGGGCATCTGGATGCGGCAATAGCCGCAACACCACTGCAAAATGAAAATATAAAAGAGCGCGTATTATATTATGAACCTTTTGTCGGTTACATTCCACCAAGCCACCGATTAAATAAAAAGAACAAAATAGATGTTACAGATCTGGATATCGACGATATGCTATTGTTAGAAGATGGCCATTGCTTCAGAGATGGAATTGTCAATCTTTGTAAAACACAAAAAAGTTACGACGAAGATCATTTTCAGTTAGAAAGCGGTAGTTTTGAAACCTTAGTAAAACTTGCTAATGAAGGATTAGGAATGACACTTTTGCCTTATCTACATACATTGGATATAAATGATAAAGAAAAAGGAAACTTACACTATTTTAACGAACCTTCTCCTGCAAGAGAAGTAAGTCTTATATATCATAAAAGCGAACTCAAAATGCAAATAATTGAAGCACTACATACTACTATTGCCGGAGTTATTAAAGGAGCAATTACTTTTCAGAATGTACAAATTATCAGTCCACTATCTAAAATAAAAAGCGACTAAAAGGTCGCTTTTTTCTTTATGATTTTAAATAAATTAAACAAGGTTCTAACTCTGGTTTGTTTAGTGCTAACGATTGAATCCAAAGTCTTAATTCTTCAATCTCGTGCGGGAGTAATCGATTTAATGCTTTAATTACTTCCTTGGTAAATAGATTTACATCAAAACTAACTTTTTTTAGTACAGTCTTAGTGTAATCAAACATTGCTCTAGCCATAAATTAATAGGGGTTTAAGATGTTAGAATTAAACAAGCAATGTAGGTTTAAACCTACAGTTTAAAAGTTGTTAGATCTAATATAATCAAATAAAACTAAAAAACCGTTCTTTAACCCTTATTTAACTCTGTTAAAAATTATTGTCGCCATCAAGAAGATCTCCTAAACCTCCTAAAATGCTACCTTCCCCTCTACTCTTTCCACCTCCTCTAGGAGCTAAAGCCAATACCCTATTTGCGAGTCTACTAAAAGGTAAAGATTGTATATATACGACTCCAGGTCCAGTTAGATTAGCAAAAAACAATCCTTCTCCTCCAAATATGGTATTTTTAATTCCGCCCACAAATTCTATATCGTAGTGCACACCTTTAGAGAATCCAATGATACATCCGGTATCTATCTTTAGTTTCTCGCCTGGTTTTAATTCTTTTCTCGCAGTGGTCCCTCCTGCATGCACAAAAGCCATTCCGTCCCCTTCCAACTTTTGCATAATAAACCCTTCGCCCCCAAACAAACCTCTTCCTAATTTTCTAGAAAATTCTATTCCAACCGATACACCTTTTGCTGCACAGAGAAATGCGTCTTTCTGGCAAACAAACTTACCTCCATATTCAGTTAAGTCTATAGGTATGATCTTTCCAGGATACGGGGATGCAAAACTCACTTTCTTTTTACCAATTACTTCATTATAGAAAGCGGTCATAAATAAACTTTCGCCTGTAAGTAAACGCTTTCCTGCTCCAAAAACCTTACCCATGAATCCCTGATCTTTCTGAGAACCATCTCCAAAAATGGTATCCATTTTGATACCATCGTCCATCATCATAAAACTTCCTGCTTCAGCAATCACTCCTTCTTGAGGATCCAGTTCTATTTCTACATATTGCATTTCTTCACCGTAAATAGTGTAGTCAATTTCGTGTGCTGTCATTTTTAATTATTTAATATTGATTAATGAATATTTTCAATATATGAGTTGCATATTGGTACAAAATGTTACAAAATGAATATTCATATGATTAGAATTTCGGCAATTAAGAGATATAGCTTCTTATTTGGCCTTTGTTTCTTTGCGCTTAACTTCTAAATTATTTTTAATTAATTCATGGATATCTTTTAAATGGTATTTTACAATTCCATCATTAAACGAAGCTAAAGATTTTTTTACCAAAGATTGAATTGATTTTAACTCTGCTCTTGCAACTGCTTGAATATCAGAACTTGGTTTTTTGTGAGTATTATGCAGTAATTTGATTAGAATTTCTACGTGAGATCTTTGTATATTCCGTCTAAAAACATCTATACTTTTGCCTTGCGTTAATTCGGCCCAAATACCTTCTCTCACTTCCTTTAGTAGTGTGGTTATTGCATACGCTTTTTCTCCATTCAGAGCCTTATTATTAATCATACGCATTAATCTATCTTCTCTAAGTAAATTATTAAGCTGTTGGTATTGCAAAGCTTGGATTCTTTCTACAATACCACTGGGATCAATATTATTAATAATATCGTCTTGCAATAGCCAGTATGGAGTTGTAAATGAATTTTCAATCAAGAAATTTAATGATCTAGATTGCTTATTTTTATCGATATGTTTATAAACCTCTCCTGACTGATCTGTAGTTTTAAATTCTTCATAAATACCACCTATATTCTTTAAAACATGACCTGAATAACGAGACCATACTCCTATAAGTTCTCCGTATAATTCTTTAAGATCTTCATATCCTTCTCCTTCTGTCGTTGTCCATTCTTTAAGGTTCGAAACCACTATTTTAAGATTAGATAAACCGTAGGTACTAGCTTTGATAACATCATCTCCTACATTTTCTGTTTGAGAACTTGGATCATATGGATTGTATCCACCAAATAAGTATACTGGATTGCCCTTTTTGTTTACAATCCATTTATTTAACGTAGAACGCTCATCCTCTGCTGACCTAGCTTCAGGAATGTATCTGTATCCCCAGCTAATAGCATAATTATCATAAGGTCCTAACATACGTACCCATCGCACTCCTTTATCGCTGGGCTGTGCAACATAATTATATCTTGTATAATCCATAATTGAGCTGGCTAATCCCCATTTTTGAGTAAAACTTGCAGAACGTAATGAGTCTGTTGGGTAGGCCGCACTAGCTTTCATGTTATGCGGTAACCCCAAAGCGTGTCCTACTTCATGAGAGATTACTCTTCGCATCATTTCTCCGATTTCCTTTTCGGGGGTGCGCAATGTTCGTGCAGATGGGTTGGCTGCTCCTGTTTCTAGTAAATATCTATTTCTATAAGATCTTAGGTGGTTATGATACCATATAATATCACTTTCAATAATCTCTCCTGATCTTGGATCAGTAACACTTGGACCAATAGCATTTCTGGTAGTAGAAGCAACATATCTTACCGTAGAGTACCTCGCATCTTCGGGGCTCCAATCTGGATTTTCATCTGAAGTAGGAGCCTCTTTAGCTATAATAGCATTCTTAAAACCCGCAGTTTCAAAAGCAGCTTGCCAATCCTCTATGCCTTGTTTAAAATATGGTATCCACTTTTTTGGTGTAGCTGGATCCAGATAATATACTATAGGTTTTTCTGGCGCTACTAACTTTCCTTCGGCATACGCCTTTTTATCTTTAGGTATAAGCTTCCATCTTCGAATATATGATTTGCGATCCGCCTTTAGTTTTTCAGAACCATAATCTACCTGATCGATAGTAAACCATCCTACACGCTTGTCATAGAGTCTTGATTGCATTGGTTCTTCTGGCAATAGGTATAATGATTGCCTCATTTCTAAAGAGATTGTGCCCGATCTAGTATTAGAAGGAGGAGCTGATGCAACAAATGTGAGATCATGTTTTACTTCTACATTTTTTGGAAAACTTGAAATACTATGTATAAAGCTCCGTTTTGAGTCCATTTTTTTTACCTTATATTTCTTTCGCATAGCCTGAGACAAACCACTAATTGCGGTTACATCTGTTAGAAATAAATCGTTAACCTCTATTAAAGCAGCTGTAGAATCAGGAGAAAAAGCAGCAATTTTGAAGGAATATATCACCGGGTGATAATTATTGTCACGTACTGATAAATGTATCGGTAAACTATCATTTGCTACACTAGAATAAGAGATAGACTTTAGATGAATATTATTGCGGATTCGTGTCCATTTTACCAATTGCTCATTAGTTTTTGACCCTGCATTTACATATCCTCCACCCAAATTAGATGGTATTTTTGATATGCGACTAACCAAGAGCATATCCTGATCTAAAACATCAAAAGGAATTTCAAAATAAAACTTTTCATCATTCTGATGTACTTTGAATAGTCCCTCATCTGATAGCGTTTTCTTAGATATCAGTTCTGAGTATTTTTTTATAAGAGACTTTTCTTCGGTATTCGTTTTATAGTCCTTTTTATTTTTTTTGTTTTTCTGAGATTGCAGAGTAGAAGACGTAAGAAAAAGGAAAAAAAGGGAAAAAATAATACGTGTTGAATTATGAAACATGAGAATCTATTTATTTTTTAGCATTGTTAAAATGAAAATTAATTCATTTCGTATAAAACTTGTCTTTTTTTTTGGAGTATTAGTATTATTTAAAAGATTATGCGCTTTTTAATTTGATAGTCCACTCAAAATTAAATGTAGAAACCTCCACTCCGTCTTTATTTGTACCCACGGATTTCATCCAAACAGTTTGTCCCTCTCCAGTTTTAACGGCTTTTTGGATGGCTTCTTTAATTAAGGATCCGTCATTACAAATAAAGGTAATCCTGCCTGTCGCCTTCTTAGTAAAAGTAGCATTATTAGTAGCCACTAACATGGAAATCTTTTTTCTGCTTAGTTTAATCTGAGTAATTACCAATGCACCTGTACTTAATTCGGCTGCCATGCCTTGTACTGCCCAAAACATGGAATTAAATGGATTTTGATTTATCCACCGATGCTTAACCGTGGTCACACAATGATCTTCATCAATACTTTTTACACGCACTCCACACAACCAGGCAGACGGTAACTTAAACATAGAGAACAGATTAAACTTTTTAGGACTAACTTTCATAATACCATATTTATTTTCCCTAAAGTATTGAAAAAGAATGGAGATGCAAAACACACTCAAATCATAAAATTATGTTAAATTATGGTACTATGTTTTGCATAATACCTTCTTTTAGATATATATTTGCATAAGAAACTATTATATACTTTTAAAAATGGCTACTAACAACCACAATAATATTGCAACTTTTATGCACTTAGGAGTATTTACTAAATACTTTATTCCTTTCGGGAATTTCATAGTTCCCATATTACTATGGACTACCAATAAGGCCAAGTCAGACTTTATCGATACACACGGCAAAGAGGCCATTAATTTTCAGTTGAGTATCTTACTCTATACAGTAATTCTGGGAATGATCTCCTTCCCGTTTTTTATATTCAACATCTTTGGTGATGCCTCCTTATTTGATCTTTTTAATCACAACGGATTGGATATTAACTTTTCTAGTGATGGAGGATTTAGAACATTAATAGGCGCTTCTTTTGTAGGGGTTATAGCACTTATGGGTTTCTTTTTAGAAATTATTTTCACCATATCTGCAGCATTAAATGCAAATAAAGGATCGCTATATAGATATCCATTAACAATAAGATTTATAAAGTAATTTAGAATGAACTCATCAGTCAACATAATATATATTCTAATTACTGCCTTAGCTGTGGTATCCTCCTTCTTTTTTCATGAATTGGCCCACTTCATCACCGGGAAACTCTTAGGATACGAAATGGGAATGACACTTAATTCTGCATTCTTATTAGAAGGAGCATACCAAACAGCTTGGCATCAACAATTAGTGAGTGCTGCTGGACCATTATTTACAATCATACAGGCATTCATTATTTATTATTTTATCAAAAAAACAAATAACAAGTATTGGTATCCATTTTTATTCTTTGCATTTTATTCTAGAATATTAGCCATGATCCTATCCATATTTAACCCTAATGACGAATCGCGTATTAGTGCCTGGCTTGGACTTGGATATTGGATACTACCACTACTAGTAGGGTTCACCTTGCTAATTCTTTTAATCAAAACAAGCAAAGAACAGAAATACAATTTAAAATTTAACCTAATCAATTATCTTTTGACTACAGTTTTTATCGCTGGGGTTGTATTTTCTGATCAATATATACTTAATTAACCATCAATCATTAATCAAAAAATGAACAGTTTAACTTTTTAAAAAATTCAGTTTTATGAAGATCGAAAACACAAAAGCGCAGATGCGCAAAGGTGTTCTGGAATATTGCATACTTTCAATTCTTAGGGACGATGATGCTTATGTAGCAGAGATTTTAGAAACCCTTAAAGATGCAAAGATGTTAGTTGTAGAAGGCACAATATACCCCTTACTCACCAGACTTAAGAATGCCGGACTACTCAGCTATCGCTGGGAAGAGTCGACGTCAGGACCACCACGTAAATATTACGGACTTACAGAAACAGGAAAACTATTTCTGAAAGAATTAAATACCACTTGGGACGAATTACAAAATGCAGTAACTATAGTTACTAAACAAAAAAAGAAACAAAAATGAACAAGACAGTCAATATAAATTTAGCAGGCATATTTTTTCATATAGATGAAGACGCTTACTTAAAGCTGCAGCGCTATATTGAGGCAATAAAACGTTCATTTACTGACTCGCAGGGAAGAGATGAAATTATTGCTGATATCGAAGCTCGAATTGCAGAACTTTTCAGTGAAAAAATAAAAGATGAAAGACAGGTCATCGGAATCAAAGAAGTGGACGAAGTGATCGAGGTCATGGGACAACCCGAAGATTATAGACTGGATGAAGAAATTTTTGAAGATGAACCAAAATCATCTTATCAAAAAACTACAAAATCCAAGCAATTATTTAGAGATACCTCTAACTCCTATGTAGGAGGTGTAAGTTCTGGTTTAGGTCATTATCTGGGCATAGATCCTATTTGGTTGCGAATCGCTTGGATACTCTTTACTGTATTTTCTAGTGGAGCCTTTATCCTTATCTATATAGCATTTTGGATTTTTGTACCAGAAGCCAAAAGTACAGCAGACTATTTAGCGATGAAAGGAGAAGCTGTAAACATAAGCAACATCGAAAAAAAAATCAAAGAAGGATTTAATGATGTGGCAGATAAAGTAAAGGACGTTGATTATCAAAAATACAGTAATAAGGTTAAAAGTGGATCTACCAATTTCTTTGATGCACTCGGAGACGTACTATTAGTAGTATTGAAGATATTTGTAAAATTTATAGGAGTACTTCTTATTTTGGTTGCAGGAATCGCACTAATTAGTCTATTTATTAGTCTGTTTACAGTAGGTACATTAGGACTTATTGACACACCTTTTACAGAATATATTGATGTTGTTAATCATCCCAATGTTCCGATATGGTTGGTATCGCTACTCGTATTATTTGCAGTAGGTATTCCATTCTTCTTTTTATTTATTCTTGGACTAAAGATTGTAATCAACAATTTAAAATCAATAGGAACACCAGCTAAACTAGCATTACTAGCGGTATGGATTCTATCGGTTATCGGACTTACTGTTGTTGGAATACGTCAGGCAACACTTGAAGCATATGATGCTGAAGTAATTGAAGATACCAGAAACATATACCTTGTGTCTGGTGACACCTTAAATATAAAAATGGTTGGTAATAACCGATATATAAGAAATTTATATCACAGAAATGATTTTAAAATCAAAAGAGATGAAAATGACAATAAAATAATCGTTACTCAGGATATCGAAGTCTTCATCAAAGAAAACAAAGAAGATTCTATTCCAAAAATTACCATAAGAAAGAAGGCAGAAGGAAGTAGTTATGATAACGCTAAAGAAAGAGCAGCAGCTATCAAATATAACTATGAAACCAAAGGTAATTTGCTATTGTTAGATGGATACGCGTTTACGGATTATGCAAACAAGTTTAACGATCAGGAAGTAGAAATCATTATTTCGATACCTGAAGGTATGACCATACTGGCAGATGATAACACTTCTGGATTTAATAATACTTGGAAATACGATGATTATCTGACCATAGATGGCAAAGAGGGAAAGTATCTACAAATGATAAATGGTAAACTTACTTGTCAGGATTGCCCAAAAGATGAATGGCGATATAATGAATGGGAGGATGATAGTGACCCTAATGCTAAAGTAAAAATTAATATCAATTCAGACGACGACAATGCCAATCTTAAAATTGACGAAGATGGAGTGCAAATCAAAAGTGAAGAAGTAGATATTAAAATAGACAAAAACGGAGTCAAAATCAAAACGGATAATTAATCAATCTGTCCGCCTTTGGCGGATCAACAAAAAACGAACAGTATAACAAATTAAATCACTCTAACTATGACCACAATAGCAAAAATCATTGTAACCTTATGTGTCTCTGCCTTATGTTGTTCTTGCAACATAGCATTTGATGGAATCCGAGGTGAAGGTGAAGTAATCAGAAAAGAAAAAATTATTAACGAAAATTTTACTACGATTAAATCAAGTAGAGGTTTAGATGTAGTATTAACGAATAAGAAAGATCGAAAAGTAATTATTGAAGCGAATGAAAATCTTCATCAGCACATAGAGGTATATGTAGAAGGAGAAACGCTTTATATTACTTCTGATAAAAATATTTACCAGGCAGATGAAAAAACAGTCTACGTTTCTTACGATAAATTAGGTAAAATATCTGCTACAAGTGGCTCTAAAATTACATCCCTGGGAACTGTCGTGCAAAAAGACCTTGCTATCAGTGCAACCAGCGGTGCAGATGTAGAACTAAAAATAAAAGCAGAAACATTGACTACATCAGTTACTAGCGGAGCAATGATGGATTTATCCGGTAAAGTAAATAATCATAATGCAAGTGCAACTAGTGGCGCAGATATTAGAGCCAAAGAATTATTAAGTTTAGTATCAGAAGCAAAGGCAACTAGTGGCGCTATGATTAGAATCCACGCTAAAGATCAGTTTACTGGAAAAGCAACCAGCGGTGCAAATATTAACTATTACGGAGAACCCGGAAAAGTTGATGAAGTAGAAAACTCTGGAGGAAATGTAAAAAGAAACTAGACTCATAAAACAAGCACCTAACCTATAAATCCACAACCAACCAACCAACCAACCACCAACCAAAAAATAAGACCACCTGAAAAGCTCCCATTGTTGACAGACAAGTTATTTAGATATTTATGCTTTTCGGGTGGTTTTCTTTTTGCTTCATTTTTTAAAACCTACAAAAAGATCAATCCAAAAATTTAATCAATCTGTCCGTATCAGGTAGGTCAAAAAACGAACATTATGTTAAAAACAATTTTAGTCAAAACTTCCATATCTTTTTTTATCATATTCATGCCTTTTACTTTACTAAAGGCCCAAAGCAAGAGATCTCTTAAAAAAACAATTCTGGAACTTGATAATAAATTCTGGGAATCTTATAATTCTTGTGACATCAATACATTCAAAACATTTTTTGTAGAAGATTTTGAATTCTATCACGATAAAGGAGGGCTCACTGCTGGACTTGATAATATGATATCTAGTGTAAAAAATGAATTGTGTAAGCCTGAAAACCCTAGTGTTCGAAGAGAAGTTGTAGAAGGAAGTGTAGAAGTATTTCCCCTTACTAATTATGGAGCAATTATTACAGGAGAACACGTTTTCTATGTTTCAGAAAAAGGAAAAGAAGAAAGACTGGCAGAGATTGCAAAGTTTACACACGTTTGGCAACATAAAGATAATCAATGGAAAATGACCCGCGTGCTTAGTTATGACCACCAACCTGCTCCACAGAATACTGACAAAAAAGAAATTACTTTATCTGATGAAATCCTTAATCAATATACAGGAACCTATCAGGCACCACAAACAGGTACTGTAGTCATCACAAAAAAGGACCAGTTATTAGAAATCAATGCGGGTAAAATGCAGGTCATTGTATATCCACAAACCGAAACTTTGTTTTTTCATAAGCAAAGTCCATTGACTTTTGAGTTTATTAAAAATAGTAAAGGGGACATATCCAGAATAATTGTTAGAGAAAATGGACAAATTGCCGAAGAAGCTCAGAAAATAAAATAACAAAATTAAAATACTATTTTTTAAGCAACCGATCTTTGCTTTTAAAAACTAATTAGTCTCTTCTGTAAAGAGACTTTTTTTGGTATAACTTTTGAAAAACAAAAGTCTGTAACTATTTTTTCAAAAATTAGTCTTTTTATCAATATTTTTAATATCTATTATACGTATTCATCGAAAAAAGAGTTTTAAAATCTAAACTATATACAACATGAGAACACTTTTGCTTTCACTATTTTCAATATTTATTCTCGGAAACATACATGCTCAGAAAAAAAGAGTAAAAGGAAATAAAATCGTTATGACCGAAGAAAAGATTGTTGATGCTTTTCATACTATTGAATTATATGATAATTTTGAGGTTTCTATTGATGAAGATAGTGATCCTATTATAAAAATTGAAGCAGATAGCAATCTTCAGGAGTTTATCGACGTAAGCATACAGGATAGTATCTTAAAAATAAGATCAACAAAAGAATTTAGACGAGCCAAAGCATTAAATGTTACTGTTTCGTTCGCTTCAGAACTGAAGAAAATTAAAACACATGACAAAATAACCCTCAAATCTTTAGCTCCTATAAAATCCTCAAAACTCCGTATTGAAACCAATGACGATTCTGAGGTGTTTTTATCTGTGGATACCGGTAAAATAACTGCTGTTACAAACGGAAAATCAAATCTCGATTTACATACAGATACCAAAGAAGCCTTTTATCAAGTAAATGAAAATTCAGAATTAAAAGGAATTGTCACTGCCGATAGTTTAAAAATTGATTTGTACCAAAAGGGCTATGCAAAACTAGAAGGGAATGTACAAGCTATGCTGCTGAGAGCCGATGGAGATACTGACTTCTATGGAGAGAAATTAACTTCGAATAGTACAGCTGTTATTGCTGAAGGCTCTAGCAAATGCTTTCTAGTATCAACTCAAGAAATCACTATTGAAGCAATAGATGAAACTGAAATCTATCTTCTAGGAGAGCCAAAAATAAATATGACTAAGTTCGAAGGCGAAGCTACTTTGTACAAGAAAAAAATTGACTACTCACCAGGTATACTTAGATTAAAGTAGATATATTACATAAAAAAACCTGCCTGATTTAAGAAATCAGGCAGGTTTAAAATAATTTTTGGTTTAAAATCCTAGGCAGAAACCTCTTCGCTGGTTTCTACAGTAGCAAGGTATCTTTCTGCATCCAATGCTGCCATACATCCTGTACCGGCGGCGGTAATTGCCTGTCTATATTCTTTATCCTGAACATCACCAGAGGCAAAAACACCTGGAATGTTAGTTTTGGTCGACTTACCTTCTGTAATAATATATCCGGTGTCATCCATATCAATCTGATCTTTAAAAATATCGGTGTTTGGTTTATGTCCTATTGCGATAAACAAACCGGTGATAGAAATTTCTGATTTCTCTCCTGTCTGGTTGTTAACCATACGTAACCCTTCTACTACCTGGTCTCCCAATACTTCATCAACTTCGGTATTATAAAGTACTTTTAGATTAGCTGTATTATTGACACGATGTTGCATCGCTTTGGAAGCTTTCATATAATCTTTACGCACAAGCATTGTAACACTAGAACAAATATTTGATAAATAGGTAGCCTCTTCTGCAGCCGTATCGCCAGCACCAACAATAGCAACATCCTGACCTTTGTAAAAGAACCCGTCACAGACTGCACAGGCAGAAACGCCACCTCCTCGTAATTTCTGCTCGCTTGGTAATCCTAAATACTTTGCTGTGGCACCAGTTGAAATAATCACCACCTCAGCTTCGATTTCTTTCGTATTATCTACGGTTACTTTATGAATACCTCCTACTTCTTCACTAAATTCTACCGAAGTAGCCATTCCGATTCGTACTTCAGTACCAAAACGTTCTGCTTGTTGTTGTAGTTGCACCATCATCGTTGGTCCATCAATACCTTCTGGGTATCCCGGAAAATTATCTACTTCAGTAGTGGTCGTTAACTGACCACCTGGTTCCATACCCGTATACATAACAGGTTTAAGATCTGCTCTCGCTGCATATATTGCTGCAGTATAACCTGCAGGTCCCGAGCCTATAATAAGGCATTTTATTCTTTCTATAGTATCTGACATAATCTTATTCGTTTTAACTGCTGTAAAAGTAGTAATTTGGAGATAAACCTTACAGTAAAGTTATTAAGAATTATTATACACTTATAGACATCTTAAATAAATATTAAATTGAAATATAATAAGAGGCCAGCCCTTTATATTTGTAATTAAATCTGCTCCTATCGTGAGAAACCACCTAATTATCATCCTCTTACTAATCCATTCGGTAATATATTCACAAAATACAAAAGTGGATAGCCTAAAAGTTATAGTAAACCAGCATACCGCTCAGGATACGAAGAAAGTTGATGTATTAAATCAAATAGGTTTCGAATATTGGATCATTGACCCCAATGAATCGCTTACATATGGTGAAGAGGCTTTAGAACTTTCTAAAAAACTTACGTATGATACTGGTATTGCTACGGCAAATAGAATTGTTGGAGTAGCCTACTGGGCACAAGGAAATCAAAATAAAGCGTTACAATATCTTATTCTATCACAAAAAAAATTTCTGAGTATTGGTAATCAGGAAGGTGTCGCAAATACAATGCTAAACATTGGAATGGTATATGCTGATCTTAAAGAATATGATAAAGCATTAAAAAATTATAATGACGCTATTGATAATTTTACAGCATTAAACCTTACAGGTCGCATCGCCACGGTATTCACCAAAATTGGAACCATCCATATCGAAAAAGGAAATCTATCCGATGCAAGGATCTATATTTCGGATGCTTTAAAACTTCATAACCAAAATAATTTTAAATACGGAATCGCTGAAGCTCATAATCGTTTAGGAATTCTTTATCTAAAAGAAAAAGAGTTTACACAAGCAAAATTTCATATTGAAAGATCTATCTCTGTTGGAAAAAAAATTGGAGATGAAGATGGAATGATTAGTAATCTAATACAATATGGCAAACTATTAAGGTTAGAAAATAATTACGAAGCTGCCGAGATTCACCTAAACTTAGGACTTAAAAGAGCTCAAAATAATCATTTAAAAAAGTATGAGTTACTAGCCTATGAAGAACTTAAGGAGCTTAGAAAACAACAAAACAAACCAAAAGAAGCACTCGCTTTTTATGATGCGTACTCAAAACTAAAAGACACTATCTTCAATACCGAAAAATCTAAGCAAATTGCCTACCTGGAATTTAAAAGTCAACTGGAAAAACAGGAAAAAGAGCTTGAATACTTACAAGAAAAAGAAAGGATAAATAATATCGTTACCTGGAGCTTGGTGTTTGGTATATTAATTATAGTAGTAGCTGGGTTTTTGGTTCTTACTAATGTAAAACAGCGTTCCAAAAAAAACAGAGAACTTTTTGAAAAAAGTAATGAGCTTTTACAATCCAATGAAGCACTAAATAAACAAGCGCTAGAAAATTCAAAACTAAAACACCAAGAACTGAAGCAACAATTGGCATTTAAAAATAAGGAGCTTACCTCCTATGCCATTAATTTTGTACAGAAAAATGAACTGTTGCATAATCTAAAAAGTACTGCGCTGCTGGCAAAAAATTCTGCACCGAAAGAAAAAGACAGGTTAATTGATGAGTTAAATAAAACCATTAGACAAAACTTAACTATTGATAAAGACTGGGAAGATTTTAAACGTTTTTTTGAAGAAGTACACGTCGGGTTCTATGCGAATCTCAAGGCTGAACATCCAAAATTAAGTGCAAACGATTTAAAAATATGTTCATTGACAAGGCTAAACCTTACGATCAAGGAAACTGCAAGTATTCTTGGAATATCTCCCGAAAGTGCTAAAACAGCTCGTTACCGACTTCGCAAAAAGTTGGGTTTACATCAAAATCAAGAAATCTTCACATATCTATTGGGATTAGATAACTCATAAAGAGCTGTATTATATAAAGTTCTATTAAATCATCTAGTATCAAAGTCATCTCATAAAATTATTTCTTACGGTAAAGCGAAAAAACAATCTTCCAGTACGACTCTGGAAAATATCGAAATACTTTTTTGATTGAAAAATCATACTTATAACTACAAATTTTCTCGTGCCCAACTCACATTTTTACCCCTTATCTCAATTAATTTCCCAAAATAACATCTAAAATTAACTTTTTTTAAACAGCTTAAAATCATACCATTAACCACCTTTGTTCACCTCTTGTCTACCTGGTTTTAGCAAAATCACAGTGCCCGTCTACTTTTAATCAAACACTGCTCACTCAGGGTATACCTCTTTTATTTCCAGCGACTTGCTTTCTGATATACTTTTGACCTCGGAAAACAAAAAAAATTATTAATTCTTAAAACTTGGAAAAATGCTGAGGAACAAAAAAAACGAAACCCTACTAAGACTGAAGAGTTGTTGGGTAAAAAGAAAAAATGAATTGAAAAATAAAGTACGTAATAAAAACATACAATCATGAAAGAGATGTTTGAAAATTTACCATCTGTATTAGCAATTGTGCAAGATCCTATATCACTTATCATTATAGGAATGTATGTGACGTTAATGATCTGGGAGGCGGTTGCACCGGCTCGTCAATTACCCAAAGTAAAATACTGGAAACTAAAAGGAATGATGTCATTTATGTTATTCTTTTTACTCTCCTCTTACCTTCCACTAATTTGGGATACCTATTTAATAGATTACCAAATACTTGATCTTACTGGGTTGGGCGTCTTGGGTGGAGCTGGTATTGGGTTTGTACTATATGAATTTGCGCTGTACGCCTGGCACAGAACTATGCATACAAGTGATTTCTTATGGAAAGTATTTCATCAAATGCACCATAGTATAGAACGAATGGACACCTACAGTGCATTTTATTTTAGTCCGATGGATATGATAGGATTTACATTTTTAAGTAGTTTTTGCTTTACTATTATTGCCGGATTTGACCCAAAAGCTGTAGCAATTATTATTCTGATCACTAATTTCTTTGCTATTGTACAGCATTGTAATATCCGAACTCCACATTGGATTGGATATTTGGTTCAGCGACCAGAAGGGCATACATATCACCATACAAAAGGAGTACACGCCTATAACTATGCCGATCTATCTGTTATAGATATGTTATTTGGGACTTTTAATAACCCCAAGACGCATCCTAAAGAATCTGGATTTTATTCCGGAGGATCTGACAAAATTATCGATATGCTACTTTTTAGAGATATAAACAAAAAAAAGTAAGTTGAGTAGTAATGAAATTGTTCAAGGTTTTTGCCAATTACAAAAGCCTGAACAATTTCTCTTAAAAATCAGATTAGTTATGAATATACTTCGAAATAAATACCGAAAACTATGGGATCGATTTCTTGATCTAAGAACATTGTTTTCTGCCGCTACCTATGGTATCTTGTTATTTGCAATTGTTTCTAGGACAGAACCCGATACAACAGCGTGGTTATATCTGGAAGTATATAATGTAACCCTGTTCTACCTCATCATTAATATGATACTCTTTGCCAAAGACATATTAAAACCAAAGTCCAATCTTATCTTTTCTAAAGAGTCAATGGAAGTTATCTTAGTACTTATATTTTCTGCTGTTCTCATTACTTCTTTATACCTCTCAAAAGAGAAAATACACGCCTTCGAAACTAGTAGTATAATTATAAAAATAAACGCAACATTTGTTATGGTAACTTCGGTAATAATGTGTACAAGACGCAAAGCTAGCTCTACACTAAATGAACAGTAAAAATTGAAGTTTGAAATTACATAAATCACCTATATGTCTATAGAAAAAGCAATACTACATGTTCAATTTAAATCAAATTTATCAACCCAAAGATTACAGAAAATTTCTAAAAGTCATATCGATATGATGGCGAATATAGAAGGACTTATTAAAAAATACTATTATATCAATACAGAAACAAAAACCATCGGAGGAACCTATCTATTTGATGACATACAATTAGCAAGAGATTATTTAAGATATTTTTTAATGAATGGAATTGGAATACGATATGGGATTATTCCTGATACCTTAAAAATGGAAACAGGAATTGTACAAATAGAAATCGAAGGAAAAAACAGTAAATATCAATCCAAAAATTATAATTTGGATTAGATATCCTACATTTATTCCAAAATAGAGAAAAAATGACACTTTTCGATACTTTAGATATTTTGGGAACCGTTGCCTTTGCCATTTCAGGAGCTTTGAGTGCAATGAACAGAAGGTTAGATCTTTTTGGCATCTTTATCATTGCTTTTGTAACTGCCATTGGCGGGGGAACACTAAGAGATGTTCTTATTGGTGCAACTCCGGTTTCGTGGATGCAAAACACGGTAACTTTATATCTGACAGGAGGTGTTACCGGCTTGTCAATCATCTTTAGAAATAAATTGAATTATCTAAAAAAATCTCTCTTCCTTTTTGATACTATTGGACTAGGGATTTTTACCATAATTGGAGTCGAAGCCGGAATACAAACAGATCTTAATCCAATCATATCCATTGCTTTAGGAACGATGACAGGATGTTTTGGAGGTGTTATCAGAGATATTTTGTGCAACGAAATTCCAGTTATTTTTAGAAAAGAAGTGTATGCCACAGCTTCCATAGCTGGTGGCGCTTGCTTTATGATCTTATATTATTTAAAATTACCAACAAACTTGATTTACATTGCGACTACTCTACTGATTATTGTCATACGATTAGTAGTAGTTACTTATAAAATTTCATTACCAATGTTTACTGTTAGCAACCAGAAAACCTAATACCATTCCTAATGAAAACACATTTCGAATTTAATGATTCTGAATTTGAAAAACAGCTGAACGATTGCACACTTGATTCAACTTTATTTAATCACGAAGCACACATACAGCTTGCTTAGATTCATATTTCTAAATATGGAGTCAAAGCAGCCTGCAAAAACATACCTAAGCAAATCAGCACCTATGTAGCGTATCTTGGTGGCGTAGATAAATTCAATATAACACTTACGGTTGTTACGGTTAAGATAGTGTACTATTTTATGCAAAAATAAAAATCCAATAATTTTAAGGAATTCATTGTCGAATTTCCTCGACTATTCCATAATTTTCATGAATTGTTGGAGGCCCATTATAGTTTTGATATAGTTAATTCCGAAAAAGCTAAAACCAATTGTATCGCACCAGATATAGCGTCTTTCTCTCAACTTGAAAAATAAATAAGGTGCGATGCTGCAAAACTGTTTATTTCACAAAATTGATAGTCATATTTTAAAATAATATGATCATCTAAAAAATAATTTTATAGAAGATTAAAAAATAACTAATATCCCTGTTATTTCTTTGGAAATCGATACTTTTTGGGCTATGTTCGTATGCTTAGAAAAGAATTGCACAATGATCATAGAACCTAGAACTCGCGGATTCATCTGCCTAACTGCACATCCTACAGGATGCGAACAAAATGTTATCAATCAAATCAACTATATTAAATCAAAAGGAGCAATAGACGGCCCAAAAAAAGTACTCGTTATTGGTGCTTCTACGGGATTCGGGTTGGCCTCTAGAATTACGGCTGCATTTGGTTCTGATGCTGCTACTATTGGGGTGTTTTTAGAAAAACCACCTAAACCAAAAAGACCAGCTTCACCAGGATGGTATAACAGTGCTGCTTTTGAAACCCAGGCGCACCAAGCTGGATTGTATGCCAAAAGTATCAATGGCGATGCTTTTTCGGATGAAATTAAACAACAAACCATAGCATTGATCAAAAAAGACTTAGGGCAAGTCGACTTGGTGATCTATAGTCTGGCTTCTCCAGTTCGTGTTCATCCCGTAACCAGCGTAAAACATAAATCAGTTTTAAAACCTATTGGTGACACGTATACAAATAAAACAGTAGACTTTCATACAGGAGATATCTCTCAGATATCTATCGAGCCTGCTACAGAAGAAGATATAGAAAACACCGTAACCGTTATGGGTGGCGAAGATTGGAAATTTTGGATGGATGCATTGCAAAAAGAAAATTTATTGGCTCCTGGAGCCAAAACTGTTGCCTATTCTTATATCGGCCCAAAATTAACGGAACCTGTGTACAGAAAAGGAACTATTGGTCGTGCCAAAGATCATCTGGAAGCTACTGCATTTGAGATAACCAACTCACTTAAGAATATGGATGGAAAAGCATTTGTTTCTGTTAACAAAGCATTGGTAACACAGGCTAGTTCGGCGATACCGGTTATTCCTTTATATATTTCTTTATTGTATAAAATAATGAAAGAAAATGACGTGCACGAAGGTTGTATAGAGCAAATGCACCGTTTATTTGCTGATCGTATATATAGCAATCAGGAACCTCCTACTGATAGTGAAGGTAGAATACGTGTGGATGATTGGGAAATGCGTGAAGACATTCAGTCCAAAATTAAAGAGTTATGGGATAATGCTACCACAGAAACGTTAGGAACCATTGGTGACCTGGAAGGATACAGCACAGATTTCTTTAATCTTTTTGGGTTTAAGGTTGAAGGTGTTGATTATGAAAAGGACGTAAATGAAGAAGTCGAGATTCCCGGGTTGCAGGAATAAATAGGTGTTCTATAAGTACACACTGTATAGATATATTAAAACCACGTAGTATATACGTGGTTTCGTTTTATTATAGGGAATTTACGCTTCTTTAAAGATATACATAAGATGTAACAACAATGCTGTTATAAAATTGTTGTACCCAATTCGATAAAATGAATGAGAATTATAGTTATTGCATATTATTCAATAAAGGAAAGTAGGGTTAATAAAGCGCTAAGAGAGGTGTGCGAAACTGATTCCATTAATTTTTCTCGTTTGATAGATAGTGCCAAAGAGTTCATCACTAATAATATTGTTAAAAATCAGATACCACTTGAATTCGTAATACCCTATAGTCGTATAGGAAATAAAAATGCAAATGAATTCCAAGAATGGATAAAATTTGACATCAAGAGAACGTATTCGAAAAACGATTTCAATTTAAGAGAACTACCAATTTCATTATTCACAACGACAAATGAAAATCTTTACAACTACAAAAAATTACAATCAGGTATTTTCTGATAAAGGAAATGAAAATTTAGATTTACTCACAAGTCAGATAAAAGCTGTAACAAAAGACTGGAAAAAACGCGTGATAGATGAACTTGATAATCTTGAGATAAAATTTAACTCCGGGAAAATTGATTACTCCTACTATCTCGATAAAAGGTAAGTTACTTTTCCTAAACAGACTTTCATTTTAAGTGAAAACTTCAAGCTTTTCTCTCGCAAACTAAATTAATATTGGTTGGACATTAATAAATCTCAAACAGAAAAATCGATAGACAATTTCATAAAACTTCTAAAGAGGTCAAAAAGACTTGGTAAGAAAGGAGAGGGAAAATTGTATCATAAATTTTTAATGATGATAGGTGTTTTCTTCTAAGAGATAATTATTCCAATTTTTGGCATGAATCCAGATTAATGAAAAACACTAAAGAATATGAAGAACCGGATTATACTTTAAAACCAAATTTTAATTAAAAAAACAGACCTTCGTGGAAGAAAAATACTGAACATAGTTGAGAAGTATTGAAAAGAATGTTTGAACATAGCTATTATCATTTTGCTCAAATTATTTTGACAAATAAAATCATAACGAACAATTAATACTGCATACAACACCAATAGCCGTTGCAAAAGCCAATAATTCTTAGATGATGACTAAATCCATAACAACCCAATTCATAACAACAATAAATCTGATAATTTTTAAAATGTCTCTCAACATATTTCTGTAAGGTAAAAACATTGGGCGCAATCGTTAGATCAGATCCATCAAAAAGATCTGTAACTATATGAATTTTCCAGCTTCGCTTGTCTATGTCAAAACCTATAATTGTTGAGTCTGTAATATCCTTTGTTTTCATAATGAGAAAGTTTGAAGGTTTTTATGATACTAACTTAGGATACTGTTTTTACATTGCGGCTATAATTAATACGGCTTTGGTGCTTAACTCAAAGTTTAATGATTTAAACAGAGCCCATCAAATCTTTTTTGATTTGGCTAAGTACTTGATCGGAAAATTAGTAATTTTAATCCCGTATTACTCACATCCAGAACAGTAGATATAATTACCTAAAACATGGAAAAACTTTTAACACTACTTTTTTTTATCATCGTATTAATTTCTTGTGAAAAAAAGCAAAAAAATATCATCACTTCAGAAAAATCTAATGCGGATTATACAAAATTTGTAAACCCATTAATTGGAACTAGCAAAATGGGTCATGTGTTTCCGGGAGCAACTGCACCTTTTGGTATGGTACAGTTGAGTCCGCAAACGAATTTTGAAGTTATGTTCAATAAAGATGGTAATTATAATTCAGAAACCTATGAATATTGTGCTGGTTACCAGCATCGTGACTCAACAATTATAGGTTTTGCCCATACAAATTTTAGTGGCACTGGACATTCAGACTTGGGGGATTTTTTAGTTATGCCGACAGTAGGAAATTTGGTTTTAGACCCATTGAAAACTAAAGAAGGAAGGAAGGGATTCTACTCTACTTTTTCTCATGATAACGAAGAAGCTTCTCCTGGTTATTATAAGGTAGATTTAGATAATTACAAAATTAAAGCAGAGCTTACTGCAAGTGAGCGTGTTGGTTTTCATAAATATACCTTCCCCAAATCAGATAGTTCACATATCATTCTTGATATGGTTTATAATATATACCACCATGACAATAAAAATGTATGGACTTTTATTCGTGTAGAAAATGACTCATTGGTCACTGGCTATAGACAAACCAAAGGTTGGGCAAGAGACAAAAAAGTATTCTTTGCCATGAAGTTTTCAAAACCTTTCAAAAGCTATGGTCACAAAAAATATGACACCATTAAATATGATGGATTTTATAGACGTTTTAAGCAAGATAAAAATTTTCCAGAAATGGCTGGTAAAGATATTAGAGCTTACTTTAATTTTGATACTGATGTTAATGAAAAAATAAAAATCAAGTTTGCATTGTCTCCAGTAAGTACAAATGGTGCTCTAAAAAACTTAAATTCAGAAATTCCACATTGGGATTTTAACAAAACTCGTGAAGACACTAACATTAAATGGAATACTGAACTTTCAAAAATTGAAGTAAAAACATTGAATGAAAGTGATAAGATAAATTTTTATACTGCAATGTATCATACAAACCTTTCGCCGATTTTGTATGAAGATGTTGATGGTCAATACAGAGGATTGGACCAAAACATATATACTTCTGACGGTTTTACCAATTATACTGTTTTCTCCCTTTGGGATACTTATAGAGCCTTACATCCTTTATTTAACATAACACAACCTGAGCGAAATAATGACATGATAAAATCTATGCTTGCACATCATGATGAAAGTGTTCATAACATGCTACCGATTTGGTCTCATTATGCAAATGAAAATTGGTGTATGATTGGATATCACGCAACCTCAGTCATTTCGGATGCTATTGCAAAAAATGTTGGTGATTTTGACAAGAAACGCGCTTTAGTAGCTTCTGTCAACACAGCTAACGTTAGGTATTTTGACGGAATTGGATATTATATAGATTATAAATATGTACCCGATGATAAAAGCCATTCTTCCGTTTCCAAAACATTAGAATATGCTTATAACGATTGGTGTATCGCTCAAATTGCAAAACGAGTTGAAAATACCGCTGTTGAAGAAGAATTTTTAAATCGCTCTGAATTTTACAATAACGTTTATGATGCAAAAATCGGATATATGAGACCAAAATTAGCTGACGGAACTTTTAGAAAAGATTTTGACCCTATGGATACTCACGGTCAAGGCTTTATTGAAGGTAATGCTTGGAACTATGGTCTTTATGTTCCACAGAATATTGAAAAAATGGTTGATATGATGGGTGGAAAAGAAAGATTCTCTCAACATTTAGATTCGCTCTTTACAATGGAAATAGATGAAAAATACATTGCCAAACACGAAGACATAACTCGTGATGGTATTATAGGAAATTATGTTCACGGTAACGAACCTGGTCATCATATACCCTATTTATATAATTGGACAGGTCATCCCGAAAAAACTCAAGAACGTGTAAGAATGATTATGAAAACTATGTATGCCCCAACAGTTGAAGGACTATGTGGTAATGACGATGCTGGACAAATGAGTGCTTGGTATATTTTTAGTAGTTTAGGGTTCTATCCTGTTACTCCGGGCTCAACGAATTATGCATTAGGTAGTCCGTTGGTTAAAGAAGCTACCATTCATTTGAATACTGGAAAAACTCTTTTAATTAGAGCAAAAAATCAAAGCAAGGAAAATATTTATGTAAAGAATGTTTCTGTGAATGGAAAAATCATCAATGGAAATCAATTATCACATACCGATATTATAAATGGAGGTGAAATAATTTTTGAAATGACTGATAATTTTAATCAGATAAAGTAAGTTACATCTAACCACACACAGTAGGTGTTCCAAAAATAGAAGCTACTGTACTTTGCCGTTTTAGATTTCAGTATGCTGCCTTTGCGTGCAGATAAGCCAGCCTTGCCACCCTTATATTCCGCCTCAGTAATATGTGACACCAAACTTTTTCTTTTGCAGTCTTACCTAAAACAACTACCAGCAAGCAGACATTCTTTCCATATCTTATTTTAGATACGGTACGGTACCCTTAAGATTTGTATGCGATAGTTACCAAAACACTTTTTTGAAAAGGTACTACCCCTCCATTTAGATAGTTATAATGATATTTATTTTTCACAAAATCAAAGTTATCTGGCCCTTTTTTGTAAGTACTATATAATCGTATATAACCTTTAACACTTTTACTCTCTAAATAAGCGTACACCTCTCCGATACTATACCCAGTATCCGCAAGATATTTTCTAATTGAAGCCCTAACTTCCGCAGCCGCCGTTGAACACGCTCCACAACTGCTTGTTTTTCCCATCAGAATAATAAGCTTTAATATCAGAGTTATAAAATAAAGGATATCCAAACATATACTCACACGCTTCATAGGCTTTCTGTAACTATTGATATTCTCTAAATAACCGACCAGACAAATCTCGAAAAACAAGATGAAATCGATACGCTGCTGACCGCTACTACCATTGTACTCATCCGTCTGATGTATAAAAAATCTAGATGGGTACTGCTTCTAAACTACGCTAAAAGTCCTTCTCTAGTAAGGGTCACTTAACTGGAAAAATCTAAAAATCTTCTACTCACGCACCTTTAAATTAACACTTTTTGCTGTTTTCTGTAAAAGGCACAATGTGTTATAATGTGTTTTTGCTTAAAAACTTTCTCTAAAATCTAGAACTAAGATTGCCACAAGTGTGAAAATCACACTGTAATGAAATGAATTTGTTCTTGTCAAATCCATCTGCATAAAAAAGAGCGCCATCAACAACAGAAAATCAACCACTTAAGAACTATTATTTAGATTTATTCTAAATAATTTGGCTATTTCAAAAGACATAAATATTTTTGCTTCACAAATTATTTATATCAAGTCTAAATAAAAATAAATGAAAAAACTCGTAACTACCCTAATTTTATGTATCCTAACTACGTTAGCATTTTCACAAAAAGGGACATTAACTGGTACTATAACAGATAGTAACAAAACACCTCTTATTAGCGTGCATGTTTCTTTAAAAAATACAGCGAAGGGAACGCAAACTAATGAAAATGGAGTGTTTAAAATCAAAGACATAGAAAATGGAGATTATACAGTTTCGTTTTCTTTTTTAGGCTTCAAAACCAAAGAAGTATCTATTTCTATTTCACAAAATCAAAACAAGACATTAGATCCAATTATACTTTACGAAGGAAATGAGATTTTAAACGAAGTGATAGTCAAAGGACAACGTCTAAATAAGTTTTCCAGAAAGAAAACGGCCTACGTTGCTAAACTTCCTCTCAAGGATATTGAAAATACGCAAGTATATAGTACAATTACCAACGAACTTTTACAATCACAAGTTGTTACTAATTTTGATGATGCTTTAAAGAATGCTACAGGAGTAGAACAATTATGGGCTTCAACAGGACGCGGAGGAGACGGGGCTGGTTATTATGCACTTCGTGGTTTTTCAGTTCAGCCGCAATTGGTAAATGGACTGCCAGGTTTGACAAACGGAACCATAAATCCTGCTAACATTGAACGTATTGAAGTACTTAAAGGCCCTTCTGCAACCTTGTTTGGAAATGCAGTAAGTTCCTATGGAGGACTTATCAATGTAGTTACTAAAAAACCTTATGTAGGAACGGGTGGTGAATTGTCATTTACTTCTGGGACTTACGGTTTTAATCAAATTGTTGCCGATTTTAATACTGCCTTGAGTAAAGAGGATAAACTATATTTCAGACTAAACACTGCTTATACCACAACACAAAGTTTTCAAGATGCTGGCTTTAGAAAATCCTTCTTTATAGCACCATCGTTATCGTATCAAGTAAGCAATAAACTTTCATTTTCTTTTTACGGAGAAATTACTCAAGCAGAACAAACCAACCCAACTTTTTTATTCTTGAACAGAAGTGCACCAACAGAATCTGCTAACCTTGAGGAGTTGGCTTACAACAACAAGTTATCATTTACCAGTAACGAATTAACATTGCTAAATCCAACACAGAATTATAGAATTGAAATGGATTATAAATTGTCAGACACTTGGCAATCACAAACCTTACTTTCTAAAAGTTCAACTTCTACAAAAGGATATTATTCATATCTGTTCGAATATGGTATTTTAGGCGATGATACGTTTTCTCGATTTATCAGCAAACAAAATGCAAATACACAAACCACCGATATTCAACAAAACTTTATAGGAGATTTTAAAATTACATCGCTGCGAAATAGAATCGTTATTGGTTTAGACTATTTCAATGCAACCGAAACAAGTAATAATAGTGGGTATGCATTTTACGGAAATATAACTCCAGAAGGTGGTGCAAATGGAGACAACCCTTTTACACCAAATGTTGTAGAAACAGATTTGTTTCCACTTTCAACTGCTGGAGTAGATAGCGTATTGGCATCACAAGACGTTAGCAATATAAAGTCAAAATACCACATTTATAGTTTGTACGCATCTGATGTAATCAACCTTACAGATAAACTTTCTGCGATGATAGGTTTAAGACTAGATCATTTTGATAATGAAGGCGATTTAGCAAACATGGAAGACGACTTTGACCAAACAACTTTATCACCAAAATTTGGATTATTGTATCAACCTATAAAAGATAAACTTTCTTTATTTGGAAACTATCAAAATGGTTTTACTAATGTAGCTCCTCAATTAGTTGGTAATCCGGATGAAGGTCCACAACGATTAGAAACCTTTAAGCCAGAACAAGCGAATCAATTAGAGTTTGGACTAAAAACAAATTTCTTTAATAATCGTTTGAATGCAACTATTTCCTATTACGATATAAAGGTAAAAGATAGAGTTATTATTGATCCAAATTCGCCTTTCAACAGAATTCAAGGGGGAGAAATAGAAAGCACAGGTGTAGAAATAGAAATCAACGTTAATCCAAGTAAAGGTCTAAACATAAGAGCTGGATATAGTAATAACAAAAGTATAACCACAAAAACAGATGATCCATTAATTTTAAATAAGAGACCTTTAGAGGCTGGTCCAAAAACACTTTATAATCTTTGGGCAAATTACGAATTCCAGGAAGGTAAACTTCATGGTTTTGGTGCTGGTTTTGGTTTTAATGGTGCAAGCGAGCGTTTTGTAAAAAACTATACGACCACAGGAAATTTTACTCTACCAAGTTATATCGTTGCAAACGCATCTATATTTTACCAAGCCAATACATACAGAATTGGATTAAAGTTAAACAACGCTTTTAATAAAGAATATTACAAAGGTTGGTCAACTATAAATCCACAACAGCCAAGAGCTTTATTGGCAAACATTTCATATCAATTTTAATCAATTAAGTAAAAAAGAGCAAGTGTATTTTAATACTTGCTCTTTTTAAATATTTACGAATGAATTTCAAAAAAATCATATTTCAGCTTCACAAAATATTAGGTCTCACCACAGGTTTAGTAGTTTTTATAGTTGCGATTACAGGTTGTTGTTGGGCTTTTAAAGATGAGATTGAAAGCCTGTATGATGATTATAAAAAAGTTATACCAATAAACAAGTCCATTTTAACACCAACAAAGGCTAAAAGAATTGCTAAAAAAATATTTCCTGACAACGCAGTTCATGGAACAGTATTTAAAAAACCTGATGATGCGATAGAAGTTATTTTTTATGATCCAGAACCAGAATTTTACCAAAGTGTTTTTTTGAATCCTTATACAGGAGAACTTATCCAGATTGACAATCATCTTTCAGGTTTTTTTGCTTTTATCTTAAAAGGCCATATGCGACTTTGGTTACCGAAAAAAATTGGCGAACAAGTAGTTGGAGTATCAATAATACTATTTGTTGCAATCATTATTTCTGGGTTTGTTTTATGGCTACCTAAAAAGCGTAAAAACTTAAAACAACGCTTGAAATTTGATTGGAAAAAAACTACTCGCTGGAAACGTAAAAACTTTGATTTACATTCAATTATTGGTTTTTATGTTTGCTCTTTAGCATTGATTTTGGCTTTTACAGGCTTACTAATGTCTTATGATTGGTTTCAAAAAACAATCTATCTTACCTTGGGCGGCAACAAAAATCCAACATTTTTAATCCCTAAAAATGAAAGTGAAAATTTTGAAAACACATCAGATATTTTACCAATAGATATTCTTTTAGGTAGACTTAAGAAAGAATATCGAAATGCAGAGAGTTTTGAAATTCATGATCCATACTCCACATCTGATGCTATTTTTGTCGAAGTGAGCAATAGTAAAGGTATATACTACGATTCGGACTTTTTATTTTTTGACCAAAATACGTTGAAACCCATAACATCTGAAACCATTTATGGTAAGTATGAGAACGTTAAAGTAGCCGATAAAATATTGCGAATGAATTATGATATACATATCGGAGCAATAGGAGGAATTGCTGGAAAAATAATCGCTTTTTTAGTTAGTTTGCTAACTGCAAGTTTACCGGTTACTGGGATTTTATTGTGGTACGGACGTAATAATAAAAAGAAAAATAAATACTAAAAAAGTATTGTTCACAAATTCAAAATTCATCTATACTAATACTTTATTCAAGCAAAAAAGAGTGCTTCTCTATATCCAAAAAGAACGATTTGCAAAAGAAAACCTTTGAGCAGGTTTACGCTTATTTAGTCAAGCTATGTTTGCTTTATTAGTTAAAACAGTTATCATATCCTTCCTATACTATGATACCGCCAATCGTTTTTCGAGTTCTTTGGCTCTTTGAAGTGGGATATAGTTTGCATCTGCCTCAGACCAAAACTGCAATGCTACATCAAGATATTTTCTGGCTTCATTTTTATCTTCATTTTCCAGAAGTAAAGCCATCTGATAATAATAAATAGCATCATCTGTCTTTTGGTCAATCATTTTTTGCAAAATCTCTTTGGCTTTCTCCTTATTACCTATCTTAACATAAATCTTTGCTAAAAATAATTTATTAGCAAAAAGCTTTTTGACTCTTCCATCGTCCTTATTTAAAATTTCTGCGCACTTTTGATAATCCTTAGATTGAAATGCCCATATTAGGTCAAAATATTGATCATATCCTTTTCCATAAGTTTTGTATTGCTCATTACAGTTAGGCAGCTCTTCGTCCGCTAAGTGCGATGTATAACCGCGTTCTATTGCAGCTGCAGCCGAAAAACAAGAGTAACGTGGAACATATTCTGGTGAGTACTTTTCAATGCTTTCTAGTAACTGTAATACTTTTGTTGGTTGACCTATAGATTGGTACAAATCTGCTTTAGTGTTAAACATAGAAAGGATCAATCTATTAACCGGTGTTCTTTTTACCGCATATTTTTCAAATAAGGAAATAGTATTAATTGCCTCATTTATCTGACCTGACATTTGCAAAAAATATATTTTATAGGAAAAAAAGTTGAGACTATCAGTACTTGTAGTTGCTTGTAGAATTCCCTGTTCTACTCTTTTAGTAGCCTTTGCAATATCTTGACTCCTAAAATCTAAATAAGCAAGTCTCCTTTGAATATCTGTATTTAAAGGGTCTATCGTTTCTTCGGCAAGTAAAATTTCTCGAGCTTCCTTTAATTTCCCTTGTTGTTCATAGATGGTGGCATATTTCACTTTGTCCTGTTCACGCCCTGGAAACTCACTACTCAATCGATCTAATGTATTCTTGGCCTCATCGTATTCTTCATTTTCCAACTGTAAAGCGTACATTTTTAAAAGCCCCTTTTCTACGTTACCATTGTCGACAGCTTCTTGCATCAATTCTTTTGCTTTATCAATTCCATGTTTCGATTTATATACAGAAAGTAATTGATTATAGGGCTCAAAATCATATGGAAACATTTTTCTGTGCATCTCCTGAAGCTTTATGTATGCATCCATATTATTCATCACTGCATAAAGCGTTCCTTTAGCTCTAAATTGAAGGCGTTTAGGTAATGATGCTCCATATTTAATTGCATTTTTTATATAAATAATAGACTCTTCTCTCTGTCCAAGACCATATAATGGATCCCCCACATAAAAATGGCAAGGAGCACATGTCGGATCTAATTGAACCGATTTTTTTGCTAATCTTACCACGTTTTGTAACGCTGAAGGGTTTTTGTAAAAAGCAATTCTGGATAATGTAAAATTTTTAAGTGCTTCCGTATTCTCCGTAATCAAGGCAGAGCAAGGTAAGTGTACTTGGCTGTCAAAGTTGTCTATATTTTCTAATGCATTTGGTATCTTTTCAAAGATTTGTTCTTTAATCTTATCGATTGCAACATAAGGATCTTTGTCCTCTACATTGATATCAAAAACACGTTTACCATTCTTAGTGCGGTACAAGCTCCCTTCAAAGACATATTGATTATTTTTTAATATGTACGAGATTCGAGTAAAATAATCATTACGAGATTTTTCAGCAATTTCTCGTTGCATTCCAATATTAGGGAGTTTAAAAGGTGAAAGCCCCAAACCATCATAAAAACTATACAGAGCATAAGACGAGTATGCATAAAATTCTGGTCGCTGATCTAAATTAAGTTCAAGTAAGTTAGAAAAAGCTACGCCCCACCAATCTAGCTCTTTGTCTTTAGTAAGGTTTTCGAATTCGAAGCAAGCTACTGTCTTTATTTTATTAAGTGATGGAACCATAGCCTTTACTATTTTGCCTTCTTCATCGGTTACTTCAATAATCTCACTCTGCGCAATAACGTCTCCATTAAATAATAGTGCTCCTAACAATAAAGCGACACTTACATTACCAATCACTAAAAATTTAGGCCACTTCAAAGGTTTTGATGTCGAATTTGGGTGTAATATCCCATTAAAATATGCAGTTATAATTATTGCTGGTATCAAGGCTAACCATACCAGTAGATACTTATCTACCCAGAACTCACTTAAATCATATCGCCTGGTAACGAACTCCAAAAACTGAAGTAAACCAAACCCTAAAGCGAAATACGTACCCAGGTATTGAGGAACTTTTCTGTCCCATAGATTCCCTATCCAGTTTTTTTTTGTTTCAGTCCCCATAATATTGATAAAGTTACAAAGATATGATTGATAGAAAACTATCCTAATAATCCACGGAAGATATTTATCCTCTAAAAAACAATAAATAGTACTACATTGCTATACATATCTGGCATTGATCTAAATTGTCGCAACTTGGATAAAAATGATATACGAAAGAAAGTCGATTAGGTTGTTAACTACTTACTTTATATTGACATAAAATTTCACGCTACCAAAAAAAGGAAAAATTGTAACAAAAAAGTGGATTGATGTTAGTTCCTTTGAACGAAAATAACACCATTGTGTTTCAGATAGAAAATAAAATAGAAAACCTACTAGATACAGATAATATTAAAGATTTTATAAAGAACCTGTAATATGCCAGTTTAGAAATTACACATAACTATAATCAATATTAATGGATCTAATTAGCTTAAAAACCGTAATAAGAACTAAAGATTATGAAGCCTCCAAAAAATTTTACACCAAAATACTTACTCTAGAGGTGGTTAAAGAATATAATAGTAAAAACAGAGGATGTATTCTTAAATTTAGTGACACAAATCATGCGCTTTTAGAAATATCAGAAATACCGAAAGGTCACGACTACCACCATCCATCTTTTGATAAATCCTTGATAAATGATAAGATAGATATCCAAATAGAAACAGATGATATACATTATTGGGCTAAACATCTGGATGATAAATGGGAAATCAGAGGACCAATTGATCGCCCTTGGGGATCTCAATATCTTTATCTCAGAGATCCAGACGGATTACAAATTATTATATATCAGGAAAAACCGAAGCGATGAAAAATTTGTAAATTACAAAACGAGCATAGAATCATTGAGATAACATCACACGCAGCATCTACCTATTTTCATGAAATTTATTTTGAAAGAAAAGGAGAACTTCGGTACGCCAGAGAAACTCAAAACTATACACCTATCAATAGTTTTGAACAAATGAGATGGAACTGTGAATTTTACATTAAAAATGATACGGTGTTTACAAGTATGTCTTTGGGGCATGGAAAAACGGAAAATGAGGAATGGAATCCAAATGCTATTATTGAGATGTATACTAAAAGATTACAAGAAATAGAAAAAATTCAACATTAATGCTATCATACCGAATGATGTTTTGGTATCATAGAAAACAGCAATAATCGGATTGATCTAAAAAAGAGTTTCCTATATTTTTGAACTATGGAGAACCATTATCATTTTGAAGTTGTACAAAAGGCAATTCAGTATATTACTCATAATTATAAGAGCCAGCCTCCTCTTGATGAAATTGCGAAAGCTGTTCATCTTAGTAAATTTCATTTTCAAAGAGTGTTTCAAGAATGGGCGGGCGTTAGTCCCAAACAATTTTTGCAGTTCGTTACTACCCAGCACGCAAAAAAATGCCTTTCTGAAGGTAGATCGACATTAAAAACTGCCTATTATGTAGGATTATCCGGTAATGGAAGATTACATGACCTTTTTATAAAAATTGAAGCGTGTACGCCAGGAGAATTTCAAAAAAGAGGAAAAGGAACCATAATACAATACGACACAATACCTTCTCCTTTTGGAAAAGTATTAATCGCTGAAACTACTATTGGAATTTGCAAACTAGTCTTTATCGAAGAAAACAAGAATGCTTTGATGGATTTACAAGCTGAGTACCCTGAAGCTAAGTTAGTTCAGCAATTAGGAATTCACGGCATCAATGTAATGCAGTATTTTACAAATTGGAAAGTTCCTGATAAAAAAATTGTGCTGGATCTAAAAGGAACAGATTTTCAGCTCATGGTCTGGAAAGCATTATTGTCAATTCCTTCATCACAATTATTAGCTTACAATGATATTGCCAAATATATTAATAAACCGACTGCACAAAGAGCTGTTGGTACCACCATTGGTAAAAACCCGATTGCCTATTTAATTCCGTGTCATCGGGTAATTAAGCAAACCGGACATTTGGGAAACTATAGATGGGGAAGTGATAGGAAAACCACCATCATTGCATATGAAGAGATAAAATTAAGCAATACACATTCATCTCTATTATTATAGATTTAAAATAGTAGGTCTAAAAATGCAACAAAACTACATTCATTGAGTATTTAGATTGAATTTTACTTTATAAAATCATTGTGAGTTTTTGTTTTAGCCTAAAGTACGATGAATTTTGTATAGATGCGATGCTTTTCAGAATGAATAATGACACTACAAATAAGGAAAGTAATTTGGATGAATTTTGGCCATTTTTTAGAGAAAAGAAAAAGTCAATATGAGTTCTTATAGAAACCCATACAATTTTCGTTATTTTGCACACAAATATTTAAATACTTGAAAAATACATTTTTCTATATAGTCTTTATACTGCTTTTTTCTACCGTCATGCTAGGTCAGGAAGGTAAAAAAATTAAAGTTCAATCAGATCGTACCATAAAAAACGAAGAGCGTTTTCCCGGGGCTACCATTCTTGCTAAAGTAAACAAACAGGTGTATATTGAGCACGATGGTATTGAGATTTGGTGTGATAGAGCGGTACATTACGGAGAGGATAAGTTCGTTAGGGCTCTTGGTAATGTCAGAATGAAGCAGGGAGATACGCTCACTATGACCAGTGCCTATGCAGAATATAATGGTAATAGTCAGTTTGCCTATGCCAGAGAAAATGTTTTTTTAGAAACTCCATCCAATACCTTAACCACAGATACTTTATTCTTTGACCGACTGCGACAGCAAGCTTACTATAGAAGTGGTGGTACTGTAAAAGACTCTTCTAATACCCTGACTAGCAAAATAGGACGGTATTTTATGGACAGAAAACAATATTCATTTAATACAAAAGTAAAAATAGTTAATCCCGAAAACACAGTAGATTCAGATCGGTTAGATTACTATACAGACAACGGTCACGCCTATTTGTATGGCCCGTCGACTGTAAAAGGAGAGGAAAGTACATTGTATTGCGAGCGAGGTTTTTATGACACCAAAGTAAAAACCGGATATGCTATCAAAAACGCACGTATTGATTATGATAATCGTACGGTTTTTGGAGATAGTATCTTTTATAATAGTGCTATTCAATTTGCATCGGCAACAAACAATATCAAAGTATTGGATACTGCTAACAATTCTATTATAACAGGTCATTATGCAGAGGTTTTTAAGGATAAGGATTCCGTATTTATTACCAAAAGAGCATTGGCAGCTACCCTACAGGAGAAAGATTCTATCTACATTCATAGCGACACCTTAATGGTAACAGGAAAACCAGAGCTAAGAATCATGAATGGCTTTTATGATGTTCGGATTTTTAAAAGCAATATGAGTGGTAAAAGCGATTCCATCAACGTGGATCAAACTACAGGATATACAAAAATGGTTGGAAAACCTATTATTTGGTCACAGCGAAATCAGATGACAGGAGATACCATAAAAATTATTTCGAATACAGAAACCGAGAAATTAGATTCATTAATAGTCTACCAAAATGCATTTTTAGTACAAGAAGATACACTAAAAGCTGGATACAACCAAGTAAAAGGCCAAACGCTATATGGGTTATTTAAAGACAATGAAATTTATCAAGTGGATATTGATAAAAATACAGAGACTATTTTTTATCAAAGAGAAAGTGAAGGAGACCTAAAACTGATCGGTATTAATAAAGTATTATCTAGTTCTATCAAACTTTTGCTTGAACAGAGAGAAATTGTAGATGTTTACTACTATCAAAACGTTGATGGAACCTTATATAGGGAAATTGATCTACCAGAAAATGCTCGGGAACTCTCTGGGTTTATGTGGCGTGGAGATGAACAAATACTCAGTAAAAAAGATCTTTTTAGAGGGGAAGCACCTCCCAAACTGACCAAAATAACAGGAATACCACTGCCTGTAGAAGATGATGATTTCTTTGACGAAGAGACCATAAAACGTTTGGAAGATAACAAGTCAGAAGGCTCTCGCTTACTGGAACAAAAACTTGAAGATGCAGAATTAAAAGAAACAAACGAACAATTGGATTCTTTACCAAAGGTAAAGCAACAAACTAAACAGAGATTAAAAACTAAAAAGAAAAAGGATACTACTTCAAAAAAGAAATCATCAAAAAAAACCACATTTGTAGATCCAGATCTTAAGCGCACAGCAAAACAAAGGGATAGCATTACAGTAACCACACTGAATATTCAAAAAAAAGATTCTATTAAGAAAGAAAAGTAGACTATCCGCGCTTTATAAAAATAGCATAATTAAAAAATTTTAAAGGAAAGAAAATTCCAACTACAGAAACTAAAACTTCATCAGATTGACGTAACTTTACGAAAGTGAAAAAAGATTTCTTCGCATATCAGGCACAAACTACACCACATCCGCTGGCTATGGAAATTTCTCACGCAGAAGGAAGTTATATTTTCTGTACCAATAATAAAAAGTACCTGGATTTTGTGGCAGGAGTTTCTGCCTGTAGTCTGGGCCATAAACATCCAAAAGTTGTAAATGCAATTAAAGAGCAACTTGATAAGTATTTGCATGTAATGGTCTATGGAGAGTACATCCAAAAACCAGCAGTAGAACTTACAAAACTTCTAGCATCCCTTCTACCTGATCCATTGGAAAAAACATATCTAACCAACTCCGGAACAGAAGCTATTGAAGGATCTCTCAAATTAGCCAGAAGAGTAACAGGAAGAAGCCAGATCATAGCTGCAAAACTTGCGTATCACGGTAATACTATGGGCGCTATGAGCGTAATGGGTTATGAAGAACGGAAACAGGCTTTCAGACCGTTGATTCCGGATGTATCTTTTATAACTTTTAATAAAGAAGATGATTTATGCTTTATTACTAAGAAAACCGCAGGAGTAATTCTCGAAACGATACAAGGAGGTGCTGGGTTTATCGAACCTACAAATGATTATCTAAAAAAAGTACGTAAACGCTGTGATGAAGTCGGAGCGCTGTTGATCCTGGACGAAATACAACCTGGGTTTGGCCGTACAGGAACTTTATTCGGATTTCAGAATTATGATTTGATTCCGGATATTATTGTAATGGGTAAAGGAATGGGTGGCGGCTTACCTGTGGGTGCTTTTACCGCTTCTGCCGCTATGATGGATCAACTGCAGGACAACCCCAAACTTGGACATATTACCACTTTTGGAGGAAATCCAGTGATTGCAGCTGCCGCTTTGGCAACATTACGAGAAATTACAGAAAGTGACTTAATGTCAGAAATTTTACGAAAAGAAAAATTATTCAGGTCATTATTGGTGCATCCACTCATAAAAGAAATAAGAGGTATTGGATTAATGCTGGCTCTGATCACCCCATCAGCAGAGACAACCAATGAAATAGTGCTACGATGCCAGGACGACGGATTGATCCTTTTTTGGTTGCTTTTTGAACCTAAAGCAGTTCGTATTACACCTCCTTTAACCATTTCTGAAGAAGAAATTAAAGAAGGCTGTCAAATACTGATGAAAGCCCTAAATGCAATTCAAGTATAAAAAACTAAGACAATCATAGTAACAAAAACACTTAAAACCCTTATATTTAGAAACATAACTTACCTTTTCACACTTTTATCAATATTTAGTTACTTATACTATATTAGAACACTTTGCCGTTAGGTATTAATGGTACGTATTTTGTTAATTAGTTTGTTAAAAACAATTGATTTCAGAAGTAGTATTATACTAATTCATTTGTAATTTTAATACTGAGGAAATCAATAATGCTAAAACATAAATTAGATAATGATCATTTTGCAAAACATTAATTTGTTGGGGAAAACAAAAACTGTTTGCAATACATTATGATTTATAGAGCATCTTTAATCAACGTGTATGAAATTTAACCACGAAGAATTCGGAAATAACAATTTCTCAATTACTCGATATGAGTCTATGTTGAGATCTAACGATGTTAAATTTTTTGATTCTGACGAATTTGAATCTATTATTCATCATTATTTGGAGAATGGAAAGATCGCTAAAGCTAAAAAAGCAATTTCTTTGGGACTTTCTCAGCATCCATCTTCGATCAACTTAAAGCTACTACAGGTTGAAGTTCTTGTTTTCGAAGACCGTTTAGACAAAGCAGATAATCTTTTGGCACAACTGCACGCATTAGAACCTGAAAATGAAGAAATATATATTCAAAAAGCAAATATCCTTTCTAAGCAAAATAATCATAGTAAAGCGATCGAATTGTTAAGCACCGCATTGCAGTATACTGCCGATGAAGCGGATGTATATTCTTTGATTGGGATGGAATATCTTTTTATGGATGATTTTGAAAATGCAAAAGTAAACTTTATGAGATGCCTGGAAACAGACGATCAGGATTACTCTTCATTATATAATATTATCTATTGCTTTGATTTTTTAGAGCAACATGAAGAAGCCATTACGTATCTAAACATGTTTTTAGATAAAAACCCATATTGTGAAGTTGCATGGCATCAGGTCGGAAAACAATATTATGACCTAAAAGATTATGAAAAGGCTTTAGTAGCTTTCGATTTTGCAATAATTAGTGACGAATATTTTATAGGCGCTTACCTTGAAAAGGGAAAGGTACTTGAAAGACTAAAACGTTATAATGAGGCCATAGAAAACTATCGCATAACATTAGAACTGGATGACCCGACTTCTTTTGCATTATTAAGAATAGGAAAATGTTATGAAAAATTGGGCAGCGATGATCTTGCCATTCAACATTTTTCTAAAACCGTTCATGAAGATCCTTTATTAGATAAAGGTTGGATTGCGATTACGGATTTCTATATGCGGAAACGTAACTATCAAAAAGCACTATACTATACAAATAAGGCCATCAGCATTGATTCAGAAAATGTCTTATACTGGAAACGCTATGCAAAAATCAACAATCGGTTAGCTTTTTTTGAAGAAGCCGAACGTGGATATAGAAAAGCATTAGAACTAGGCAATTACGAATTAGAAACATGGCTTAACAGATCCGATATTTTAAAATTTATAGGAGAATCTGATGCAGCCATTCAGAATATGCATCAAGCGATAGAGTTTTATCCCGAGAATGCAGAAGTTCAATATAGGCTGGCTGGATTATACTATGAAAATCAAGAGTATAGCAAAGGTGAATTTCACCTCAGAAAAGCGTTGGAATTGGATTTGGAATACACGATCGTTCTGGAAGAGTTGTTTGAACAGGTATTTAATCTTTCGCTGGTTCAAAACATTATTTCGGAATATAAGGTTTAATCTTCCATTCTTATTAAATTTTTAAAAACTGGTTTATTCGCGAATTTCACCTGAATAACACAATACTTTTACAACAAAAAATACATACATTTGTTGGTATAACCATTGAAACCAAAAAGAATGCAAAGAAGTCTTAAGGACTACCTAGTCATCTCACTAAAAGGGATTGCTATGGGAGCCGCAGATGTTGTTCCTGGTGTTTCTGGGGGAACAATAGCTTTCATCTCAGGGATTTATGAAGAACTGATAGCCACCATCAATACGCTAGATTTTAACTTTTTCAAGACCTGGAAAAAAGATGGTTTTGGTATTGCCTGGCGTTTATATAATCTTTCTTTTCTGGTATGTCTTTTTATGGGAATTGCCATAAGTATTCTTTCTTTAGCAAAAATAATAAAATGGCTTTTGCATAATGAACCGTTATTATTGTGGGCGTTTTTCTTTGGTTTGGTATTAGCCAGTATCTTGTATATTGGTAAGCAGATAACCTCTTGGAATCCAAAAGTTTTTCTTAGCATTATTATAGCTGCTGTCGCATCCTATTTCCTAACCATTGCAGAACCTGTAGCGTCACCAGAAAGTCTTTGGTATTTACTTTTCTGTGGCTTTATTGCAATCATCGCAATGATTTTGCCTGGAGTCTCTGGTGCTTTCATATTATTGATTTTAGGGGCGTATGAAACTTTTATAGGTATTTTAAATCAATTTAGAGAAGGACTGACATCTATGGATTTTGAAATATTATGGCAAGCTTTTTATAAAATACTTATTATAGGAGTCGGTGCAATTATTGGTTTAAAATTGTTTTCTAAGGTGTTAAACTGGATGTTTAACAACCATAAAAACATGACGTTGGCATTGCTTACGGGATTTATGATAGGCTCTTTGAACAAGTTATGGCCCTGGAAAAAAGTTCTATCCTGGAGAACAAACTCAGAAGGAATGGAAGTTCCTTTTTTAGAAGAAAGCATATTACCCGCTAATTTTGATGGTGATCCGCGGATCTTATGGACATTACTTTTTGTTACTATCGGTTTTTTAATAATTCTTATATTGGAGCGTCTCGCAACAAAAAAAGAGAAGTAACAAGATGTCAGAAAACACGAGAACGTTTAGCGATAAGTTTTTTTTAGTCATTAAAGGTTTGGCTATGGGAGCAGCAAATAAAGTACCTGGTGTTTCTGGTGGAGTTGTAGCATTTGTGGCTGGTTTTTATGAAGAATTTATTTATTCACTACAGAAAATAAACCTTAAAGCATTTAAACTATTCGTAAATTTTAGATTCAGCAGTTTTTGGAGATATATTAATGGTCGTTTTTTGGCGCTTTTAATCTTAGGAATGCTGATTAGTTATTTCAGTGTTTCTAAAATCCTTGATTATCTTATCATTCACTATGAGTTATATGTATGGGCAGCCTTTTTTGGGATGATTATTGGCTCTATATACTATATAGTAAAAGGTTTTAATGATTGGAGCAGGCGTAATATCGCATTTATACTTATTGGAATCCTTGTAGGAATAAGCATTAGTTTACTAGAACCTGCTAAGGAAAATGATAATTTATTTTTTGTGTTTTTTTGTGGAATTGTGGGTGTTTCAGGTATGACTTTACCTGGATTATCTGGTTCTTTTATTCTCATACTTTTTGGAAATTACGTGTTATTGTTAGTAGATGCCGTAAACGCTCTTTACGACACAATTACGGATCTTATTCAGTGGGACCTTTCGTTTCTTGAAAATACTAAACGAATACGGTTACTTAAAGTACTTGTGGTTTTTAGTTTAGGTTCTATAACTGGGTTGGTAACGTTGTCACATTTTTTAGGATATGTTTTAAAACATTATAAAAATGCCACCTTTGCTGCTATTATAGGATTTATAACGGGGTCTCTCGGCGTAGTTTGGCCATGGAAATACAAGATGTATAAAAAAAATGATTTCGGAGAAATCCTTATTGATGCGCAGGGAAATCCTATTCTTGACAATTATGATCGATACCTTCCTGATATGACGATTACACCAACTTACGTTGCTTTCTTTTTTATTTTAGTGGGCATCGCAATTGTATTATGGTTGGAATGGTACGGAAAAAACACTTTAAAAACCAAACCTGTATGAGTACATATGGATTACTGGGCAAGAATATAGGCTATTCTTTTTCAAGAAATTATTTTTCTGACAAATTCAAAAAAGAAAACCTTGATAATGAGTACAAGAATTTTGACATAGAAAAAATTGATGACTTAAAAACAATAGTTCAAGACAGCGATATAAAAGGAATGAACGTTACAATCCCTTATAAAGAAGAAATTATTCCATATTTAGACGCATTAGATCCCATAGCACAAGAAATTGGAGCAGTCAATGTCATTAAGTTCGAAAATAACAGGAGGCTTACAGGCTATAATAGTGATTATTATGGTTTTACAGAATCTCTAAAACCATTGTTAAATGATACTATAAAAAAAGCATTAATTTTAGGAACTGGTGGGGCTTCCAAGGCGGTAGCCTTTGCTTTAACAAAATTAAATATAAAACACACCTTTGTTTCCAGAAACCCAGACTTTGGAGAATTGAGCTATAACGATCTTGATGAAGATATCATAAGGCATTGTAAGTTAATCATCAACTGTACACCATTAGGAACCCATCCTGAAATAGATAATTGTCCGGATTTACCATACGAATACTTAGGAATACATCACGTCTTATACGATCTTATATATAATCCAGAAGAAACAACCTTCATGAAAAAGGGTAAGGAAAAAGGAGCAATAACTTCTAATGGATTAAAAATGCTGATTTTACAGGCAGAGAGGTCTTGGGAAATCTGGAATCAATTATAGCAAAGTTTTCAGATATGGATATATATACCTAAACTCCTCTAAGGAATTCCTAAAAGCATCCATTTGCTTTGAGTTTATAGAAGATGTTAGTATCTTAGTCAATCGTTAACCTCAGACAAACAAAAACATTTGATATAATGTCCACACACGATAACCTGCCCGAAGCAGATGGAAATGAAGAGAATAAGACAAAAACTATAGAGAAAAAAATAGAAAATCCAATCTCTGAAACACAAGAATCAGATTCTGAGGCATCTGAATCTAAGGAAAGTATGCCGGATAAAAACTTTAAAGAAGAGACGTCTCCTGCTGAAGCCGGTAATCCTAATGAAGAATCTGCTGAACAAGAAGACACACCAAATACTGAGGTAGAAGTAGAAAGCAAAGAAACAGTAGAAAAGCCTGATGATGAAATTCAAACTGAAATGGATGAAGCGGTTGCCAAGGACAGTGAGGATGCGAGCAAATTAGAACGCCATGATATAGAAAAGAAAGACTATCATGCAATGAGTAAAGAAGAACTTATTGCAGAATTAAGTCATTTGATTAAAAATGAGAAGATTCAGGCTATCAAAGAACATGTAGAAGAAATCAAAATAGAATTTAACGATAAATTTAATGAAGAAGTAGAACAGAAAAAAGATGAATTTTTAGCAGATGGTGGAGACATCATTGACTTCTACTACTCTACTCCGCTGAAAAAAGAATTTAATTCTGTTTATTTCGATTACAAAGAGAAAAGAAATGCGTATTACCAGAATCTAAAAAAAGACCTTCAGGCTAATCTACAAAAGAGACTGGATATCATAGAAGAATTAAAAGGCTTATTGAATGTAGAAGAAAACATCAATACTACATATAATCACTTTAAAGAAATCAAGGAAAGATGGCATAATGCCGGTTCGATTCCCCGAGACAAATACAATACAGTCTGGAATACATATCATCATCATACCGAAAATTTTTATGACTTTCTTCATCTTAACAGGGATTTTAGAGATCTTGACTTTAAACATAATTTAGAGCAAAAACTTAAGATTATAGAACGTGCTACTGAGTTAGCTCAAGAAACAGATGTAAACAGAGCATTTAGAGAGTTACAGATTCTTCATAAAATGTGGAAAGAAGATTTAGGACCTGTTGCAAAAGAATACAGAGAACCTATCTGGGAAAAATTTAGCGCACTGACTAAACAAATCCATGAAAACCGTCAGCAATTTTTCAAAATTCAGGACAAAGTATACGAAAAGAACCTGGAAGTAAAGCAGGAAATTATCGCTAAAATTATTGAAGTTGCTTCTGATCATCCAAAAAACCACTCGGGATGGCAACAAAAAATCAGGGAAATAGAGGCGTTACGAGAAGAGTTCTTTAGGGCAGGAAAAGTTCCGTCTAGTGCTAATGAAGAAACCTGGAGTCAGTTTAAGAGTGCTGTGAGGGATTTTAATAGAAATAAAAATGCGTTTTATAAAAATCTTAAGAAAGATCAGTTCGAAAACTTGAATAAGAAAATGGAACTTATCAAAATTGCTGAAGACAATAAAGACAGTGATGATTTTTCTATTGTCACTCCGCTAATGAAAAAAATTCAGGCGGATTGGAAAAAAATAGGACACGTACCTCGCAAAGATAGTGACAGAATTTGGAAACGATTCAAAGATGCTTGTAATTACTATTTTGATCGTATTCATGCAGAAAAAAATGAAATTAGTAAAGAAGAAACTGAGGCGTACGAAAAGAAACTAGCACATATCGAATCACTAAAACTTTTAAATTTATCTGGTGATTCTGAAAATGATCTGGCAACAATTAAAGAAAATATAAAAGTTTGGAAAACACTTGGTAGAGTTCCTTATAAAAAACGAAATATTGAGTCTGACTATAATAAAGTTTTAGATAGCTTTTTCGAACAACTAAACCTTAGTCGAAAACAAACTGAGATGATTAAGTATGAAAACAAACTTAGTTCATTAGCCAACCAGTCTGACGATAGAGCCCTAAGAAATGAGCAAAACTTTATTCGAAAAAAGATTGAAGAACTTCGTAATGACATCAGACAGTTAGAAAATAACCTTCAATTCTTTAAACATACCGATGACGATAATCCTATGGTTATCGAAGTGCGAAAAAACATAGGGAAGCATAAAGAAAACCTAGAAGTCTGGAAGAGTAAATTAAAGAAAATTAAAGAACTCTAACACAAATCAATATGAAGTGTGCGCTTTGTGGTTCAAAAATCACAGCATTTTCTTTTGTACACAAGCGAGCATACTATCATTGTTCTGATTGCGATAGTATTTCATTAGCTCCATCCTATTTTCTTTCTAATGATCAAGAAAGAAAAAGATATGAAACACATAATAATGATGTCACGGATCCTGGTTATCAAAATTTTGTTTCTCCGATTGTTAATGCAATTTTAGAAGATTATGACGAAAATAGTAAGGGTTTAGATTTTGGGAGTGGTAGTGGTCCAGTTATTACTGAAATGCTAAGAAATCAAGGGTATGAGATCGAAACCTATGATCCATTCTTTGACCCTAACTCAAAAGCGTTACAAACAACTTATGATTATATAGCCTGCTGTGAGGTGATGGAGCACTTTTATAATCCCCATAAAGAGTTCAAACTATTACATTCACTATTACGAAATAAAGCAAGTTTATATTGTAAGACGTATCTGTATGATACATCTATTGATTTTGAATCTTGGTGGTACAAAAATGATCCTACACACGTATTCTTCTACACCAAGAAAACATTAAATTGGATAAAACAATATTATCATTTTTATGATATAATCATATCCGATAACCTCATCATTTTCAGAAAATAGGTTTTTAAAAATAGTATTCGCCAGGAAATCAGTCCTTCCTTTACTTAAAGAACATACTATACTAATTGTTATCAACACGAAAACGTTTGAGTAAATTATGTCATCATTATGACAGATAATTATTACTTAAATTGTTAAATCATTAATTTTTTAATTAAAAAATTAAATAATAACAAATTATTTATAAAACAACAACATCACATACAAAACACAAACACCAAAACTCATGAAAAATTCACTACTCAAATCTCTGGGCATTTTATGCATTTGGAGCCTACTATTCGATCCTTATACAGCGACTGCGCAAACAGATTTTAGAGAAGAAACAATCTATTTTCTAATGACCACTCGTTTCTTTGATGGAGATCCTAGCAACAATGCTCCAACAGAATGGTCTTCTTACAATCCTGATCCCACAGTAAACACTACCATTACTGACCCTAATGATGTCACTTGGAAAGGAGATTTTAAGGGCCTAATTGAAAAACTGGATTACATAAAAGACCTTGGTTTTACCGCAATTTGGATCACTCCCATAGTCCATAACCGAAGTCCACTGGATTATCATGGCTACCATGCTTGGGACTTTACTAAGGTAGATCCACGATTAGAATCTCCGGGTGCTACATTTCAGGATTTGATCAATGAAATCCATACTCGTGACATGAAAATTGTTTTGGATGTAGTAACAAACCATGCAGGACGTTTTGGAATAAAAGACGTAGCTGAAATCAAATACAATACAGATCCTACGAAACCGTGGTTTGCACCAGATAATCCCAATTGGGAATATGATGGATTAACGCCTAATCCAGAAGATGGTTTGATATGGAGCAGAGCTAATCTAGCAAAAATGCCTCCACCTTACAATCAGGATTTATCCGTACACAATTTCCCAGGAAAAGAGAATTATGTAGATACTTCGGATCCCGAATGGTATCATCATTCTGGAAATGGTTTTGCCCAAGGCTTTGACGATGTAGAAAACCTCCAAAACCGCGCACTTGCTGGCGATACTCCAGATCTTAACACAGAAAGTCAGATAGTTAGGAACTATCTGGTTAATGCTTACGCCACTTATATTAACATGGGAGTTGATGCTTTTCGTTGGGATACCGTAAAACATATGAGCAGAGAAGATATTATTTATTTCTACGATGCTTTTAAAGCGATTAACCCAGACCTATTCATTTTTGGTGAGGTAGCGCAAAAACGCCATGAATTACATCCAGTTGATGAAATAAATCCACACTACTATACCTGGAGAGGAGAAGTCAACAATTCTGAACCTTTAGATCTTGCGGTAATTGACTTCTATGGAGAAGCTACTTTTCATGGAACTTTTGAAGAAGGACAATCTTTTCCTTCTGTAAAAGCCGCAGCACGATACGATCATTTATATAGCGATCCATCAACATTAGTGACCTGGTTAGATAATCATGATTTTGGACCTAATAATGACTGGAACAGACGTTATGGAGGGTCTGATGAAAACCTAGCTGCTTGTATGAATTTTATGTTTACCTGGCGTGGAATCCCTGCTGTTTATTATGGAACAGAAATGCGATTTAAAGCCGGGGAGTTTAACGATATTCACGATGCATCTGGAATTGAAAAATCCATCAATGAAACCGGAAGAGCATATTACGGAGATGTAATGGATCAAGCTTCTAACCATAAAATATATCAACATATAAAAAAGTTAAATGCTATAAGAAAGGTAGTGCCTGCATTACAAAAGGGTAGCTGGGACTGGAAAGAAGCTCCCGGTAATGCAGTTTCGTATCGTAGAGTTTATCAAAATAGCGAAGTTGTTGTTGGACTGGCTAAAGACGGAAATGCCTTATTTAATATTTCTGGAATAAGTAATGGTGTGTATAGAGATGCGGTAACAGGCCGCGAAGTTATCGCGCAAAACGGAATAATTAACTTTACTGTTACCTCTGGATCAGCAGGAATTTATATCCTAAATGGGCCAGGACTTGTTGGTGGTTGTGGGGGTGGATTCTTTGAAAATTGCGTTAATCGACCTAGTCCACCTGTAGTTATAATCAACCCAAATACTACAAACTCTGAAACCCCTATAGAAGTTACTATGGAAGCTGTAGGAGGAGCTGGTGCTCCATATAGTATTAATTATACGGTTGATGGATCGAATCCGAGTAGTTCCAGTTCTCAATATAATAGTTCGTTTACTATCACGACATCCACTACTATAAAAGCAGTTGTTTTTGATAAAGAAGGTAATCCATCAGATATCATCACTAAAAACTATCAAATCGGTCCAATAGAAGGATTGCACGTATACTTTAAGAAACCGTCTACTTGGACTCAGGCCACTACTCATTATTGGAATGTATCTCCTGCTGTTTTGCCTCCAAGTAACTGGCCTGGAGCACAAATGAATCAAATTGATAATTCTGAGTGGTATGAGTATATTTTTGAAGGAGTGCAAAGCACCAACTTATTATTCAACGATAATGGAGGAACCAAAACGGATGATCTAATCAGAGATCGAGACGGCTGGTATGATAATGGAACTTGGTATGATACGGATCCAAGAAATACGGCAAACATCCCTCCTGTTCTTTTGATGTCACCAGAAGGTGGATCGTTTATAGAAGGAGACACCATTACCGTTGCACTGAATGTGACTAATAATTCATCCCAGGGAATTGAAATTTATTATACACTGAACGGAGATGAACCTAGCACCTCTTCTATTCGGTATACGACACCAATTTCTTTGACATCCGAAACTAATATTAAAGCAATTGCATATAACAAAGAGGGATTGTCATCTTCTGTGGTTAGTAATTCGTTTACATTTTTGGATACAACCGCCGCTATGACTATTTATTATAAAGGGTCGTTACCTGATCCATCTATTTACTATTGGGATACATCCCCATCTGCCGCTGCCGTATCTTGGCCAGGCATCAATATGACATATTTGAATAATGATTGGTACTCATTAACACTTACTGGTATTAACTGCGCAAACATCATCTTTAGTAACAATGAAACCAACCAAAGTGCAGATCTTCAGAGGTGTGGAGATGGATGGTACTATAACGGAACTTGGTATGATAATAACCCTGAAGAAAACCAGGATTTAACCGTATATTTTAAACCTGAGACCTATACATCACCAAGTATTTATTTTTGGAGTGTAAATCCATCAGGATTAACAACCACCTGGCCAGGAGAATTAATGGAAAACGATACAGAGGGTTGGCATCGATACACACTACCAAACACTTCTTGTGCTAATCTTATTTTTAGTGAAAATGGTTCTACACAAACAGCTGATCTTAACCGATGTCAAGACGGATGGTATTATAATGGAGAGTGGTATGACCAAAAACCAGGAACTATAAGATTGAATAACACAGTTCCAGAGGAACAAATAGTTAATCATAGTATTAAGGTATTCCCTAATCCTTTAACAAAAAACTCTATAGTACAGTTAAACATTAGAGAAGAAAAAAGTGACTTAAGAATTGAGCTTATTAATATTTATGGAGCTTCTCAAACGATCATAAATAAAAATGTAAATCGCGGAGCTCATCAATACAATGTTGGAAACAAATCTCTACCTAGTGGGATTTATTTCTGTAAAGTAACTCTCAACGGTAAATCCACTACAAGAAAAGTTCTAAAACAATAAAGTAGTATTACATATTCAATTAAACTATAACTACCCACTCGACAAAAAAAGTTCTAAGTGGGTAATTTTAGATATTTAATAGGTAATTTATTGTTGATTTCTAATTGATTAAAACTGCCCGAAAAGTTCTTTGAGATTGATCATTTTCATTGCATGCTACAGATGAAATCAAGTCCGGTTTTCAGGCAGTATTAGAAAAATATAAAAACTCAACAATTAATTCCCATATCCCGGGTTCTGCATTAGATTAGAGTTTGCATCACGTTCTCTTTGAGGAACAGGCATTACCAAAAAGTTATCATCATAATTTAATGTTCCAACAGTTTCTTGTAAACGCTTTATATCATGCAATGTAAAACCTTCAAAAGCCAACTCTCGTTTTCGCTCATCAATAATATCCTGTAAAGTAGTAACACCAAGTGCTGCAGCATTGGATCTACCACGTAAAGCATTAATCTCTACTAATGGATCTAATCCAATAGTCGTAGCTAATCTAAAATTCGATTCAGCTCTTATTAAATGCATTTCAGCAATACGTAAAAATGGAATATTTGCAAATTGAGACTGCCACTTTGTGGTGGCTGTACCTCCTGAAGTAGTATAGAAAAATTGAGATCTGTCATCATTAGCATCGTCAAAAATATCAAAAAATGATCCATTTATAGAAACATCTGGATTACCAGATCTACCACCAAAAGCTTGCCCCGCCCAAAAAGTATTCATTTGATTAACACCATCCTGACTGGTAATTTGCCAAGCAAAAATATCCTCAGTAGAATCTACATCATTATTAAAGGCTCCATCATAAGTAGCGGTGAGTGAATGACCGCTGTTTTGTAAAACATCATCAGCTGCATCTCTTGCTCCAACATAATTACCTTGTTGTAAATACACTCTAGCCAAAAGTGCCTGAGCGGCATATTTATCCGCAAATATACCATTTGAATCAGGAAGTAAGCTCACGGCATCCCTCAGATCGATAATTACTTGAGTATATACTTCTTCCACAGTATTTCTTGAAGGAGATGTAATATCTGCGGGATCGAGAATGGCATCTAGAATAATCGGGGCAGCAGGCTGAGAATTTCCTCCTCCACTCTCATAAGATTGACCAAATAATCGTGCCAAATCAAAATAAACTAAAGCCCTAAGAAACTTCGCTTCTCCTTCTACTCTATCTTTTTCTGATTGGACCTCAAATACGTTTATATTAGCCAATACAATATTAGCCTGATTATTTACTTCATAGGCATTTAGCCAATAATCTCTTACGAATGTATTATCAGGTACTAATTGTTTTTCGATCAATTGTGCCGGTTGCTCGAAAGTCCCGTTCCAAGAAAGATCGGCATCATTACCTAGTAACTCTACTGCTAGATTGATCTGGCCTCCATAGGAAACTATCTGTCCGGCTTCATCATAAATCCCTGTCAATATGTTTTGCAAATTTGCTGGACTGGATACCGCTACTTCCGGCAATAAACTTTGTTCTGGCTCTAACTCCAGATTATCTTCGCATCCTACAATTGAAACTGCTGTAATCAGCAATGTGTGTGTAATATATTTTAATATTTTCATATCCATATGTTTTTTAAAAATCAATATTTATTCCCATTGTATACGTTTTAGCTGGTGGTGCAGAATAAAAATCTTCTCCTACCTGAATATTGTTATTACCATTAAAATCTGCTGTAGACTCTGGATCGTAACCATCATAATCTGTAAAAGTCAATAGATTGAATCCTGTGAAATACACTCTTATTCGTTCCATATAGAATTTTTTAGTCACATCCTTTGGTATGGTATACCCTAAAGTTAGATTCCGTAATCGTATAAAATCTGATTCTTGCAAGTATCTAGTAGAAGCCTGTTGACCATTTGTACTAAACAATCTTGCCTGAGGAACATCGGTAATATCACCTGGCTGTTGCCACCTACGTAACTGATCAGTGGTTTGATTGTCAAAAAACCGAGCATTACCTGATTGAAACCTTCCTCCATTATTATATATAGAAGCTCCCCATTCACCTTGAAAAGTAAAGGAGAAATCAATACCCTTATAAGTAACATTATTTGTTAGTCCCGCAATGAAATCAGGATACGGACTACCTGCTATAATTCTCTCTGCTTCATTAAAATTATTGGTTGTACTTCTATCGATGCTACCATCTGCATTTACTGTGTTTCTAATAAACAAAGCATCACCATTAGCTGGGTCAGCACCAGCAAATTCTACAACATAAAAGGAAGAAACGGTTTCTCCTTCTCTAACAATATTTCTTCCTGCGATAATATCACCTCCAGGCAATTTAGTAACCTCGTTGTCAATAGTAGAGAGGTTTATTGACGTACTCCAACTTCCAACCTGAGAAACAATATTCTTTGTATTTATAATAAATTCGAATCCTTTGTTTTTCATTTCACCAACATTTCTGGTAATATTTGGAAATCCTGAAGTTCCGGGAACTGGTTCATTTAATAACAGATCATCAGTATCTTTTACATAGTAATCAATTTCCCCAGAAATTCTATTATTTAAAAAACCGAAATCCATTCCCATATCTACCTGAGTGGTTCTTTCCCACTTAAGGGATGGATTACCTAATTGAGTTGGAGCTAATCCAGCTCTCTGGTTGTATGGCGAGCCCTGAAATAAGCTTAAACTGGCAAAGTTCCCTATACCTGCATTACCAGTTACACCCCAGCTTCCTCGCAATTTCAATAAGGAAACCACTTCTGAACTCTTTAAAAAAGACTCCTCTGAAACAATCCATCCTATTGATGCAGCAGGAAACCACCCAAATCTATTTTCCTCACCAAATCTTGACGAACCATCATATCGCAAACTTGCTTTTAACAAATATTTATTAGCGATTGAAAGCGTAGCTCTACCAAAATAAGACAGGAAATTAAATCTCGTGCGACTAGATCCTCCCGCAACAATCTCTGCAGCACTATTTAAGGTCTGCAAATCATCAGATGGGAACCCCTGTCCTTGTAGAAATTGAGATCTTCTAAAGCTATCTTCATAACTCATCCCTACTGTTGCCTCTACATCAAAAGTATTATCGAAAACCTTATTGTACGTAAAATAATTATTGAGGTTATATTTTTCTGTTTGAACCGCATTAGTGGTACCAAATCCACCAACAGAAGCAGATTCTGTAAGACTTCCTGAAAATCGTTCTGCTACTTGTGATAATAAGTCGTATCCAATTTCGGTTCTAAAGTTTACATCAGGAATAACTTGGTATTCTGCATATACATTTGCTAATACTCTCCAAATATTTGTTTTAAAACTTCCATTAAACTCTTCGGTTAAAAAATTATAATATTCTGTTGTATTGTTATTTGGAGTGATGCCATCCGCCAGATATGCTGGTGACAGGGGTGTCTGAGCGATTGCCTGAAGTGGTGTAGCAAATGCGTTATCATTAGAAATTCTATCGATAATCGATTTTGAAACACTTGCGTTCGTTCCTATTCTGAATTTCTCTGAAAGATTATGATCGATATTTGTCCTAAAAGAATACCGTTCTAGATGATTTCCGCGTACAATACCATCAGTATTGTTATACGCAGTAGACATAAAGAACCTTGTCTTTTCGCTTCCACCAGAAACTGATACTCCAAAATCCTGAACAGATCCGTCTACCAAGGCTAGTTCCTGCCAGTCTGTATCTACCGCTCCATTTCTCCAATCCAATCCGTTTGCATAAAAATCGAATTGTCCTTCAATACCAGCCTGACTAAAACCTGCATTTAAGGCAGATTCTGTCATCAATTCTACATATTGGTTAGCGTTAAGCCAATCTCTTGTATTGGTAGCACTACTAACTCCATATGACGAGTTTAGAGAAACCTTTGTTCTTCCTTGTTTACCTTGTTTTGTTGTAATAATAATAACACCATTCGTCCCTCTTGCTCCATAAATTGCTGCAGAAGATGCATCTTTGAGAATATCGATTGATTCTACATCGTTAGGGTTTAATGCAATAAGTGGGTTGATTGGTGAATTATTGATGGATTCGTCTGCATTGGTAATAGGAATTCCGTCTACTACATACAGTGGTTCCTGAGAAGATGATATGGTCGAGATTCCACGTACCCTAACTTTTACTCCTCCTTCGACCTTACCGTTTAATTGGGTTACCTGCACACCTGCAGCTTTTCCTGAAAGGGTACTTTGCAAACTTGGTGTCGGAATTTCATTAATTTCATCGGAAGAGATAGAGGCAATATTAGCGGTGATTTTCCTTCTGGATTGTGTTCCAAATCCTACTACCACAACTTCTTCTAAAGCTCTTACATCTTCATCCAGAACTACATCTATTTTGTTTTGATCTGTCACAAGTTTTTCTTGTGTGACGTAACCAAGAAAAGAATACATAATAATTTCTCCAGCTGATACTCCAATAGAATAAGCACCATCAAAGTCACTTTGCGTTCCCCTATTTGTATCTTTGATAATAATATTAACCCCTGGCAATGGTATTCCGTTACTATCTGTAACCGTCCCTGATATCGATCTTTGTTGAGCCAGTGCTATACTTGATATAAAAAAAACAAGCATCAACAGTTTGTAGTGATTTACTTTCATAAATAAAATTTTTCAAGATTTATACTCCTATAGTTAGTCACAAAAAAAGTAAGGCAAGAGTATATCGATGGCTAACTCAATAACATCACCAATAAGAATAAACTACACGATTATTATCAGTAACCTCTTGCCCATTCTTTTATGATTGTACGATAAAGAAAGAAATAGGAACCAAAAAGATGGGTAATGCCTATAAACGTTTACCAGTCCCGATAAAAATTTCCCTTCTATTGAAAAAAGACATGCTAGGCGAGTATCGTTTTTAATTTTGAAGTTGGGTATTCGAATCAATAACACTACGAACACAGATCAAGATTTAGGTAAGGGCTATGCTCTATTTGTGGTTAAAAAGACAATTCTTTTAATATTCTTACAAACTCTTTTTATCTACTACAAAAAGAGTATATTTTATCATGTTTGTATATATTGGCTATTAGTTACGAACGTTTTATTTGGTTTACAAAAAACAAAAAACACCATCTAAAAAGACAGTGTTTTGATCAACTATTAAAATTTGCTATAACCATCAGTACAAAAACAATCTACAGGAACTATTTAGTTTATTATTACATAACGTATCAGTGTTTTACCCAAACAGATATACCCGCATATATCAAAAGGCCCACAAAACAATCCATCATACATTCCACCAGAAAAACCAGATAAACTATAAGAACCTCCACCATTATCTGTGACGGTTACCACATACTCGTAATCAGTAATTGGAGCGGCTTTACAAGATCCAGTGACGGTACTTGCTACCAAATATGTATCTGTTAAATCAGGAGAACAGATTATTGGATAGTTAATGACTGTAGTAAATAATACCAGTAAAGACATAGAAATAATCTGCAAGTAAAATAAGAAGCCTCTTATGATGAATTGATTTATAAGAACAGCATAAATGGCATATGAAACAATATAAACGGTACAAAGTATTAGTATATTCCGTAACCAATTACGTCCTTTTTTAGTTAAATTCTCGTTACGTCGAATTGAAGTTATGTACATTATAATAATCAACATCAGGTATACGATGAGTGGTGTCAATTTAAAAAACTACTATTGCACTTAAGTAGGGGCTTTCATTATTTCAGATCATTCTTAATTTTTCCTCTTCAGGTAACCAGGAGATAGGTATGAGAAAAATGACAGTTGGTATTAAATAAAATATATCCAGTGACCCACATTGGTGATTTTCTGCGATTCTTTTAAAATAAAAATAGATAAGAGGTCCATATAAAAATGAAAAAGATGCTGATAAATATAGAGCATGAGGTACACGATACTCATAATTGGCAACTAATATGCTCACACGAATAATTAAAAAAGAATGGATTAACAAAAAAGTACTTATCAAAAAGTTTGCAATCTTATCCGGTCCCTTTCTTAAATTCAATACAGTATATATAAAAACCACTATAAACCCTACATACAAACAAAACAAAGACCAAAATTTATTTTTTTGGTGTATTTATCTGATAAGGCTTTATATGATTTAGAATCGCTTATTTCCTTAAAATAAGTATGTTCTATAAAGTTAACATCTAAGCTTGCTTTTATATACTTCTCTATAAATTCACAGGCATATTTGGGTTTATCCAATTTGGTATATGCAAACGCTATTTTCTTATAAACGAGTGATGAGTCAGTAGTTCCACCTGTTACTACTTTTTATATTCAGAAATAGCCATAAGATATCGTTCATTCTGAAAATTGGCTTCTGCAGAATAAAACAAACTATCGATTTTAGAATCGATATCTTCTATACTTACTATATTTTCTTCCGAAGCATAAATCGATATAGAAGTAAAAAAAAACACAAATAATAAAGTCCTAAATAGTGACGCTATGGTAATGTTTACTTGAGTTAGCCGCATAACTATTTAAACAAATACCTCTTCAATAAATTTACAATATGTTTTTTATTTTTCTGGATTATATGCCTAATGCTCATATTGAGTATAACATTGCTTCTAATTTCATTCAAACCTACTTCAATCAATAAACACAAACTTCATATATTCAAATACTTAAAAAAACGATTTCTATACATTGTATGAATCACGTTAAGATTATTGAAGTTTAAAACTTGACACTGGTCAAATGTTAATTAACAAAATTTATAGTTTATTCAAACATTTTTACAAATCCTTATGTTAATATCATAGAAAAACCCACACTTATCATTTCATAAAAAGCAAATTCTTTTTATGGATTAAGCAACTAATGATTTAACATATTCAGATGGGGTAATCTGATTGTATTTCTTAAAAGACTTATTAAAGGTAACTTTGTTATTAAATCCTACTTCGTAGGCAACATCTATAATATTAAAGTTTTTATGTTTCTCTCCTTTTAATAATTCCTTTGCCTCTTCAATTCTATACTTATTGATCAATTCGAAAAAGTTTAGGTTAAAATGCTCATTTATAATTTGAGAAGTATTATGTCTTGTAGTATCTAAATACTGTGCTAATTTCTGAAGAGTAATATCATTTTGCTTATAAATTTTCTTTTCATTGAGTAGATATTGTAGCTTTTCTTTCAACTCCAGTGAAAGACTTTCTGTAAGACCCGATTTCTTATACTTATCAATTTCGGGTACTATACTATTTTTAATTAATCGTAAACTTCCGAAGACACTTGGTTGAACAAAAGCCGTATAACTTACATATAAGACCAGAAGAGCCATGGATACTACCTGAATATAAAACAAAAAACCATTAAAAACGTTTTTTATAATGAGTACCGAATATATCCCATATGAAACAATGTACACAGAACAAAAAATAACAATATTTCTTTGCCATTTAAAAACTACCCTAGAAAGATGTTTATTTACTCTAATAGAACATACATACATCTTGATAACCAAACCACCATAAACTAATAATGATAGTAGTTTAGAGATAGATATAAGATTTACATAAGGTCTCTCCTCATTTAGAATTATTCTTAATTTTTCGTCTGCAGGTAGAATATATATTGGAAATAACAATACAAATAATAAAACCGATGGGATTAAATGGAATAGATCTGCACGCTGAAACCTATACGCTACAGTAGCTCTTTTAAAATAAAAATAAATGAAAGGTCCATATAAAAATGAAAACAATGTGGACATATATAGTATATGTGGTAAATAATATTGATAGTTAGAAAAATACAAACCTATATGAATTATAAAAACCGAATGTATCAGTATGAAAGCACTCATGAGTAGATTAGCAACTCTATCTGACTTTTCCCTAAAATTTAAAACTATAGATATGAACAAACCTATAAAGGCAACATAAAAGCAGAAGATTGACCATAGTCCAACTTGTACAAGATACTTTTTTGCTAATAATTGATAGGAATCTGCATCACGAATGGCATCAAAGTTACTATGCCTCACAAAAGAGGGGTTGAGGCTAGTAATGACATATTTATGTATGAATTCACTAGCGAGTTCGGGTTGATTATTCTTAGCATAAGAAAATGCCAGCTTTTTAAAAATAGGTAGAGAATCACCTGTTCGTGCTTCTAGCGCTTTTTTATAATTCTCAATAGCTGGCGTATACTGATGATCATCATAAGGTTTCTTTACAGAAATTATGGGTTCATTAAAACTGGTACTCCCAGTATTTATATTATTTATTTTATCAGGCTTACTGTACAATGATAATGAAATAAATAAGAAAACAATGGTACCAAATAATGTAGTTATTATGTTTTTTTTTGAGTTAGCCACACAATTATCTATAAATAATTATACTTCCTAATTTACGATAACTTTTTCATATTTTTTTTACTGTAAAGGATTTCCCGATAATATCTTACCCAAAACCTTAATAAAATTAGGGTGTTCCAAGTGGTAAATAATTTGAATAATATATGGTTTACCCGTAAAATTTATGTAAAAAATCAACAATATAGAGCCTTTTTTTATATTTAAAAGCTGCGGAAAATAGTGTGTGATAAAGATTTTATATTAAAAACTATTGGAAATGTATGTAATGATTTCTTATAACTTTTTAGCCTCTTCCCAAAAAATATCCATTTCTGCCAATGTCATTTCCTTTAAACTTTTGCTTTTTTCTTTTGCCCTTTCTTCTAAATATTGAAATCGTTTAATAAACTTCTTATTGGTTCGTTCTAATGCATCCTCAGGATTGATTTTTAAAAAACGTGCATAATTGATCATTGAGAATAAAACATCTCCAAATTCTGATTCTATTTTATCTTGATTATTCTCATTTATTTCATGTTGTAATTCTGCCAGTTCTTCTTGCAATTTTTCAAACACTTGTTGCGGTTCTTCCCAATCAAATCCGACTCCTGCAACTTTATCCTGTATTCTACTAGCTTTTACCAAAGCTGGTAGAGATTTTGGAACCCCTCCCAAAACGCTTTTCTTGCCCTCTTTTAGTTTAAGGTTTTCCCAATTTCTTTTTACTTCTTCTTCATCAGATACCTGAATATCACCATAAATATGTGGATGACGACTTATTAGTTTTTCGCATATACCATTAGCCACATCTGCTATATCAAAATCTTTAGTTTCGCTTCCAATTTTGGCGTAAAAAACAATATGTAATAGTAAATCGCCCAGTTCTTTCTTAACTTCATCAAGATCATTATCCAGAATAGCGTCTCCCAATTCATAAGTTTCCTCTATAGTGAGATGGCGTAATGACTGTAGAGTTTGCTTTTTATCCCAAGGACATTGGGCACGCAATTCATCCATTATAGTTAGTAATCGATCAAAAGCATTCAGTTGATTTTCTCTTGAGTTCATAGTCATTGTTCGTATAAAATTAAGTAACAAGATGCAACCTATAATTTGATAAAAAAAACAATTTTATTAGAAAAAAGTATAGCTTTGACTTTTCTAAATAAAATAAAACAAGTTTCTTACATGGATCCACTAAAAATTCTTTTTGCAAGTATTCCGGCTGATGGGCACTTTAATCCAATGACAAAGTTGGCTGTATACCTCAAGAAGAAAGGGCATGATGTTAGATGGTACACTGGCAATGCATACAAAAGCAAATTAAACCAAATGGGGATCCCTTACGTACCTTTCAGAAAAGCTAAAGAAATTAAAATTTCAGAACTAGACCAGGCTTATCCAGGACGAAAAAAATTAAAAGGAATATCACATATTAAATTTGATATTATTAATTTATTCATCAATCGCATGAAAGACTACTATGAAGATATAGACAATTTGTATCCGTCTTTTCCATTTGATATTCTAGTTTTTGATAATACATTTCCTGGTACTATTATCAAAGATAAGCTACATATTCCTGCAGTCGGTATTGGGGTAGTCCCTTTAGCACTTAGCGCACCAGACATTCCGCAATATGGTTTAGGGCAACAACCAGCTACAAATTTTCTAAGCAAGCGAAAACAGAACTTTATCAAGTTAATGGCTGAAAAGCTTATTTTTAAAGAAACAAAAGAAGCATATAACCAACTATTAGAACAACTCGATCTCCCCAGAGAAAATCACAATATTTTTGATATCGCCCCATTAAATTCTTCTATCTTTTTGCAGAACGGAATACCAGAGATGGATTACCCCAGACATTCTATCCCTGAAACTATAAAATATATTGGAGCATTGGAAACCTGGTCTGATACTAGGAGTGGAAATAACAGAGATTGGAGGAAAATATTAGATTTTTCTAAAATAACTATATTAGTTTCTCAAGGAACAGTAGAGAAAAACAACAGAAAGCTTATACTTCCAACATTAGAAGCATTTAAAGATTCTGATTATAATATTTTGGTCGTTACTGGATATAATGAAACAGAAATTTTGAAAAAAGAGTTTCCCCAGAAACATATTTATATTGAAGATTTTGTCTCTTTTGAAACAATAATGCCATTCACAGATGTTTTCATATTTAATGGTGGATATGGAAGCAGTATGATAAGTCTCAAACACGGAGTTCCAATGATTGCTGCGGGTATTAATGAAGGGAAAAACGAAATCTGTGCACGAATCGACTATTGTGGTTTAGGAATAGATTTAAAAACAGAAAGTCCACGGGTAATCTCAATTCAAAACGCAGTAGCAGAAATATTAAGTTCAGATAGATATTACCAAAAAGTAAAAAAAATACAGAAACAGCTTACTTCTTATGATTCCTTAGCCATTTGTGAAAAACATATTATCGACTTGGTACCACCACGGGCAAAGCATTAGAACCTGATGGCATTCATCTTTTGTTGGGTCACTTCAAAATCATCGATTAAATCTTTTATTATTTCTGCTACAGGTTTAATATCGTGAATTAAACCAGAAACTTGTCCGATTTCTAATTCCCCTTCTATCAGATCTCCCTCGAACATCCCTCGTTTGGCTCTTGCACGTCCTAACAACGTTTTAAGTTCTTCTACAGATGAACCCTTGGCATACAATGCTAGCACATCCTGATAGAATTTATTTTTAAGCATTCTCACGGGAGCTAATTCTTTTAACGTTAGTTGTGTATCTCCCTCCTTCGCTTGTACTACCATCTGCTTAAAATCTTTATGTGAAGAGGCTTCTTCGCTTGCTACAAATCTACTACCAATCTGTACTCCATCAGCTCCTAAGGCTATAACAGCAAACATAGACGCCCCGGTTGCAATACCACCAGCTGCAATTAGGGGTATGTTCATTTTTTCTTTAACCATTGGGATCAAGGTTAGTGTTGTTGTTTCATCCCGTCCGTTATGTCCTCCTGCTTCAAAACCTTCGGCTACCACTGCATCTACACCTGCATCTTGTGCTTTAAGAGCAAATTTTAGACTACTAACCACATGAACAACGGTAATACCTTTATCTTTTAGGTAAGAAGTGTATGTTTTTGGGTTACCCGCGGATGTAAAAACGATTTTTACTCCTTCCTCTATAATGATCTCAATAATTTCCTGAAGATTGGGGTATAACATAGGAACATTTACACCAAAAGGCTTACTAGTCGCTTTTTTACATTTCTGAATATGTGTTCTTAATACATCCGGATACATAGAACCAGCTCCTATAAGTCCGAGACCGCCTGAATTGCTGACTGCACTGGCTAGTTTCCATCCACTTGCCCAAATCATCCCACCTTGAACAATAGGATATTGAATTTTAAAAAGCTCTTTGATTGTATTCATTAGTTATATTGATCTATTAACTTTATTTGCTGAAGGTAAAAGTAGATTCTAAAGTTATGAAATTACTCCTGACCCTACTAATTCATCGTGTATATACCAAGCCACGAACTGACCTTCAGTAATAGCACTCTGGGGATTTTCGAAAACAACATACATACCTGAAACAGTCTGGTGCAAGGTTGCTTTATCCAAGGGTTGCCTATACCGTATTCTAGCCATAACAGTTAATTCTTTATCAACATCTAATTTCAGATCTGGTCGAACCCAATGCAATTCTTCATTACTTATAAAAAGTGCTTTTCGATACAAACCTGGATGGCTTTTACCTTGTCCCGTATAAATAACGTTTGTGTCCACATCTGTTTCAATAACAAAAAGAGGTTCTGGTGTTCCTCCTACAGCAAGCCCTTTTCTCTGACCTTTTGTGTAATAATGTGCTCCTTGATGTTTACCAACGACTTTACCATCATTCCTCTTATACATATGTTTTGAAGATAAAAATGCTAACTCTTCTGTTTTAGAAGTAAAACTAGGAATCCTTTTCGTGTAGATTTCTTTGGTTGAAGAAATCTCAATAATATCTCCTTTCTTTGGTTGCAATTTTTGTTGAAGAAATTCTGGTAGTCTTACTTTTCCTATGAAGCATAATCCCTGAGAATCTTTTTTATCTGCTGTAACCAAATCTTGCTGTTTTGCAATCTCTCTCACTTCTGGTTTTAACAACTCCCCGACAGGAAAAAGTGTTTTGGCCAGTTGATCCTGCGATAACTGACATAAGAAATAAGATTGATCTTTATTAAGATCTTTTCCTGCAAGCAAACGATGTTTTTCTTTGCCATCTTCAACAACTGTATCTTTTCTACAATAATGTCCTGTTGCTACATAATCTGCACCCAAAGACAATGCAATTTTTAAAAAAACATCAAACTTAATTTCTCGATTACATAAAACATCGGGATTGGGCGTTCTCCCTCTTTCGTACTCACGAAACATGTAATCTACGATTCGTTCTTTATACTCTGTACTCAGATCTACTGTCTGAAATGGAATCCCTAATTTTTCAGCAACTAGCAAAGCATCATTACTATCATCCAACCAAGGGCATTCATCAGAAATTGTTACAGAATCATCGTGCCAGTTTTTCATAAAAAGGCCTATCACCTCATATCCTTGTTTTTTTAACAAATATGCTGCCACACTAGAATCTACTCCTCCTGATAAGCCTACAACAACTCTTTTCATTACTATTATTTTATCCGTAATTCTGACTATGGATTTTAAAAAAAGCATTATTACTATTTTTTAAACCGTGTACAAAAATAACAAATAAAAAAAGTAATGCTATCGCATTACTTTAAGGTTTTCTCTATCCGTTACTATTTTATTTTGATACTAAGAACCTCTTTTGCTAACAGGAAATTGTTTTTGCTCTATTAACTCACCATTTTCATAATACTTCCACATTCCATCTTTTCGGTCTTTTATGTAATTACCTTCGATTTTTACAGCTCCTTCAGCGTCATAGTATTTTGTAATTCCGTGTAATTGATCATTTTGGTATGTAAACTCCTTAATAACAACACCTTTATCAGAATACATAAATCGTTTCCCTTCTTTCATACCTTCTCTATATGTTGTCTTTTCTGTTAATTGCCCATTTTTGAAATACGTTTTTTGTTCTCCGTGTAGTTTCCCTAAACTATATTCTTCGGTCATCATTATTTTAGATGATCCATTATGATAGTATGTCCATGTACCTACTCTTTCTTTACCAATCATATTACCTTTACTAATTACTTTACCTTTCTCAGTAAAGTACTTTACAATAACGGTATCTGTTGTACTGGAAAACATCTTAATAGCTGTAGGGGATTTTCCGCTACTAGGCTTATAAAATTTAAATTCACCTATTTCTTTTCCATGTTCAAAAGCTCCTTCATAGCGAAGTTGGTCACTATTGGGATACTTCTTTTGCCACTTTCCGTGTCTTTTTCCTTCAGCATCAAACTTATTAAACTGTTGACCATTGATCATTGTGATCCCACAAACTAAAAAGAAAAACAAAAATCTATTTCGCATAGTTTACCCAAATTATTTAGTTACTTCTACAGTTCAAAAAGTATACCAATATTCTTAAAAAATACAATCAAAATAAAATTTCAAATCTATTTTACACAAAAAATATTACAAAAAAAACATTAAAATTTCCAAAAAAGGAATTATGAAACAACAAAATCACCTACCGTTAACTTTTGTTTAACTAATTTTTAAAAATATGTAAAACACTAATCGCGTTAATAATCTGAACAAATAATAACTTTTAAAACTCAAAAACATGAAAATTATTTTAAAAATCACTAACGTAGTACTTATTGCTACATTTGTACTTGGGATTTTCTCTTGTAGTAGTGATGATGATGGAAACATTATTATTCCAACTGACAGCATAGTGGTAGCAGCGACAGCAGATACAGAATTGTCATTATTGGTAACTGCTCTTGGTCTTGCTGATGGTGATCTAGTATCACTTCTTAACGGAGCAGGGCCTTTTACAGTATTGGCACCAACAAATGAAGCGGTTCAGGCGTATCTTACTGCTAACAATTATGCAGATATTAACGCAGTTCCAACAGACGAGTTAGAACAGCTTTTATTGAATCATGTAATTCCTGGCGAAGTCACTTCTACAGCGCTTACAAATAATGGAGCTGGGTATGCGGAAACAGCTTCTACCGCTGGCCCTAACGAAAGTACGATTAGTATATATTACAACACGACTGACGGAGTAGTTTTTAATGGAAGAGCTGAGGTAACCACGCCAGATATTCTTGCCTCAAATGGTATTATACATAAAATAGATGCCGTAATTGGGTTACCAGATATAACTACCTTTGCTACTGCGGATCCAAACTTTTCCAGACTTGTAGAGGGATTAACAGCTTACACTTTTGATTATGCAAACACGCTGCAAGGACCTGGTCCTTTTACAGTATTTGCACCAAACAATACTGCTTTTGATGCATTATTGACTACAGACGACACTTGGAATGTTCCTGGTGACATTCCTGAAATGACATTAGAAACAGCTTTGAATCTACACGTGATACCTAATTTGAATGTTAGAGAAGCAGATTTAACTAATGGTAATGTTACCACTGTCTCTGGACAAGTTACCATAGATGCCACAGCAAGGACAGTAGCAGATGGAGCTAACCCACCTAATGTAAGTACAATAACAGTTACTGACATACAAGCCACGAATGGAATAATACACATGATAGACGGTGTTTTACTTACTCCTATAGAAATCATTATTCCAGGAAAGTAACACTTATCAAAATCAAAAAAATCCCCGTTTCCAATCGAAAACGGGGATTTTTAATACGAAATTTATTCTGTTTTTATTTCTTCGCTTTCTGCTGTTTCTCTGCTTGTTCCATTAACTCCTTCATCTTCTTCTGAAATTTACCTTGCTTTTTAGGCTTTTTCTTGTTCTCCTGGATTTTAGCATGAATTTTATCTTCATCAATAATCACATTCTTTATGACTAACATAATACCAATAGTAATTAAGTTAGAAATAAAATAGTATAATGACAATCCACTGGCATAGTTATTGAAGAAAATCAACATCATCAATGGAGATAAATACATAATAAATTTCATATTAGGCATCCCTGGTTGTTGCTGTTGCATTGTCTGACCAGTAGTCATCATCATATAGATAAATATCGCTACAGAGGCTAGAATAGGGAACAAACTAATGTGATCCCCATAAAATGGTATTTCAAAAGGCAATTTTGCAATCGTATCATAACTGGATAAATCGTCTGCCCACAAAAAACTCTTTTGTCTTAAATCAAAAGCGCTTGGGAAGAAGTTAAATAATGCATAAAAAACCGGAATCTGCATTAAAGCCGGCAAGCAACCACTCATTGGACTCGCACCAGCTTTGCTATACAGTGCCATGGTTTCCTGTTGCTTTTTCATCGCATTATCTTTGTATTTCTCACTAATCTCCGCTATTTCTGGTTTTAGAATTTTCATTTTAGCCTGAGAAACATAGGATTTGTAAGTAACAGGAGACAATACAATCCTTACCACAATAGTCATTACAACAATGGCAATCCCGTAGGGAAGGAAACCACTAAGGAAACTAAAAAATGGAATAAAAATATATCGGTTGATCACTCCAAAAATCCCCCAACCTAAGGGTACAATTTCGTCAAGATTACGATCGTAAGAACTTAAAATTTTATAATCCGTAGGACCATAATACCAATTCATATTATAATCTAGTTCTCCTCCTTGAAGTTCTAAAGGCACAGATGCAGCAAATTCCTTTGTAACATTTATATCTTTATCATCTAATTCGCTTGTATTCGCGATATTTTTAGATGCTAAGGTTGCCGTTTGAAAAGGAGTATCAGTTAGTAGTATAGATGTAAAGAAATGTTGTTTAAAACCAATCCAACTAACTTGTTCTTCCTGATCCTCGTCAAAATCGCCTTGTCCTGTAAAATCATCTTTATCACCTTCGTACTCATAGTGAATATCCGTATATCTATTTTCATAAGAAGCACTTTTAGCCTGTCTTATTGCTTGTAGTTTCCAATCTAAATTAATCGTTTGACCACTATTAATAACCTGTTGTAAACCTTCAGATTTTATAGAGAAATCCAACATATAATCATTTGGTTTTAACTCATATCTATATTCCAGGTATTTAGTTTCAGAAACTTTAAGTTTCATAGACAAAACTGTATTCTCCCCATTTTTTGTAACTGATGGTTCGAAAAACAGATCTTTGGTATTTAAAATCCTGTTGTCTGTTGTTCCAAAATTAAGATTGAAAGAAGCATTTTTACCATCTTTTATTAAATATAAAGGGACAGAATCGTACGTTTTGAAATTTTTGAGCAAAGCCTCTTCAATATACCCTCCTCTGTTACTAATTTTTAAGCTCAGTACCTCATTCTCTATTTTAGTAATATTTTCTTTGGCAGAAGGTAAACGTGCGGAATACGCAAAAGCTCCTAATTGGGATTGCGCTGCAACTAAAGCTAATGAATCCTTTGGATTAACTACAATAGCTTTACTGGGCTTTACAAAATCAATTGTTTGATTTTCTTCTGTTTGTTGTTCTGCTTCAACCTGTTCTTGTTTTGCTTTTTCTGCCTCCATCTCTTCTTGTGTAGGCTTATTTATGTAAAACATCCACGCAAAAATTCCAAATATCAGTACAAATCCAATTACGGTATTGAGGTCAAATTTCTTTTCTTCCATTGATATGTGTATAAAAAAGCCTTTGTGTGATTAATCAAGAAGGCTTTCCAAAATTATATTACTTCTTTTATTGTCAATTATCTAGCCACTTACGATCGCTGTGCCACTTTGGCATCTTTCTTACAATTAGAATATTCTACTGCTGCTTTTACAAAAGCAACAAAAAGAGGGTGTGGATTTGCTACAGTACTTTTATATTCTGGGTGGTACTGTACACCCACAAACCAGGGATGTTTCGGGATTTCTATAATCTCTACTAACCCTGTTTTAGGATTAATTCCGGTAGTTCTCAGCCCTGCTTTTTCTAATTGTTCTTTATATTGATCATTGTATTCATACCGATGACGATGACGTTCGGCTATGAAGGATGTTCCATAAGCTTCGGAGACTTTACTATTTTCAGACAATTCACAATCCCATGCACCTAGCCTCATAGTACCTCCCATATCCGTGATGCTCTTTTGCTCTTCCATCAAACTAATAACAGGATTTGCAGCATTCGCATCAACTTCTACAGAACATGCATCTTTTAGATTCAAAACATTGCGCGAATATTCTATCACTGCCATTTGCATACCCAAACAGATACCAAAAAAAGGTAATTTATGTTCTCTCGCATATTGTACGGCTTTGATTTTTCCTTCAATACCTCGTTCTCCGAATCCCGGAGCAACCAATACACCATCTAAGTGTGCAATTTTATGTTTAATGGTTTTGTCATCGATGTATTCTGAGTGGATGCTTTCTACATTTACCTTTACTTCATTTTCCGCACCTGCATGAATGAAAGCTTCTAAAATAGATTTATAAGAATCCTGTAACTCTACATATTTACCTATAAGTCCAATAGTTACTTCACATTTTGGATTTTTATGACGTTTGAGAAAATCATTCCATTTATCTAAATTAGGAACATTATCATCTCTCAATAGCAATTGCTTTAAAACTACTTTATCCAGACCTTCTTCTAACATTAAATTAGGAACGTCGTATATTGTAGACGCATCTATAGACTCTATAACGGCTTCTTGCCTCACATTACAAAACAGTGCCAGCTTTACTCGAAGATCTTCTGATAATTCATGCTCTGTTCTACATACCAAAATATCAGCTTTAATACCACTTTCCATAAGTGTCTTTACACTGTGCTGTGTTGGTTTCGTTTTTAATTCTCCTGCCGCAGAAAGATAAGGTATCAAGGTAAGATGAATTACTAGGGCATTGGTGTCACCCAGTTCCCATTTTAACTGACGAACAGCTTCAATATACGGTAGTGATTCAATATCACCCACCGTACCACCGATCTCAGTAATAACAATATCATAATCACCGCTTTTTTCAAGAATTTGAATTCTCTCTTTAATCTCATTGGTAATATGTGGTACCACCTGAACTGTTTTTCCCAGAAATTCGCCTCGACGTTCTTTTTGGATAACACTCTGATAAATTCTACCAGTGGTTACATTATTGGCTTGTGAGGTAGGGGTGTTTAGAAAACGCTCATAATGTCCTAAATCAAGATCTGTTTCTGCTCCATCATCAGTTACATAGCATTCTCCGTGTTCATAGGGGTTTAATGTTCCCGGATCAACGTTGATATACGGATCCAGTTTCTGAATTGTAACTCGATATCCTCTCGCCTGTAGCAATTTTGCCAAAGAAGCTGCTATGATTCCCTTTCCTAATGAAGAAGATACGCCTCCGGTTACAAAAACATATTTGGTATTCGCCATGTAAACTTAACTATTAGTTCGGTTGTGTTTAAATTTTGCGCAAAAATACGAAGAAGAACCCAAACAGGACATTGAAAACAATGCAATATTCATATAACTTATTCATAATTCTTTAACAGTATAAAAAACTGAAAATGAATCAACAATATGCTAAAAAAAAATCCTGTCTTAAAAAAAACAGGACTATAATTTTATAAACTAATTTTTATTCTTCCTCTTCAGGAGTAACATCTTCTGGTTCTGTAAAATCTGTTATTCCTTTTTCCTGAAGAATATTATACCATTGTATTACTTTTTTCATATCACTAACATACACTCGATCCTCATCATAGTCTGGTAATACTTCACTAAAATATGCTTCTATTTTATTTTTAGACTCTTTATGATTAATGGCTTTTTCTCCATTCTCTTTTTCCTGAATCCTTTTAAAAATCTCTCTTAAAGGTACTTCTTCTGTAAATGTGTAAATAGCAATTTCACTTAGGATGCTAACATTGTTTTGTATACTTACCGATAGTTTTTTTCCATCAGCCAATGATTCTGCTACAAATCCACTACGTGTCTGCGCCTTTAGTTCGAACAAACCTGGTTTTCCAGAAATTGATAATATTTTGTCTAAGCTCATAAATTTCTTTTCAAAGTTGGCAAATATCAGCAGTTCATTTTAAAAAATCAAACATTAACCAATTTATATTATTACCGTATCTTTTATCTTGTAATGTCTATCTTCAATTTCATTAACGCCCTTTTTTGGCTAAAGGAAACCTCATTCGATAATCCGGATCAATCTTTCCTTTTGAAATATTCGTTAGTTTTCCTTTGATCAAACGTTTTTTAAGGCTGGATAGTTTATCCGTAAACAAAACTCCTTCAATATGATCATATTCGTGCTGTATCACCCTAGCTGCAAGACCACTAAATGTTTCTGTATGCGCTACAAAGTTTTCATCAAAATAATTAATCTTAATTGTTTCTTTTCGAAACACATCCTCTCTAACTTCAGGAATACTTAAACACCCTTCACAAAAAGACCATTCTTCTCCTGTCTCCTCAAGAATGTTAGCGTTTATAAATACTTTTTTAAACCCTTTTAAGACCGCTCTTTCCTCTTCAGAAAGTTCTTCATCATCAGCAAAAGGTTCTGCATCAACCAAAAATAACCGTATCGGAAGTCCAATTTGAGGAGCTGCCAACCCAACACCATGCGCATTATACATGGTTTCAAACATATTTTTAAGTAATTCTGGTAGCTTAGGATAGTCTTTATTTATTTCCTTCGCTTTTTTCTTCAATACCGGGTCACCGTATGCTACAATAGGTAAAATCATATGATAAGTATTCTCAATTTTCTATTCTTTGTTTTATTGAATTTCTTTATAAATTATAAAGGTAATCCTGAAGTATGATCGTAGCACTAATCTGATCCACTAATGCTTTATCCCTCCTTTTTTTCTTTGATATTCCGCTAGCGATCATAGTATCGAAAGCCATTTTGGACGTAAATCTTTCATCTATCCTTTTTACAGGAATCTCAGGCAATAACTTAGCTAATTTTTCTAAAAAGGGCTGAATCAATTTTTCACTCTCTGAAGCTTCTCCATGCAATCGTTTTGGCTCTCCAACAATAAACAATTCTACCTCTTCTTTTGTCACATACGCTGTTAACCAATTTAGCAAGTTTTTAGTCTCTACCGTGGTCAATCCAGAAGCAATGATCTTAGATTCGTCTGTAACTGCAATCCCGCATCGCTTTCCTCCATAATCTATTGCCAAAATCCTTGCCATATTTTATTTTCTGCAAAAGTATGATATTATGAATTAAATCGTGAAAACTTTTTAATTTGATTACATAATAAAATGAACCTCTATTATAACTTTCTCGACATCTTTATAGCTATCATTGATCATTTTGGTTAAAAAAAAAATCAAATAACGCACTAGTGTTTTTTTAATCGTAATTATTTTAATAAAAAACATGGGGGATTTAACAGCGAAACAAGTGGCTTTAAAACTGTTCTCTTGCATTAGTTTATTGCTACTTCTACATATCGTTAGCTATATTAATTTTTATACTAATCATCTAGATAGTGAAGATTTTTTTTTAGAAAATTTAATTATCCAAAGAAAAGAATATTCCTTCTTTATTTTAAGGATCACTACATTTAACTGCGAACTTCCTTTTGGTTAAGCTTAAGTATACGCTTCTTATTTCTTAGTTTGGATGAATTATTTAGAATACACGAATCCATAGCGCGCTTTATGTCAAAAAAGCATCCTATGGAGGGTGCATTCCTTTTTGGTTGGGTAATCCCATATGGAATCGCAGTTATAGTAATTGGCGTATTATATTTAAAACCTTTATTAAGTTTACCAAAAAAACGATTATCAATTTTATTTTGGCAGGAAGTATTTTCCTTGCAGGTGCTGTTGGGTTAGAAATGGCTTCGGGCTGGTATTGGACGGAGTATAAAATCACTCCTGAAGAATAACATTATACCATTCCCTTATTTGCTCTTTACACATTCGAAGAACTTTTCGAAATGCTTGGTATAAGTCTTTTTATTTATGAACTTTGGAGATTTAAAAACAAATACAGTTTTCAGGATGTATAATGATTAAAAAATACATCGCTATTAATTATGTGTAACTTGAAAACAAATTAATATATTTCTCGAAAATAAATAAAATGAACCAACTAAAAGAAACCATAGAAAAAGCTTGGGATAACAGAGAGCTTTTAAAAGAATCAAGTACTCAAGACGCTATTAGAAAAGTTATAGACTTATTAGATGCAGGAGAGCTTCGAGTTGCAGAACCAGTTGCAGAGGGATGGCAAGTAAATGAATGGGTAAAAAAAGGAGTGGTCCTCTATTTCCCTATCCAAAAAATGAAAACGCTTGAAGCTGGTATTTTTGAGTACCACGATAAAATTCCACTAAAAAAAGGATATGAAGCTAAAGGGATTCGAGTGGTGCCAAATGCAGTTGCACGTCACGGAGCCTATATTTCTCCAGGAACTATTTTGATGCCTAGTTATGTAAATATTGGAGCCTACGTTGATGAAGGAACTATGGTTGACACCTGGGCAACTGTAGGTAGTTGTGCTCAAATTGGTAAAAATGTACATCTCAGTGGTGGAGTTGGAATTGGTGGTGTCTTAGAACCATTACAAGCGGCTCCTGTAATCATTGAAGACAATGCATTTATTGGATCCAGATGTATTGTAGTAGAAGGTGTTCGTGTAGAAACTGAAGCAGTACTTGGTGCAAATGTGGTGTTAACTGCATCGACTAAAATTATTGATGTTACTGGAGATACTCCTGTGGAAAGCAAAGGAGTAGTCCCGGCGAGATCAGTAGTAATCCCAGGAAGTTATTCTAAAAAATTTGCCGCTGGAGAATATAATGTACCTTGTGCTTTGATTATTGGAAAACGAAAAGAAAGTACTAATAAAAAGACCTCTCTTAACGATGCTCTGAGAGAGCACGATGTAGCTGTATAATTAAAAATAAAATATGTATACTTGTGAGCTTGTCTATTTTAGGCAAGCTCATTTTTATTATTAAATTGATATAATCGCTCCGCAAATGAAAGTATTAGTCATTCAACAAAAAATGATAGGTGATGTGCTCACAAGCACTATTATTTGCGAAGCATTACGAAAAGAACATCCAGATGCTACTATTCATTATTTAGTAAACTCTAGTACAAAACCTGTTATTCTTGAAAATCCTTTCTTTGATCACATTATTGAATTTAAGAATGATTATCGTAATAGCAAGAAATCATTTTACTTTTTTTTAAAAGAAATTAAAAAATCAAGATATGATCTTGTAATTGACGCTTACGGAAAATTAGAAAGCAACCTCATCTCCTACTTCTCTAGAGCTCCAGAGAAAGTATCCTTTTACAAATGGTATACTAAGTTTCTATACTCTAAAGTCATTAAGAGAAGACCAGAACCTATTACCAATGCTTCTATTGCTATCGAAAATCGCCTTCGATTAGTATATCCCGAGGATCAGATTACTTCTAACATCATCCAACCAAAAATATTCTTAACTGAAGAGGAAAAAAAAAGCGCTACATTATTTTTAGAGACGAACCAGATTGCCAAGAAAAAACCACTTATTATGATCAGTGTTTTGGGTAGTGAAATGAGAAAAACATTACCTTTTAACTTCATGGCTAACGTTATTGATGAGATTGTAACAACTACAGATGCTGACATTCTATTCAATTATATCCCCAATCAGGAGAAAGATGCTAGAGCAATTTACGAAGCAACATCAGAAAGCACTCAAAAGCATATTCATCTTGATGTTTTCGGAAAAAGTTTACGTGATTTTATAGTAATTCTATACCATTGCGATGTTTTGATTGGAAATGAAGGTGGCGCCGTCAATATGGCAAAAGCACTGGGCAAACCAACATTTACAATTTTCTCTCCGTGGATTATCAAAAAAGACTGGAACATGTTTGAAGATGGTGTATGGCACGATTCGGTACATCTTTATGATTTTAAACCCGAATTATATGGTGATAAAACTCCAAAAGAAATGAAAGACAAAGCACTGGAATTATACAAAAGCTTTTCTTCAGAATTAATTATTCCTAAGTTAAAAGCATATTTAGAAAACCTAAAATTCTAATCTTTTTCAATTCCGAATGGAGTTCTTATGATCTTATCTCGTTTAGTAACCTTTCGGATTGCATTATTTTTGGTGATCATTTCGGGTTGTACATATCCTCTATCATGATAAAGATGTAAACAAATTGCACTGTAGCGTATCTGTTTTGCTTTAATTCCAAGATTAAATAATCGCTCTCCTATCTCCCTATCTTCTCCCCCATACTGCATCCGCTCATCAAAACCGTTTACTTGCAAAACATCTTTTTTCCAGCCAGAGACATTCATTCCATCCCAGGTAGCTTTGGTTGGTGTTATAAAATTCAGAAAGCGTTCCTTATTACCGGAAGAGGTCAACTTATTTAGCTTAAATGAAGACAGGAGCCCTTGATTTTTTAACCAATGTACATCAAAACAACGTTGATTTTTTATATCATCTATCGAAATTGTCTGAGAGATATCTTTTGGCAGTTTAAAATAACCTCCTGACAGAAACCAACCTTTTTTTCTCAATCGCAAATGGGTTTCAATAAAATCTTTTCTTGGAATACAATCACCATCTGTAAATAACAGGTAATCTGCTGCTGCTGCAGAAACTGCTTTGTTCAAAATTACTGTCTTCCTAAATCCTTGATCCTCATGCCAGATATGTTTTATGGAATATTTGGAAGTTTTAGAAAATGCTGAGATAATTTTTTTAGTGTCTTCGCCAGAACCATCATCTGCAATAATCACTTCAAAGTTATTCATACGCTGACATTCATAACCAAAAAGCACCTTTTGCAACCATTGAGGTTGATTATAAGTACTTATGATTACTGTGACAATTGGTGATTGCATTGCCGCAAAAATAACTATTTTTGCACGATACCATAGAAATAAAAAACATCGATCATAAAAAAACCAAATGGTAAAACTCTCTGCTGTAATCATAACGTACAATGAAGAAAAAAAAATAGAACGATGTTTATCCTCGTTAGTTGACGTTGTTGATGAGATTGTAGTGATTGATTCTTTTTCTACAGATAGAACAGAAGAGATTTGCAAACAATTTGATGTCAAATTTGTAAAGCAACGATTTTTAGGATACATAGAGCAAAAGAACTTTGCGATATCCCAAACTTCTCATGATTATATTCTATCCTTAGATGGTGATGAAGCCTTGTCTTCTGAACTTCAGCATTCTTTGATCGAATTAAAATCCAATTGGAAATGCGATGGATATTATATGAATAGATATAATAACTTTTGCGGACAGTGGATAAAATATTCGGATTGGTATCCTGATAAAAAACTTCGAGTATTTATAAAAGGAAAAGGAGAATGGCAGGGTATTAACCCACATGATTCTTTTAAACTTCATAACCCTAAAGCTGCATCAAAACTGCAAGGGGATATTTTACACTGGAACTATGCCACCTATCAGGAATTCAATCTTAAGACAGACAAATTCTCCACAATCTCTGCACAATCATATCACAAATTAGGAAAGAAAGCACCTATTTGGAAAATTATTTTGAATCCAACCTGGGCGTTTTTCAAAGCATATATTTTAAGGTTTGGATTTATGGATGGATTTAATGGTTTTATGATTTGTATACAAACCGCCAATATCACATTTCTTAAGTATTCTAAACTTAGAGAATTGATAAAACAAAAAAAAACAATAAACCAGCATTCCTAATTCAAGCTTCTCTCGTAGTTTTGAATAAAACTTATTTGAAACTGTATACATATAATCAAAAGAACTTCATACCGCCTCTTTTTATGTATACTTGGAACATTTTGAAAAAAATAATTTGCCATAAGTGAATATATATATATAAGATGTTAGCTCTGGAGAGAAATTACTAGGAGTTAATATCATTATTGATAATTGAATAAGAACTACAACTAATGATTATGATTTTTATTCCCTAAACATAGTAATAGGAAACCATCAAATAGAAATCAATTATTTAGGATATAAAAGTATTCATAGAAAAATTCAAATTACAAATAATCAAAAAAAGCAGATTTTGGATCTAACTGAAGAAGATCGGATTAATCAATAAATAAATTATCTATTTTTCTTGAACAATTCTCCCAAGTGTAAGGCAATACAGTTTCTCTAACATCCGTTTCAATTAAAAATGCCTTTTCTATTAATGGAATAACTTCTTTATAATCGGCATTCACATCAAACAAGAAACCATTTTCGCCTTCTGTGATAAGATCTGGACAAAAACCGGTTCTTGATGCCACGGGGACACAATTAGACATCATTGCTTCTAGCACAGGCACAGGACCTCCTTCAATCAAAGATGGAGATACAAAAACATCTATTTTACTATACAACTCTGGATAAGAATCATAAGGTTCTTCTTCAAAATACTTAAAATTAGGCAAATCAGAGATCTCATAAAACCTATCATATTGTTGCCAATTACGACCAATTAGATAAAATTGTCTGTCAGGCATGTTTTTTACTAAATCAAGAATCAAGTCCGGATTTTTACGAGCACTAAATGTTGAGCAAAAACCTATACCTCCAAAACCCCTTTTGTGTGAATAAAAGAACGAAGATGAGGTAGCTATATGCATAACTTTAAGAATATCAGGTTTTACTCCCAAATCTATCAAATACTTCTTAATTTCAGAATTTAGACAAATAACATAGTCCGCTTTATTTAGGCACCAAACTACATGGACTTTAGAATATTTTTTAGACCAAGTAGGATGGGTAAACATCACTATATTTTTTTTAAACAAAATACTTGGAGTACTTCGCAAGCATCGACAAAAATAGTTTTGATAAATAAAATAATATGCATCTGCTTTTGGCAAATTCTTCAACTTATTATGATAGAATGCTGTTGCATTTAAAGATGAGTACTTGGACAAACGTCTTACTTTGGCTCCAAAAATCCAATCTTTATCCTTTTCTCTAGCAATATAGGCTACTTTGTTTATTACCCGTCCAGATTTGCTTTTTCTTAAAACAGAAAGTAATATGACGATACTATATTTCCATTTATGGATTAATGAAAAATACAATTGTTCTTTTAGGTCTCTTTTCCCCGCCATAACTACTTTTTTAATCTTCTGTTCACTTCAAAAAAACAACTATTTCTATACTATGAATCAATTAAATAGGACTCTTAGACACCCTTTCTTTATATTTTTTTTTCCAAAAAAACATTCTCTTTTTAATACGTATTTTACGATAAAACCGGTGTTGAAAATCTTTAGTATATCCCCACATAAGATGGAACACCTTTTCCTTATCCTCTCCTGCACATTTTGCATATTCATCACTCATAACTTCTATCATGGATTTATGAATTGTTAAACGTGCAAAATTTTTAATACGAGTTTCAAAATTCATAGTACCAAACTCCATGCGATTAAGATCTACTAAATAAAAATCATAACCGTTTTCCTTTCTCTTAATTAGTGTATTTCCAGGAGAATGATCCAAAAAATTCACTCCACTCATATGCAAAGTATACGTAAATCTAGTAAATGCTCTTAATATTTCTTCATGATCGGAAATATTAAAATCAGTAGTTAATTCCCTATATGTAAGATCAGCTTCTACCAATTCACTGATATAAAAGCTCTTTTTAAATAAAAAGGAAGTGTTCCTTATTTCATAGGCAATCGGGAAAGGGGTTTTAATCTCTAGTTCTAATAATCTATTAGCATAGCTATATGAACGTTCTGCCTTTGATTTTCTAAAAAACCTATAGACAACTTGGTTAACAATATTAGGGATTTTAAAAGATTTAATAGCGTATTTTTTATCTCCTATTGCAACTATTTTTATGACATTTCGCTCAGCTGCTCCTAATATTTCTTTATGATCATCAAACTCAACAATTACCTTTTCAATATCTGGAGTCAAATTTTTATGACCTGGATGTACAACCAATTTTTTTTTCATAGTCATTAGGTGTTTTCAAATTTTACCACAGTAGCATATTGAGGATATCTAATATCAAGCTGAGTAAATAATACTGGAATATTATACAGGTATGGCTTAATCGATCTACTTCGATTAATACCCTTATGCACCAAAACCTTATAGCCTAAATCTTCATACATTCTTTTAATACTCTTTCTTGTAAAAAAACGTAAATGTGTTCTATCCATAACACCAAAATCTTCATACCTCCAATCTTTCTGAATAAGAACTTTCATAAAAGTATTGTGATATCTAACATTAGGAATAGAACTAATTAATACACCTTTTGCAGTCAATTTATACTTAATCCTATCCAAAACTGAATAAGGATCTACCAAATGCTCTAACACATCATTAAAATAAATTGCATCAAAATATCCATCTGGTAATTCATCTATATAATCCTCGCATCTGCCAGAATAAACTTTATGTAATTTGCTTTTGGCTACCTGAGCTTCTTTATCCATATATTCTATGCCCCACACCTCAGCTCCTGTAGTTTCTTTTAATACTTCTGCAAAAGCTCCGTTTCCACAACCAACATCAATAATAGTTTTGGGGTTTTTCGACAAATATTGAATCATTTCATATCTAATATTGTCGTAGTAACCACTCGGTTTATTTTCGTAATCCATTTGTCAAGTTATTTTGCAAAGGTATTTAAAATTAAAAGATAAAATTTCGATCAAAAAAACCTATTTAACGATTATTGTTAATGGTATTATCGCGACCACTTGTTATACTAATTAGTAAGAACATTCTGAAAATAAAAATTTAACAAATTCCAATTGTTTGTTTTATCGAAATGCAACCTTTACTTTTGATCCATAAGCGCATAAATTATTATGAAGGACATTTCGGTTATACTGATCAATTACAACTCTTCTTCTTTTACTATAAATTGTATTAAATCTATTATAGAGAAGACATCAAATGATTTATCTTATGAATTTATTGTAGTTGATAACGCTTCTGAATTAGACGATTACTTATTACTGGATAAAAAAATTAAAGAATTACAAGTTTCAAATTTGAAACTAATACGGAGTAAGTATAATACTGGTTTTGGAGGAGGAAATATGCATGGAATACAATTTTCTAATGCAAAATATTATGCTTTTATAAATAATGATACTCTTTTACAGAATGATTGCCTAAATATTGTTATTGATTTTTTAGAAAAAACTGAGGATGCATCAATATGTGCACCTCAACAATATAATGAACAAGGAGAAGTACAAAAATCATTTGATCATTTTCTTTCTTTACGCAGAGAATTGTTTGGAAGAAAGATATTAGAAAAAACTAATCCGAAAAAATATCCTAAAAGAAAAAAAATCTACGACACGCCCATTAAAGTACAAAGTGTTCCTGGATCATTTTTGGTGATTTCGGCAGATGCTTTTGAAAAAGTAGGAGGCTTTGATACTAACATATTTTTATATTACGAAGAAACAGATCTTTGCTATAGAATTTCAAAAAGCACATCTAAAGGTCTTTGTTATCTAGTTCCACAAGGTCGCTACACTCATTTTAAGGGACAAAGTACCCAAAAAAGTATAGCCATAAAAAAAGAACTGAAAATCTCATTATTATATGTTCTTAGAAAAAATTCAGGATACCTAGCTTATCAAATATTACGATGTTGGTTGACCTGCAAATTCTTTTTTAAATCTCTTATAAAACCCAAAAACTGGTCTCTTTTTATACTTTTTTGGAAAGGCGCTCCTTTGTCGAAATCATTAAAATTAAAACAAACAATTGCAAGGAAATAGTATGCATATTCTACATTTATCTGCTGTTAAAAACTGGGGTGGTGGTGAAAACCATATAGAAAACTTATGCTCTGAACTAGCTTTATCAAATCCTGAAGTTAAGAATACGATTTTTTGTGTAAGAAACGGTGCTTTCCATAAAAGATTAAAAAAAACTAAATTAAGTTTTATCCCTGCTACTTTATGGCCAAAATTTGATCCTAGGTTTTTTATAAAACTAGGTCGGATTTGCAAAAAACAAAAAATAGACCTTATCCACATTCATGATCCTAGCGCCATACTGCTAGCCATTTTAGCCGACAAGTTTTATAAATTACCCCCTTTCGTATTTAGTAAAAAAACTTCCTTTCCTATTAAACAGCGCAAAAAAACGCTATTCAAGTACAACTACCCTAAAATAAAAAAAATATTATGTGTATCTAAGGAAACTCAAAATGTATGTGCTAAAGGAATTCAGGATCAAAACAAATTGATTACCATCTATCACGGGACCAATCTAAAAACTAAAAGTACAGAAACACCTTTCTTACTGAGGGAGAAATACAATCTAGCAAGTGACAAAATTATCATAGGAAATATAGCCAATCATATTAGAGCGAAACATTTAGACACCCTAGTAGATGTTATAGATATCATTATTAACAAATACAAGAGAAAAGAGTTTTTCTTTGTACAAATTGGAACGTTTACTGACAGAACTGAAGCTTTAAAAGAGCGAATTAAAATACTAAACTTAGAGAACCATATAAGGTTTTTAGGATATACTCCTAACGCTTCTAATTTTTTACCACAATTTGATATTAGCCTTGTAACTTCTCAAAGTGAAGGTGTCCCTCAAGTAATATACGAATCTTTTTATCATAAAACTCCAGTAATAAGTACCGATGTCGGTGGCATTCCAGAAATTGTTGACCATGACATTAATGGCCTATTAAGTCCTATGCATACTCCTGAAAGTATTTCAAAGCATATTACAGGTCTTTCGAAAAACCCTTTAAAGCAAAAGAGTTTTGTTGATAAAGGGTATGAAAAACTTATTACAAAATTCACAACAGCTAATATGGCTAAGCAAACTTTAGAAGTTTATAAAGATATGATGCTGGATAAATAAGTGTCATCTAATTATAATTGTTAATACAGTAAGACTAAAATATTTATAAACAAGAATTAACTTAATGTATTGATGTAGAAAATACAATTCTAAAATTCAACTAGAATGGAAGATCATAGAGAAGAAATACAAAAAACAATAACGGTACTTAAAAAAGGTGGACTTATCCTATACCCAACAGACACCGTTTGGGGAATTGGCTGTGATGCTACCAATGCAGAGGCTGTTGATAAAATATACGCTTTAAAACAAAGAGCAGATAGCAAAGCGATGCTGTGTCTGGTAAGTGATTTTAAAATGCTTCAGCAATACGTAGAGGAGGTACCAGAAGTTGCTTACGATATATTAAAATATGCTAAAAAAGCTACCACGATTATTTATGACAGACCATTGCGAGTAGCAGAAAATCTAATTGCCGAAGACAATACGTTAGGAATTCGAGTAGCTCGTGATCCATTCTGCAGTAAACTGATTCGAAAATTTAAACGACCGATTGTCTCTACTTCTTCTAATATCAGCGGAAAATCTACTCCTCGAAACTTAAAAGAAATAAGCAAAGAGATTTTGGAAGGCGTTGACTATGTTGTAAATTTACCGCTCAAAAATAAAGATGCGAAACCCTCTTCCATCATTAAAATTGGCGGGGATAGCACTGTAAAAATTATCAGGAAGTAAATTGATTCATGTCGGAAGCTAAAAATTACAAAGAAGCCTTACAACACGTTGTTTTTAAAATCATATCCAAAGCTGCAGCAAACCTCCAATTAGACAGCTATGTAATAGGAGGTTTTGTAAGAGATCATATATTACAAAGAGGTACCGCCAAGGATATTGATATTGTAGCTGTTGGTAGTGGGATTGAATTGGCAAAAGAAGTTTCAAAACTATTGCCGGGAAATCCAAAAATTCAAGTATTCAAAACATATGGGACGGCCATGCTAAAGGCTGATGATATCGAAGTAGAATTTGTTGGAGCCAGAAAAGAATCCTATAGCGAAGATAGCAGAAATCCAGTGGTAGAAAATGGCAGCCTGCAGGATGATCAGAACCGAAGAGATTTTACAATTAATGCACTGGCGTTAAATCTTTCTAAGAATGCTTTTGGGGAGATTCTAGACCCTTTTAACGGACTTGAAGACCTTAAATCTAAAATTATTCGTACTCCGCTAGATCCAGATATCACGTATTCTGATGATCCACTTAGGATGATGCGTGCTATTAGATTTGCTACGCAACTTAAATTTAAAATTGAAGAAAAATCGCTAAAAGCAATTACTAAAAATAAAAGCCGCATTAAGATCATCACTAAAGAACGTATTGTAGATGAACTGAATAAAATCTTATTGAGTGAAAAACCATCAATAGGCTTTCTACTGTTAGAAAAAACAGGTTTATTATCGTATATATTACCTGAATTAGTAGCATTAAAAGGAATCGACGAAGTAGAAGGTCAAAAACACAAAGATAACTTTTATCACACCCTAGAGGTTGTCGATAATATTTCAGAAAACACAAATGATGTATGGCTGCGCTGGGCAGCATTATTACACGATATCGGTAAGGCACCTACCAAACGGTTTAGCAAAAAAGTAGGATGGACATTCCATGGTCACGAGTTTGTAGGTTCCAAAATGGTATTTAAGTTATTTAAACGTTTAAAAATGCCATTGAATGACAAGATGAAGTTTGTTCAAAAAATGGTATTAATGAGTTCAAGACCAATCGTTATTGCATCTGATGTCACAGATGCTGCAGTAAGAAGATTAGTTTTTGATGCCGGTGATTATATTGAAGAGTTAATGACACTATGCGAAGCAGATATTACTACCAAAAACCCTAAACGCTTTAAAAAATATCACAATAATTTTAAAATAGTTCGTCAGAAAATGGTAGAAGTAGAAGAACGTGATCATATTCGAAATTTTCAACCACCTGTAAGTGGAGAAGAAATTATGAAAACTTTTAACATTCAACCCTCTCGCGAAATTGGAATTATTAAGGAAGCTATTAAAGAAGCTATTTTAGAAGGAGAAATACCCAATGAACATGAAGCCGCATATCAATTTATGATCCATAAAGGGGAAGAACTGGGCTTAAAGAGTTGTTAAGTAACAAAGACTTTGAAAATTAAATAAATGAAAAAATACTTCAGGCCACTGGTTATCACATCTATAGTATTGATATATTTAATTATTATCGCGGGAGCTATAGTGAGAATGACAGGATCCGGAATGGGGTGCCCTGATTGGCCAAAGTGCTTTGGATACTATATCCCTCCTACAGAAGAAGCTCAAATTCAATGGAAACCCAATCACGAGTATCGGGAAGGTTTTATTGTTATTTTAAATAAAGAATTGAGAATCGCGACTAGAGATTTCACATCTTCAGCAAAATACGACCAAAGTAATTGGAAGTCGTATACCAAACACGATTATGCCGAATTTAATGTATGGCATACCTGGATCGAATATATCAACAGATTGGTTACAGTTCTTTCTGGAATACCAATTTTATTAATGTTTATCTTATCATTTTGGTTCTGGAAAGAAAAACGAACGATTACCATATTAGCAGGTTTTACGATTCTGGCTATGGGCTTTCAGGCCTGGTTGGGTAAAATTGTGGTAGATTCTAATTTGCTTCCGCTAAGAATTACAGTACACATGTTGGTAGCTTTTATTATTCTGGCTATATTACTTTATATCCTATTCTTAACTAGGGATAAAGCAAAACCTGTCATATCTGGAGCCGCATTCAAAAACATAATACTTTTTTCTGTCATTCTTACCTTAATTCAGGTAGCATTAGGAACTCAGGTTCGACAATATATAGATGAGCAGATAAAAATAATGGGGGGGATCGCCAAATCAGTGTGGTTACATCCTCCTACTGTTTCGTTTTATATCCACAGATCCTTTTCTATTGTAGTGGTCTTGATCAATGTTTGGCTTCTATGGTACAATAAAAAAATGCAATTAGGAGTGACGAAACTAAATTGGGTTTTATTTTTAATTGGCTTAGAAGTACTTACAGGTATCCTAATGTACTATTTGGATTTTCCTTTTTTATCACAACCATTACACTTAGTCGTGTCCTCGCTCTTGTTTGGAGTACAATTTTATATTGTATTGGAGGTATTTAAAAATAAAGCTATTGAAGTCTGAAAATTTAAAATAGTCACGAACAAGTTCGTATCTTTGCCAATCCAAATTAATCAAGAATGATTTACCGCTTCAGAATTATCCTGGATACAGAAGAAGATGTTTTTAGAGATATAGAAATCGAACAAGATGCTACCTTAGAGCAATTTCACAACGTTATCAATCAATCGTTTGGCTTTGATGGGATGGAAATGGCTTCTTTTTACACAAGTAATGAGCAATGGAATCAAGGAGAAGAAATTTCTCTTTTCGATATGAGTGATGGTAATCAGCCTGTGAGACTGATGAATGAAACATCGCTGAATGACGTTGTACATGAAGCCTCTCCTCGATTGATTTACATATATGATTTTCTTAGTATGTGGACTTTTTTGGTAGAACTAGCAGAAATTGCCGAATATGAAACCGGAAGAGAATACCCTAATGTAATGTATACACACGGTCAGATACCGGATGATGCTCCCGATAAAGAGTTTAAAGCTGACGATCCAGAGGAAAACGATGATGAAGAAGGTTTTCTGGATCTGGATGATTATGATGAACTAGGGTTTGACGAAAACTGGAATTGATTTCATAGAATCTAAGTTTCTAAAACACAAAAATATAATTATAACTAAAATTAAATCGATTCCGGCCTGCGTCAGGATGACCCACATGTTATGATCAACTTATACAGTACCCAAATAGAATCTCTTTCCATTCACAGAATAGGAAATAAAAGTAGAAACGAAAATATATTTCTTTCGGACACTCCTTATGCATTGAATGACGAATTAACAGCATTGCTAAAAGAATACTTTTTTAAACCATTTAGAGAAAAAGAAGAAAATTATTTTCAGTTTGTAAATGAAGTGGATGTAGAGTTTAATCCACTGTATAAAATTGTAACAGAAATTTTTAACAATCCATCTTCTGCTCACGAAAAATCCAAAAGAATTGCTTCTTTATTGTACGAACAGTCGCAACATCCTCATATTAAAAGTGGTGAAGTTTATATAACATATTTAGATAACCTAACAATCGATAACGAAAAGACTGCTGCTATAGGAATTTTTAAATCAGAATTAAAATATGATTTCCTTCAGTTTGAAGAAAAAGGAACGAATTTAGAATTACTACACCAACAAGGAGTAAATCTTAACAAGCTAGATAAAGGCTGTCTGATTTTTAATCATAAAAAAGAAGAAGGATATAAAATTCTTTCTGTAGATTCTAACCGTTATGATACGAAATACTGGTTAGAACATTTTTTAGGAGTTGAAGCTTTTGAAGATGAGAATTTTTATACTAAAAAGTACATGAAGTTCTGTCAGGACTTTGCCAAAGATGTAGTACTGCCGGCAGAAGATAAAAAAGAACAAGTGATGTTTATGAATCGTGCTGTAAACCACTTTGCTAAAAATGACAACTTCGAAGAATCTGCTTTTCTAAATGAAGTTATCGATAATCCTGATCTAATTCCTGAGTTTAAACACTACAAAACAGAAAAAGCTCCGAAATACCATATAGAGGATCTGACCGAGTTTCCTATTGCCAATACTGCTGTATCTGCTGCCAGAAAAAAGATGAAAAACACTATTAACTTAGATACAAACATTCAGATTAAAATGGATTTTATCAATCCTGAATCTGCAGAAAAATTTGTAGAGAAAGGCTGGGATGAAGAGAAACAGATGTATTATTATCTGGTATATTTCAACAAGGAGCAGAAAGATTAGTAAGTGACTGGTTATCTATTGGTTATGTAAGTGTTTTGAGCTAACGAAAACTCACCCATTCACGTGCTATCCTTCCAATAATCGTTTCATATTAACATTTTCGTAGTTTCTTCGAACAAAATCCAATGCGGTTTTTAATACTTCTCCCATTGATCGGCTTCTCCTAAATTTTAAGTCTAAAGTGAAATTATATAAATGTTCTCTTAATTCCTGAAGATTTTCTTCTGTAGAAATAGTATCCTTACACATACACCTTATCAAGGTCTCATATCGAGCTCTAGAATTTAACATTCGCTTTGCCAATACAGAGCGTTCTTCTTTTTTATATTGCTCTATAGAACTAGATTGTAACTTATGCATAACAATATCAACCATATCAAAATTCTCTTTAAAAAATTGAGGTTGGTATACTTTTAATTTTCCCTCAAAACATTGTTGATCAAAATCTATGGCCCTTATTTTATACTCTACATGATCAAAATCATGAATCGGAATAATCACATAATTATAAGAACGCATGTCTCCTAATAGGCGCATCTGACAGCGTTCGTTAAACTTTACAAATTCTTTAGCTATCTGAGATTTTGCTTGATCACTTAAATCAGGTAGAAAATCCTTAATAAATACATCTCCCGGAATTCCAGCAATATGTTCCTCTATCAATGTATTTTTATAAACTAAAAAATTGATTCTATTGGGTGAGAACATGTGCTCTAACTCCAACCCATAGATTCGAGAAGCATCTGCTTTCTTAATATATATATAGGTGTAATTATCATTCAGAATATTTCTAACTCTAACCCTAAATGGTTTTGAATTTCCAAAGGTACAGTAATCGATCGCATCAATGTTAAGAAATTCTATAGCATCCTCATTACCATCAGAATGTAATATAGTATACACTTTCTTTAAGCTCGACTCTAATTCTGGCCGTTCGTGTTCTTCATAATACACCCGAACCCATAATGTATCTTCATCGTTACTATCATATACAACTATGGAACCAGAAAACCTCAACAAATCATCATAAAATACGGGGATTTTAATTTTACGATTACATCCTTTTAAATAACTATCCAAACCATCATTAATCGGATATGTAGGTTTTTTTTTGGACATTAACTTTTCTTCCATATTCATCAGCTTTTCGGTTGGTAAGTTACAAAACAATGCTGGAAGTTGTATTAGAAGACAACAGCTTATTACCAAGCTTCATTTCTTAAAAATATGATGCTTTTAATATAATATTCTTCACTTTCTGCTCAATATCCTATGTTGATTGTCTGTAGTAGAATACTTTTTTAAACAAACTCCAATCTTCAGGTTTATTATGTAACAAAAATTGAGTCCAGTCGTCTACTATATTATAACCGCCAAAAATAATAACAATTGGAAACCATTCTAACCCTTAAAAATCTTACTAAAAGATTCGGACCCATAACCGCTGTCAGCGATCTTTCCTTTACTATAAAAAAAGGTAATGTATATGGTATTTTAGGCCCCAACGGAAGTGGTAAGTCAACAACGCTTGGTATTGTCCTCAATGTAGTAAATAAAACTACGGGAGATTTTACTTGGTTTGATGGAGCAACTTCTACCCACGAAGCTTTGAAAAAAGTAGGTGCTATTATAGAACGTCCTAATTTTTATCCTTATATGACTGCTGCTCAAAATCTGAAACTTGTTTGTCAGATTAAAGGTGTGTCTACAGAGAAAATTGATGAAAAACTAAAGCTGGTAGGACTTTTAGACAGAAAAGATAGTAAATTCAGAACCTTCTCTCTGGGCATGAAACAACGGTTGGCCATTGCTTCTGCCTTATTAAATGACCCGGAAATTTTAATTCTGGATGAACCCACCAATGGTTTAGATCCACAAGGGATCCATCAAATTAGAGAAATCATCAAAGTTATTGCTTCTCAGGGAACTACCATTCTTCTGGCTTCTCATTTACTAGATGAAGTTGAAAAAGTATGTAGCCATGTCGTGATCATCCGTAAAGGTGTAAAGCTATATTCGGGACCAGTTGATGAGATGAATGCTAGTCACGGTTTCTTTGAATTAAAAAGTAATCAAAATAGTGTACTTAAAAAGTGGTTGTCAGAACAGAGCACTTTTGGTATGATCAAAGAAGAAGAAGGAAAACTAATTGCTTTTTTAAATAGTGAGTTAGATGCAGAAAGTTTAAACAAACATTTGTATGAAGCTGGCATTACACTCACCCATCTGGTAAAACGAAAAGAAAGCCTAGAGGAACAGTTCTTACAATTAACCAACAATTTAAACTAAAGCAATGTTACGATTACTCAATATAGAATTTCAGAAATTACGATATAATAAATCTGCCAAAGTACTTACAATTACATACTTTGTACTAATTCTCCTTATATCACTCATCGCTTCTTACGAATTTAGTTTTGGTGGAGTTAATTTTAGATTAGCAGATCAAGGGATTTTCAATTTCCCGTATATATGGCATGTAAACTCATGGATAGCTGCTTGGCTAAAATTATTTTTGGCTATTGTCATCGTTTCTATGATGGCCAATGAATACTCTAACAGAACATTGAAACAAAATCTTATAGATGGTTTAAGTAAAAAAGAGTTCCTAGCTTCTAAATTTCTTACCGTCATCGTTTTCTCATTAGTATCGACCCTCTTTTTATTTATAGTTTCTTTAATACTTGGTCTTGTTTTTTCTGACTATAACGAGGTTTCTATAATATTTTCTGATTTGGAATTTATTCTAGCGTATTTTATAAAGCTTGTTGGATTCTTTTCGTTCTGTATGTTTCTGGGCATACTCATAAAACGTTCTGCTTTCGCTCTTGGTTTTTTAATTTTTTGGCAACTTATAGAAGGGGCTTTTAGGTTATTTTCTGGATTAATAAAGTGGAAGTTCGACTCAGATGTTATAGATAAAATAATACCATTTTTACCTTTGGACAGTATGGCCAATTTAATTAATGAGCCTGTAAGCAGATTAAATGTTATTCAATCCGCTGCTAATCAATTAGGAGAAAACTTCCAAAGGGATTATGCTGTACACTGGTATGAGATACTGATTGTTTTAATTTGGACCGCAATATTTGTGAGACTTTCATATTATCTTCTTAAAAAGAGAGATTTATGATATCTTTGAGTTTTTGAACTCAACTCATGAAATACACATCAATCCTCATTGTATTCCTATTAGGCTATTCATTATTTGCCCAAGGAGAAGCTAACAATTGGTATTTTGGTCAAAATGCCGGAATAAATTTTAGCACAACACCTCCTACTCCGCTTACAGATGGAAGAATAAATACACTAGAGGGCTGTACTACAATATCGGATGCTACGGGTGCTTTGTTATTCTACACTGACGGAAGAACTGCATGGAATCGAAACGGTCAGGTTATGCCCAATGCGGACTATGATTCAGGGACTGGCCTTTTAGGAGATCCATCAAGTACATCGAGTGCGCTGATTGTACCCCAACCCAATGTTCCTAATAGGTACTTCATCTTTGCAGTAGATGAACCTCATCATGAAAACGCAGCTACATATCCTAATCAAAATACCGGATTTCCTGTCAGCCAAGATGATGGTTTTAATAACGGCTTTACCTATTCTGTTGTAGATATGACTTTAAATGGAGGCTTAGGAGATGTTGTCGTTAGTGAAAAAAATATTCCACTAATCACATACAACACCTCGGATAATACTGAAAGTTCTTACAAATGCTCTGAAAAAATAACAGCTGTAAAAAGTGATGATTGTGATTCCTTTTGGGTTATTACCCATTTTATAGATACTTATTATGCATTTAGTGTAGATCAAACGGGCGTAAATACCACTCCGGTAACTTCTCAAGTTGGTGTTACCGTTCCTGTTTCTGGCTATAGACGAAATGCATTGGGGTACTTAAAGGCATCTCCAGAAGGTGATAAATTGGCTGTAGTGCATTTTGGGTTAACCAATGTAACTGGAGGCGATGGCCCTGGAAAAGTGCTGTTGTATGATTTTGATAATAGTACAGGTATTGTAAGTAATGAAATAGAGTTATATAATGGTGATGCACCTTACGGAATTGAATTCTCCCAAAGTGGTGAACGTTTATATACCACAGTAGGTCTAGGGGTTGGCGGTCAAGGCAATGGTTTTTTAATGCAATTTGACCTTTCATTACCAGATAATCAGATTGCTGCCAGTGGAACAAGGATTATGAATGAAAATGGGGAAGACACTTCAATATTTAGTGCAGGCGCATTGCAACTTGGCCCAGATGGAAAAATTTATAGAGCGTTATTCGACTTTAATTCAAATACGGGGAACTTTCTTGGAGTTATAGAAAACCCAGAGGCGCTAGTAGCAAATATCAATTACAGTGATAGAGCATTGTCCATTAATGTAGACGGAAGAAGAGGCTCCCGGATCGGTTTACCTCCATTCATACAATCTATTTTTGCTCAGACTATTGATATTATTAATAGTGGAGACCCAAATAATGTGAATCTTGTATTATGTGAAGGCGATAGTTATAGGTTAGAATATCAAGATATCCCAACGGCTACCTATATCTGGTACGTAGATGATGTACAGATTACTGACAATTCTTTTTTTCTGGATATTACTACAAACGGAAATTATAGATTAGAAGTAGATCTTAATGACGGTAGTTGCCCTTTGATTGGTGTTGCCAATGTAACTTTTTTTGAAGTGCCTACGGTTCAAAGCACTCCTTTCAATCAAATCATTTGTGATGATAATAATGATGGAAATACAGATCTGGATCTTTCCATATATGATGCGCTAATATTAGGAACACAAAATCCAACTCAATTTCAGGTACGATATTTTAGATCAATTGCGGATGCAAATGCAGCTATCAATGATTTACCTCAAAATTTCACTACTGAAAGCAATCCACAAACTATTGCAGCAAGAATTGAAAACACAGGAAACATCAATTGCTATGATACGACTAGTTTTCAAATAGAAGTTTTTGATAATCCTACTGCTTTTCCAACAACCCCAATAGCCTCATGTGATAATGCGGATGATGGAGATGATACTAATGGTATGATAACCTATGATTTAACATTGGCTAATGCTGATATTTATAACGGTCAGAATATGGCTGATTATTCAATTACATATCATACAACACTTCTGGATGCCCAAAACAATACGAATGCAATTGTGGATCCTACAAATGCAATAGTATCCAATACAATGACCGCAGTGTTTGCAAGACTCGAAAACAACCTAAATACGGATTGCTTTGACACCGTAGAAATTCCTGTAACCATTAATTTACTGCCAGTAGCTAACGATACATCTTTATCCCAGTGTGATGAATTTATGAATACCAATGACGGTATTACTTTGTTCAACCTCGATGAAGCGATAGACCAAATTACAGGAGGAACAACCGATCGTTCGGTTTTATTTTTCGAAAATATGATTTCTGCAGACGCAGGAACCCCTTCGATCTCTAATACTGACGCCTATCAAAATACAGCATCCAATCAACAACTTTTAGTTCGTGTAACGGATGATCTAACAGGCTGTTTTAGAATCTCTAGCCTGGATTTATTGGTAAGTACAACATCTGCTAGCGATGCAGTTTTAGAAGCCTGTGATGATGATGGTATTGAGGATGGTTTTAGAGAGTTTGATCTTGCTCAAGCAGACAATCAGGTTTTATTAGGAATTGTAAGTCCAAACCTTTCTGTTTCTTATTATGAAACTATCGAAAATGCACTTAGCGAAATCAACCCAATTACAGCTTACACGAATACTATCGTTGGCACACAGGGGCAAGATGTGGTATATGCGCGTGTTGAAGACAATTTAAATCAATGTTATGGCATCAACCAGGTAGCACTATTTGTAAATCCATTGCCGGATATAGAGGAACAAGCCGAAGCTTTTTTATGTGAAGGCAGTAGTGTTGTGATCAGCACCGATTTACAATCCGGTAACTCTAATAATTTTGATTATTTGTGGTCGCCTAATGGCGAAACTACAGAGAGTATCACTGTGTTACAAGAAGGGGTTTATACGGTAACAGTAACAAATCAAATAACTGACTGTATTAAAGACCGCACAATTACAGTGATTTCTTCTTCACCAGCAACAATTATACAACCTATAGAGATTATGGACGCTTCAGATAATAATACGGTTACTATTAATGTAACCGGAGCTGGCGATTACGAATATGCCATCGCCTTTAACGGAAGTAATATCAGAACGTACCAAGATAACTCAACATTTACCAATATCCCTCCTGGATTCCATACGGTGTACGTAAGAGATATAAATGGATGTGGTCCAGAAACTACTCAAGATATTTCTGTGGTAGGTTTTCCTAAATATTTTACGCCTAACGGAGATGGTTTTCACGAAACCTGGAATGTAAAAGGAATATCAGCTCAGGTACTTGGTAATTCTACCATTTATATTTTTGACAGGAGCGGTAAATTGTTAAAACAATTAATTCCATCAGGAACCGGTTGGGATGGAACCTATGGAGGAAATCTAATGCCATCCAGTGAATATTGGTTTCGTGTAGAACTAAGTGATGGTAGAATTCGTACAGGAAGCTTTTCTTTAATACGATAAACTTTCCCTAAAAGTTATATCTATTATTAAAAATCATATCAGTATTCAGTATCTTTATTCAGAAAAGATACCGCATACAATGAAGTTCGAACTCAAGTCAGATTTTAAACCTACCGGAGACCAACCTGAAGCTATAAAACAACTTGTTCATGCTATAGAAGCCGGAGAAAAATATCAAACACTTTTAGGGGTTACAGGGTCAGGTAAAACATTTACAGCGGCTAATGTGATTTCGCAGGTGCAACGCCCCACATTAGTATTAGCACATAACAAAACCCTCGCAGCCCAGCTATATTCAGAGTTTAAGCAGTTTTTCCCGGAAAACGCTATAGAATATTTTGTTTCTTATTACGATTATTATCAACCTGAAGCCTATATACCTAATACAGGAACCTATATAGAAAAAGATTTGTCGATTAACGATGAGATTGAAAAATTAAGGTTAAGTGCCACCTCTTCGCTACTTTCGGGACGCAGGGATGTATTAGTCGTAGCTTCCGTGTCCTGTTTATATGGTATAGGAAATCCAGTTGAGTTTCAGAAGAATGTTATCTCCATCCAGCAAGGGCAGTTTGTATCCAGAACCGCGTTACTTCAAAAATTGGTACAAAGTTTGTATTCAAGAACTGAAGCAGAATTCCATCACGGTAACTTTAGAATTAAAGGAGATACAGTTGATATTTATCCTAGTTATGCGGACGATGCCTTTAGGGTTCATTTTTTTGGTGATGAAATCGAAGAAATAGAGGCATTTGATGTTCAAACTAACGAAATTTTAGAAAAATATGATCGTCTAAATATCTATCCCGCTAACATGTTTGTAACTTCTCCTGATGTATTACACGGAGCTATTGATCAAATTGCTTTGGACTTAGGAAAACAAGTCGAATATTTTAAAGAAATAGGGAAATTCCTGGAAGCCAAAAGACTAGAAGAGCGTACTAACTTTGATCTGGAAATGATCAAGGAATTGGGGTATTGTTCGGGAATAGAAAATTATTCGCGATACCTGGATGGGAGAGAACCAGGAACCAGGCCTTTCTGCTTATTAGACTACTTTCCTGATGATTACCTGATGATTGTAGATGAAAGTCACGTAACCATTCCACAAACCCACGCGATGTATGGAGGTGACCGCTCCAGAAAAGAAAATCTGGTAGAATATGGTTTCAGGTTACCCGCAGCAATGGATAACAGGCCATTAAAATTTGAAGAGTTTGAAGCGCTTCAAAACCAGATCATCTATATCAGTGCTACACCAGCAGATTACGAATTACAGAAAAGTGAAGGGACGTATGTGGAACAAATCATTCGTCCAACAGGACTACTGGACCCTATCATAGAGGTGCGACCCAGTCTTAATCAGATCGATGATTTGATTGAAGAAATGCAGAAGCGTATCGAAAAAGATGAGCGTATACTCGTAACGACACTTACCAAACGAATGGCAGAAGAGTTGACCAAATACCTAACCAGAATTGATATCAGATGTAGATATATCCATAGTGATGTAGATACACTGGAGCGCGTGGAGATTATGCAAGATTTACGGAAAGGGCTTTTTGATGTATTGATCGGAGTTAACTTACTTCGTGAAGGACTTGATTTACCTGAGGTATCTCTAGTAGCTATTTTGGACGCTGACAAGGAAGGTTTTTTACGAAATAATAGATCTCTAACACAAACTATTGGTAGAGCTGCAAGAAACGTAAATGGATTGGCCATATTGTATGCAGATAAAGTTACTCGAAGTATGCAAGAGACGATTGATCAAACTGATTATCGTCGCGAAAAACAAATAGCGTATAATACCAAACACGGAATTACCCCTAAGGCCATCAAAAAATCCTTAGATAATGCGTTGGCTGGTAAAAAAGTAGAGCCTTATCAGTTTGAAACGGCTCCGACACTAAAAGCAGCCGAAGAAGAAACAGCTTATTTCACTAAAGATCAGTTAGAAACTCGTATCCGCAACGTACGAAAAGAAATGGAGAAAGCAGCAAAAGAACTTGATTTTATGACTGCTGCCAGATTACGCGATGAAATCAAAATGTTACAGGCTAAAGTACAAGATCAGAAAGTGTAACTCTTATAAAAGACTTAAGACGTATAATCACTTCCAACAGTCACACACCTGGCTTATTGAGGTATTTTCCAGATAAAAAAGAACGCAAAATTAATATATATGATATCCATAGAGAAATTCATAGAAGGCATTCCCAAAGCAGAACTTCATTTACATATAGAAGGAACTTTTGAACCTGAATTGATGTTCGAAATTGCCAAAAGAAATAAAAAAGAGATTCCATATAATTCTATTACAGAAATAAAAAATGCTTATAAATTTAATAACCTTCAGGAATTTCTGGATATTTATTATGCAGGAGCTAATGTACTGATCACAGAACAGGACTTTTATGATCTTACCTGGGCTTATCTTACTAAAGTACACGAACAAAACGTAATACATGTTGAGATATTTTTTGATCCACAAACACATACAGATCGAGGTATCGCTTTTGATACGGTTATCAACGGAATTCATGCTGCCCTAGAAGATGGACAATCGAAACTGGGTATCACCTATAAATTAATTATGTCTTTCTTAAGGCATTTGGATGAAGTTTCGGCCTTTAAAACATTAGAAGAAGCACTACCTTATAGAGACTGGATAAGTGCTGTGGGGCTCGATTCTTCAGAAGTGGGCAATCCCCCATCAAAGTTTGAACGGGTTTTTACAAAATCGATCGAAGAAGGATTTCTAACCGTAGCACATGCTGGTGAAGAAGGTCCTGCGGAATATATTTGGGAAGCTTTAAATTTACTAAAAATTACGCGAATTGACCATGGGAATCGTTGCCTGGATGATCCAAAATTAGTGGTAAGACTCGTTGATTTACAAATACCACTTACCCTATGTCCTTTGTCCAATCTAGAATTAAAAGTAATACAGGATTTAAAAGAGCACCCTATCGTAAAAATGATGGATAAAAATCTGTTGGTCACTGTTAATTCTGATGACCCAGCTTATTTTGGTGGATATATGAACGAAAATTACGTGAAAATTGCTAAGGCTCTTCACCTTTCAAAAAAACAGATCACCACTTTAGTAAAAAACAGTTTTAAAGCAAGTTGGCTATCAGATCGGGAAAAAGAAAACAATATCCTTGAAATTGATCGCTACTTCTTAAACTACTCATAATTTACTTTTGTAAGTATTACTTTTTCTTTAATAAAGTGCATTGACCTATCAGTTATTTAAAGGATTTTTCTCTTATATTTAAATTTTAATTTAATAACCGTAAAATTAAACGTTAATTAGACATTTATAAATGGTTGTAGTTGAATACATAGTAGAAGGATGAATACCAATTCAAATATAACCAATTCGTGGGCAATTAAATAGAAAATGAAATATAGAGAATTAGGTTTTTTATTAACTTTAAGTGTCTTCATAGTTTTATTTAGCCTTGACATAGGCATGTTTTGGGATAATGTACTTTATGGCTCTAAAATAGGTGACCATTTATTTCAAGAGAGCCCATTTAATTGGGAGTCTATTCCACTTTATATTGATAATGGGCATCCTCCTTTTCTTGCAACCTTACTAGCAATTAGTTGGGAATTATTTGGGAAATCATTAGCCACTTCTCATTGGATCATGTTACCATTTATTTTTGGATTATTATCTCAACTATATTATTTTATTTGTTTTTTCATTAAAGGAAAATATTTAAAATTAATAGCCTTCATATTTGTCATTGCTGACCCAACATTATTATCTCAATTTGTATTAGTAGGTCCTGAAATAATTCAATTATTTTTCTTTTTTTTAGCTTTAAATTCAATAATGAGGAATAATACTTATCTAAAAATAATTGGTCTTTCCTTTTTAGGGATTATAACATTTAGGGGGATGATGCTTTGTTCAGGTTTGTTTATTATTGATATATTACTATTTACTTTGATAAAGAAACAAAAACTTAAACATTTTTTTTCAAAAGAAATCATCTTGACATATTTAATCGCATCGATACCTGCTTGTGTGTATATCTTTTGGAGATATCTTACGAAGGGCTGGATAATTTCCCATCCTTTGGAAATATGGGGCAATGCGCTAGAATTCTCCTCAATTAATGATTTTTTGAGAAATTTTGGAAGAAATATTCTCGTATTAGGATATCAATTTACTGATTTTGGAAGAATTGTTTTATTGCTTTTTATACTTATCACATTTTACATTAAAAGGAAAAAAATAAATTGGGCAGAATATAATTATTTATTAATTATTTCTATTTTTTCAACTATCACAATTTATTCAACTAGTTTAATACTTAGAAATACAATGGGACATAGATACTACATAATCTCATATCTTTCTTTTGCGCTATTATCATTTATTCTTATTAAAGAATATAAAATGAAAAAAATTATTTTTTCAGGTATGTTAGGTAGTTTAGTGTTAGGTAACTTTATTGTATATCCTGATTCATTTGCACAAGGGTGGGATTCCTCTTTGGCTCATTTATCATATTGGGGAATTCGTAAAGAAGCTATTCATTATATGGATCAACATAAATTACCTATTATAAAAACGGCATCCTTTTTTCCAAATGATACATCAATCGATCATATTGACCTTAATGGAGACATGCGGACTTTTAAGAATTTTTCAGGTAATGAAATTTATGTGTTTTATTCTAATGTTTACAATTTAAGTGATATGGAATTACAAGAATTAGATAAAAATTATTATCCTTTAAAATCCTTTAAAAAAAATAATGTAAGAATTGAAATAATGAAAAAAAAAGAAGAGTAATAGCAAAGCTACAACCTATCAACATACTAAGGTTCTAAGCCTTGAACTAAAGCTATTTTTGTATTTACAGAAGTTATTGAGGCTACAGGTTTACAAATTCCTCACTACGTCGGTACAAAAAAAGTTGTCACATCGGCTCCGACCTTATTAATACTTTAATTATCATGACATACAGAATATTTAAAATTTCATGGAGGTAGGTACGGTTTTCATCATACTTCTTTTGTCTATTGGTTCAATTCAAGGCATTATTTATAGTTTTACTTTATTTAGATCTACTGAATATAATAAGGTCGCTAATCGAATTTTAGCAACCATTTTAATTCTACTTTCTTACCGTCTTTTAGTACAAATCATGAGATTATTTGGCCTGGGCTATTATGATGGTTGGTATTATATCATGATCGATTTAAGTTGGATTCACGGTGCACTACTATATTTTTACACAAAAGCACAAACACAACCCTCTTTAAAACTTAAGAAGAAAGACTGGTTTCATTTCCTTCCGGTAGTTGTTCAAATTCTTGTTAGTGTCTTTGTAAGACTTCAAAATTTATATTGGGATGGCACAAGAGAAAGCTTGTCGTGGTTGGGATATTATGGTTATGTAGTTTGGATGAACAATGCAACGATTTATATCATCGCAAGCATTCTTATTATTTATTATGCGTATAAATCCCGAAGTATGCTAAATTCCATACAGGAATCGTATAAAATCACCGACATCAAACTGAAATGGATCAAGCAAATAATTAATTCCTTTTTAGTTTATTTCTCTTTGGTTTTATTAGTACTTCTAGTTGACTTAATACTATACAAATCGGTAAATGAAAGCTCGTATTTTTACTTTACTAGGTTTTATTATTATCCATTCTTTATCGGTATGGCAATTTTAACATACTGGATAGGAATAGAAGGTTTTTCCAGAAGAAATGACCCGGAAACCTCAATAAAACAGGTTCCCAGTTCGGATGACTTACAACGTCTTAAGCGCATCGCCAAAACACTAGAAGATACTATGGAAAATAGTAAACTCTATAAAAACCCAGAGCTTTCACTTCATAGTTTAGCAGAAGAAGTAAATAGTAAGCCATACCTCATTTCGCGAACTCTTAGTGAAGTTTTTAACAAGCGCTTTAATGATTATGTAAATGAGTATCGTGTAAAAGAAATTCAGGCATTGCTTAAAGATTCAGATAATTCAAAATATACGTTACTTAGTTTAGCTTTTGAAGCTGGGTTTAATTCAAAGTCTTCCTTTAACCGGGCAATAAAAAAACAACTTGGTATTTCTCCTAACGAATTAAAAAATATATAAGAGTCAGTTTCAAAATTGAACTACTTATTTTTAAAAAACTGGTGTCAACTTCCTAATTGAAGCGAATTTTTCAACTCAAAAATATAAGTTTACTTCAAAATTTAAAAATATTAAAAAATGAAAACTTTATACTTACTATCGTGTTGTCTAATAACATTACTTTCAAGTGATATTCAAAAAAAATCATCGAATTTAGATGTAAACGTATTAGTTGGAAAGTGGAAATTAGATATGAGTCCACAAGATAAAACAGATGACAATTTTGCGTTCATGGAGATAACAAAAGCAACCGATAATTCATTTGAAGGTTATTTTTATCGTGAAGGTGTTAATATCAAAAATGCAAATATCAACACACAATTAGGGATTATTTACGGTGCTTTAATTTCAGGTGATGGAACGGGAACTTATAATACTACTTTCTATTATGATGATGGTATTATACACGGCACCACTCACGCACTAAACAGAAACTTTTTATCTGTTTGGACAGCAACCAAAAGCAATTAAATATAATGAGAATTAACCTATTAGCAATTGCAATATGTATCGTGTTTGGCTGTACATCTGCACAAAACACACTACAGGAATTTGTTCCATCCTTTTCAGTTTCCAAGAAAACAACTCATAAAATTTCAAAAGAACAAGAATTTACTTTTGGTTATTTAGAAGTTCTGGAGAACAGAGACAAACCAAATGGTAAAACCATAAAATTACCTGTTTACATTTTTAAAAGTAGAAGTAAAAATCCAAAACCCGATCCAATTTTATACACTGTTGGCGGGCCAGGCTACACCTCTATGAGAGCATCTCAGTATATGGAATACTACAAATATCTTGACGATCGGGATTTCATTTTGTTTGAGCAGCGTGGCACTCAATATGCGAAACCAAGTTTAGATTGCCCAGAATGGTCAAGTGCAATTTACAAATCAAACCTACCAAGCTTCGATTCACAAAACTACGATTCAATTTTTGAAGAAGCCGCTACAAAATGTAAAGAAAAACTGGTAAAAAAAGGGATAGACCTCAATCGTTATAACACTAATGAAGTTGCTGCGGACATCGATGATCTGATCCAAGTTCTGAAAATAAAAGAGTACAATTTATTAACCATGTCTTACAGCACCAAAATAGGACAGGTTTTGCTGCGCGATTATCCTGAAAAAATTAGAAGCGTCGTCATGGATTCTCCACTGCCTTTGGAAGCGAGTTATGATGAAGAAAGTGTGCAAAACCTTTTGGAAGCAGTAAACAAATTACTTTCTGATTGTGCGTATGATCAAAAGTGCAACAGTGCTTTCCCTAATATAAAGAATCGATTTTTTGATTACCTGACAGAAAAGACCAAAAATCCGCTTAAAGTTGATGTGAAAAATCCAAATAATGGTAAAACCGAAACATTCTATCTAGATGGGTCAGATTTGATAACAGTTTTCTCTTCTTCATCAACTAACGATATTCCTACTGTTCCTTTTGAAATAAATAAGCTATTGAACAATGATTTGACATCCATAAAAGAGCAACTATCGTATCTATTCCAGAAACCTGGTATTGGTGCTGGTATTGGTATGCGACTATCTGTCTGGTGCGCAGAAGAATATCCATTCAACTCTCAAAATAAAATAGAAACAGAAACACTAAGGTATCCTCAAGTAATAGGATTATCACCAGCTGTTTATGATAAAGAGATTTGTAACATTTGGGGTGTCAAAAAAGTCTCTGATATTGAAAATCTGCCGGTAAAAAGTATTATTCCTGTATTACTAATAAATGGAGAATATGACGAACTAACGCCAGTAAAATGGGCCTCATTAATGAACAATAACTTAGAAAATAGTCATCATTTAATCTTTAGAGGCTGGAAACACGGTCCTACCGTAAATTGGAGCAATCCTTGTGCAATGCAAGCAGTGAACGATTTTTTTAACGATCCAAAACAGAAACCAAATCCTGTTTGTTTTAGACAAATAAAAAGTCCTGAGTTTAAAACTGAATAAATAACTTGAGACAATGTGTGTATTATTCATTATGCTAAGCGATTAATCTGAAGATTTTTTCTTACTTTTTAGGCTGGCAGAAATTGAAAAACCAAATAAAACGGAAAAAGAGAAATTGTAGAATTGTTGGAAGAATTAGATTCTTATAATAAGTGGAAACAGCATTTGGAAAACCTGATTGCTAAATTGAGTACGTACTAATGATACACTACAAACGATAAGAAAAACGCATTTTGCATTAAATTTTTTAAGGCTATTTGAATAAAAGAAATGAATAAAACTGAACAACCAATAATGCTTTTCAAAAAATGGTTTGATAAAGAGTTGAATTTGACTAAGGTTCAGATTCCAACAGCAGTCTGTTTATCAACTATTGGAATTGATAACTTTCCAAATGCCAGATTTGTTTCTTTTAAGGAAATAATAAATGACTCGTTCATTATAACTGGGCCATTAAACTCAAGAAAAGGCATAGAAATAAGCAAAAACCATAGAGTTGCATTGACTTTTTGGTGGACAGCGACTGAACGTCAAATTAGAATTCAAGGAACAGCAAGTAAAATTTCAGAAAAACTGGCAAAAAAATATTTTGACAGTAGAAATATAAATTCAAAAGCCGTTTCATCAATTTGTGAACAAGGTGAAGAAACTAATGATTTGGAGTTACTCAACAAAAAAGTACTAGACAAAATCACTGAGAACGAAAAAATAAGCAAACCGAGAAACTGGAGTGGATTTTCAATTAACCCTATACGAATTGAATTCATGGAATTTAGAGAAACAAGGTTTCACGATAGAAAACTTTTTGAATTTGAAAATGGTAGGTGGAATATGAAACAAATACAGCCCTGAGATGAAAAGTCAGCCAACAAATAATACGTAACTATAATTATAACAGAGTTGATGATATACAAATTTACCTGAAATTGTTAAAGCCTCTATCAAATCGAAAAAGAGTAACTTTAGACTCATAAATAACCGTTACAACAGAACGTTAATACTAATTTACCCTTTTCTTGAATAAAGGCAACATAGTTTCAAATGTTACGTGTAAAAATGATAAAAAGAAAAGACAGCATATTACTATTTGAGTACCCATTGTTCACTATGGTGAATTTAGAAACTCCTGTAGAAGAAAACTTAAACATGCCTTCTGATGCTTGTGTAGCGTATATCATTGAAGGAGATAATCAGGTGTTTTCTGAATCTGAAAATATTATAGCCAAAACCGGTCATACCATTACCTCTTTATGTGGACTAACCTTGGGAAGTATGCTCTCTAATCAACCCATTGGCAATTTAAGTTCAATTATAGTGCATTTCAATAGGGAAGTTTTGAATAACGTTTTTGAAAATGAAAAACCTGAGCTTTGGGAAGAATTAGAAAAACCAATAACTCAATTTGTGGTGCAGTCTGCCGCTTCAGAACTTATAAGGCATTATTTTGATACGATTATAAAGTTTTTTGAAAATAAGGATGCGCTTACAGAGTCCATCCTTAAAATAAAATTGAAGGAGATTATTCTTTTTCTTCTTCAAACTGACAATTCAGATTATGTACGACAAATAATCAAGAGCTTGTTTTCAGAAAGAGCATTCTCTTTTAAAGAATTGGTAGAGGCTCATATTGAACAGACTGAATCTATAGAAAACCTTGCAATTGTCACCAACTGTTCTGTTTCTACCTTTAAGCGAAAGTTTAAGGAATCTTTCAATACAACTCCTGCCAAATATCGACTTGAAGTCAAATTAAAAAAAGTAGCCGATCTTCTTAAAACTACAGATAAATCAATAAGTAGTATTGGTTATGAATGTGGTTTTGAGTCTCCGGAACATCTTAGCCGTGCGTTTAAAAAGCAACATAAACTTTCTCCTTCTCAATATAGATTGAACTTTTTAGTCAAGTAATTGACTATTGGCGTCAAGGTTCTCTCTGCTCGTTTTGGCAATTTTGTTACATAAACAATTTAAAATTTAATTATGGAACAAATCACGCTCAGTTGGAAAAATGAAAGATATAAACTTTTCTCTTTATGGTTATTTATCATATTCAATATCATTTTTAGAGATATCCATCAAATGACTCTAAAATCGCATCTTGAAATGCTACTTACAGGCTACTACAATGGCATGGAAGTTACGGAAACAATTATGCTTTTGGGTGCTGTTATTGTCAATATCCCGATTAGTATGCTTTTGGTATCTCTTTTTACCAAACAGCATATCAATAAAAGAATCAACATAATAGCAGGTAGTCTTATGCCGTTAATCCTACTCACCACAACTCCAACAGATATGGACGATATTTTCCATCTAACGATAGAGATATTAGCACTTATATCAATTGTCACAACAAGCTTTAACTGGAAAAAGGATACAAAAATATAGTTATTATAAAACTTATATATAACATTCTGGGATTCTGAGTAGATAACATAACTGTATCTAAACTTCTTTACTACAGCAGTTTATATAGCACAAGTTATTAATAAAAACCAATGCTAGGAATAATATTCTCTATCATATATATTCTTTTCAACTATTGGAGCTTTGACCATACTGTTTATAGTTTGGTACTGTGACATATGGAAAAAAGAATAAATAACAGCGGTTCGGGTTTAAACTCGAACCGTTTCAATATTTAATTCAGTATCTCTCTCTCATAAAAGTAGTCGTACTGATTAAACTACTATTCCTATTGCATCATATTTTGTCACTTTAATAAAGACAGGGCTAAATTGACAGAAGCCATTAGTTCTTTTTTACTAGTTTGGATTTTAGCAACTACTAGAATACCATTATAGATTATATATAAAAAAGATGCTAATGACTGTAAATCTATGCATTCCTTTAATTGACCATTCTTATGGCCTTTTTTTAGATATTCGTAAAATAGATTTTCAAAATCACGCTTATTGTTTGACAAAACCTCTAGACAATTTTGATTATTAGGGATAAGTTCTGTCGTATTATTTACAGCAAAACAACCTTTTCTATCCTTATCGATTAAAGCTTCATTTACTGCTTTATTAAAAAGTTCAGAGAACCCTTCTTTAACATTTGACTGTTTTTGAAATAATTGACCAATCTTATCAATACTTTGCTTACGGTAAAGCGCAAAGGATTTTTTAAAAAGTTTTTCCTTATCCCCAAAAGTATCATACAAACTCGCTCTATTTATACCTAAATGAACAACCAAATCTTGTATAGATGTTGCTGAATATCCTTGCTTCCAAAATAAATTCATTGCTTTGGTTAGCACTTCATTTTCATCAAATAATTTTACTCTTGGCATAATAAAAAATATGGAAGCGTAAAAATACGCTTCCACAAAAATATCTTTTCGGAATTATCATTCCAAATATTTACAAAAAAATTAAGTCAAAAGTGGATTAATGTTAGTACCTCCATCTATGTTGTACTCACTTCCTGTTATAAAAGAAGCATCATCAGATGCTAAAAAAGAAACCAATTTAGCAATTTCTTCAGGTTTTCCATAACGTTTCAAAGGAATACGATTTTGCATAGCGTCACCAAGACCTTTCAATTGTTCTTCACCCAAACCCGTTTTTTCAAATATTGGTGTAGCAATCGGACCTGGATTTACAGAATTAATTCGAATTTTTCTTGGAGCTAATTCTGTGGCTGCAGTACGTGTATAGGAATTTAATGCAGCTTTTGTGGCAGCATAAACTGCCGTATTAGGCATTCCTGTGTACGCATTAATAGAGGATAGATTAATAATTGATGCACCATCATTTAAAATGGGAAGGAATTTTTCTGTCGTAAAAACCGCACCTTTAAAATTAATTGCAATCTGATTGTCAAACAATTCTTCGCTAATTTGACCTATTGGAGCAGGTTGGAAAACCCCTGCATTTACAAATAAAATGTCAACGTTTCCATAATCACTTTTCACCTGTTTAACCAAGTCTTCTATGGCATAAATATTCTTAACATCTGCTACAATACCTTTTACACCAAGTGCCTGTTCTGCTAATTTTACCTTTTCTGGATTTCTTCCTGTAATGATCACTTTTGCGCCTTGGTCTTTAAATTCCTTGGCAGATGCAAAACCAATACCACTATTACCGCCTGTAACTATGGCTATTTTGCCATTTAATTTAGTCATTCTTCAAATTTTTAAATTATTAATAATAACAGAACGTTCGTTCCGTTTTCAAATATAAAAATAACAGAACGAACATTCCAAAAAATATTATGTTAATTTCAAATAAAAAAGTACATCAATGAAGATGCCCTACATAATCACAGCAAGCAGTTAGAGTTTTAATCAAATAGTTTGTGTATTTTTATAACAGCTCAATACTTACAAAAAATAAAAATTAACGGCCAATATGTTATCTCTACATGATCTGTAGGATAGATAAGGAAAAATCTATATCCAAAATAAATAAGAATTAAATGGATCAATTTCTACAAAAATGGAGTGAAGCCGCTTATACCAGTTTAGGGTTTTTCTGGATGGCTACCTGGGCTTTTATTTTGGGTTATATTGTGAGCTCCCTAATACAGATTTTTGTTACTGAAAAACGGATGCAAAAAATTATGGGTGATAAAGATGGGAAAAGTGTTTTGCTGGGTACTTTTTTTGGCTTTATAAGTAGTTCCTGTAGTTTTTCCGCGCTAGCTACCTCAAAGTCACTATTTCAAAAAGGTGCTAGTTTCGTTTCATCTATTTCATTTTTACTGGCTTCGACTAATCTGGTTATTGAACTGGGTATTATAATTTCAATATTTTTAGGTTGGCAATTTGTTGTTGGTGAATATGTCGGCGGAATGCTACTCATTCTCATAAGCTGGTTTCTTATTCGAATCCTTAACCCACATAAACTCATAAAAAATGCTCGAAACAGATTGAATGAAATTGAACAAGAAAAGCAGCATACACATACACCATTAAGTGAAAAGTTGAAGTCAAATGAGAATTGGGCTAAAGTTGGAAAACAGTATGTTATGGAGTGGAAAATGGTATGGAAAGATATAACAGTAGGATTTACAATAGCAGGAATTGTAACCGTTTTTGTACCAAACTCATTCTTTCGAACACTATTCATTAATACAGGCAGTGGACAGGAATCTTTTGATTTTTTAACATTACTCGAACACGTCGTTGTAGGGCCTATAGCCGCATTTTTAACCTTTATTGGTTCGATGGGTAATATCCCCCTTGCTGCATTACTTTTAGGAAAAGGAGTTAGTTTTGCAGGAGTAATGGCATTTATATTTAGTGATCTTGTAATCTTCCCTGTTTTACGTATAAATGCTAAATATTACGGCTGGAGAATGTCTCTCTTTATACTGTTTTTATTATTTACCTCACTTATTGCCACTTCATTGTTGCTACACTATGGATTTGATTTACTAAACCTGATTCCTGAGGTAGCTTCAAAAAATATAACTGAAAAAGAACATTTTAAGATAGATTATACCTTCTTTCTAAATCTTGTACTCTTTGCTTTATCCGGAATTCTAGTCTACTTAGGTTTCTTTAAAGGAAAAAATGTAAAACATCATAAAGAGATGGCACCAAAAAGTCCAATACTTGAAAAAGTATTAAAATGGGCAGCTATTACGTGTTATTTATGGTTGTTAATAGGAATCATTTTGAAATATAAGTTTTAAGATTTCTGAGGATTGACCAAAATATAATCTATCAATAAAGCATAATATGTATTAAAATCATCTTTTATATAATTGTTATGTCCAAAAAAATGATAATTAAAATTAAACTATTAATAGTAATTATTCTATCTCTTGTCATATATTCTTGTAGTAGACAAAGAAGCAAGGATACATTACAAAATATAACTCCAGAAAAAGATTTGGAGCACATCCAATCAAATAAAAATAGTTTTAAAAACTCATCGCTATTTTTGGATTTTGATAATCAGATTGATCAAGTAGTAAGAACTATTTTTCAAGACAGTAAAAGAAATTTTTGGTTTGGAACTGAAAGTGGACTATTGAAATTTGATGGTAAATCATTGATTCAAATCAATAGCATTAAGAGTACATCAGGGAAAGGAGTAACAATAAAAGATATTGCAGAAAGTAAAGACGGTAAAATATGGTTTGCACATACAGGAGGTGTTAGTAGTATCGATGGAGAACTCGTTACAAATTATTACGAATCAGATGGTTTAATAAGCCACGATGTTTGGTGCATCACTTCCGATACTAAGGAGAATATTTGGTTTGGTACCATAGACGGAGTTTGTGTATTTGATGGAAGCCATTTTACATCTTTTGAAATTCCTGAAGGCAAAATAGATACAACTCGTGGGGTTTCCAGTACAAAGATAGTTCACGACATTATGGAAGATAATAACGGGAATATGTGGTTTAGCACTAATGCAGGTCTCTTTTCATATGCAAATAATAAGCTTATCAACATCTCTGCTAAAGCTGGTATTCAAACTAATTTCATCAATGAAGTATTTGAAGATAAACAAGGCGATTTGTGGGTTTCAACAAAAAAAGGATTATATAATCTAAGAGGAAATAAGACGAGTAATATAACTGAAGGTAGAATTAAAGATGGAAAAGGTATAGGAAGTATTGCGGAGGATAAAGATGGAAACATATGGTTTGTTTCCGATCAACATTTTTTATACACCTTCAATAGAGAAAAATTAATCGAATATCAAACGTCTAAAGAAAATAAAGGACCCACAATTTTCAAAATCTATAAAGATCAAGTAAATAGACTCTGGTTCGTTGGCTTTGGAGGTGCATATCGCTTAGAAAATGGAAAGTTTCTAAATATTACTAAGAATGGACCTTGGTAAATGGTATACGGTTGTAGAACAAAAAACGCACGTGGTAAGAACCTCTCAATTTGCAAGTAAGTTCTATGAAAAAATGGGATTTGCGCTTGTAAAAATTGAAAAAGACTTTTGGGTAGATGGTTTTGACTTATATTAAATGGAGCAGCTAAATAAAAGTTGATACAGAAAATTAACCAATCAAAAACTGTCCCTAATCTAATTATAGTGTTCAGATTTCAATTGTAATTAATTATTTTTAACCGCTGCATGGATCTTTACGAATAACGACAAGAAATAATATAAACCTTTATGATAAAGCCAATTTATTTCCAGATTCTTTTAATTATCTTATTTGGTTGTAATACTACTCCCCAAATAGAGCTTACCGCTAATAAATTACCCTTAAAAACGATAGATGCGCAAATCAACATAGTTTCAGTTCTTACCGGAAATGAAAATGTAGGTAATACCAAGTATTTCATAAACAGCAGAACAACCCAAAAAGAAAAGCTAATCGCAAGAGTGTATATTTCTGAGATTATCAAACAATTAAATTTAACTCCAGTAGAACATCATTACCAAGAACCAAATACAAATCCATTTATTGATTTATTAGTCAGTCCATTTAATGGAACGAACCTATTTACTATCGTACCTTCCGAAACAGGCTCTGACGAATACATAGTATTGGGAGCGCATTATGACACCGCTCGTAATTGTCCGGGAGCCAATGATAATGCGGCTGCCATTGCAGTACTTTATGGAGTTATAAAAAAGTTAACAGAGATCCCGTCCAGAAATAAAAATTTGATCATTGTGTTTTTTGATCAGGAAGAAGAAGATCTGGTTGGCAGCAGTGCATTTGCTAAATACTTAGCAAAAAACAATTTTAATGTGCATTCTGTACATACTTTTGATCAAATCGGGTGGGACAAAGATGGCGACAAAGCAGTAGAACTAGAACTACCAACCTTAGCAATAGAAGAATTGTACAAAATTCAGGCGGATCAATTGAATATTCCGATTCACATTACCAAAGTAAACTCTACAGATCATCAATCATTCAGGGACTTGGGATTTACCGCAGTCGGAATTACAGAAGAATATGCACATGGAGACACTTCACCATTTAAAGACACTAAAGAGGATACTTTTGACACAGTGAATTTTGAATATATAGCATCCACTACGCAACTTGTTTTTGAAGTCATACAACAATTAGTAACCGATAATTAATATGGAAGGCACCAAACTATATAAAAATAGTCGAATATATTTTATCATACTAGCATGGTCTTTATCCCTGTTTTTGTTTAAAGGTATTCAATATGCAATATTAGGTAGTTATGTACCATTAATACTATCCATCTCAATAATTCTCATTTTATATTTTATACGAAAAATAGAAAAACTCTTAAAACTAGTGCTAAAAACCTGGGCGATATTGCTTATTTGTTGGTCTCTCATTAGATTCCTTATCCTAATTACTGATACTTTTGGAAAAGAGTTAATGGAAAACCATCTACAAGAAAACTTGGGAGGTCTCGGAATACTAATTAGTGTGTTTATCTTATTTTTGGGATTTTTTCTCCTGAAGAAAACGCAAAGAGATAACTGGGTTTTAGAACAAACTAAAAAGAATGTTTTATAATATTAAAAAAACAACAGTGTTATTAAGAAAACCTACTCTTATTTCTGTTTTTAGTATCAAAGCCAACACTACAGAAGGTAATTACTCGCGGGAACTATTTGATAGGAAGATGTTATATTATCATAGCGATCACCAGAGTATAAAACAGCAGACGAAGACAATATATATGAAAACTTAGAAATTACTAGATTGTTTTCATCAATTACTTTTTTAAACCAATAACACATTTTGATGTATTTCAAAAACATATTTAAATTCAAGAATAATCTCCCAAGGTGCCGTAGTCTACTCTGCAAACTTGGTGATTCAAAAATCCTTGAAAATACCATATTGATATTTAATTACCCCTTTGAGCCTTCTACCGTTTATCCAACAAAACTAATTAAAGCTACAGAAATTAATACTATCTGTATTGATGTTGGTACCCTAAAAATTCACTTAAAAAACGATATTGTTTTAATGTCAGCCGACAAAAAAGAAGCGTTAAAAATATTTGCAGAAAGAAATAATATCCCTTTATCCGAATATTGTTGGAATTGGGATTGGATTCTGGAACCATATCTTGATACCGAATTTACAAAAGAAAACGATGCTTTGACTATGGATAGGCTTCTTCAAAACGGTTTCGAGGAAACAGAGGTTTATAACATTAGAAATGAAGTTAAAAAACAGATGCACAAGTATAACTTTGATACTATGCTATGGGAGTGGTGTAGCTTGTCTCTTTTTGATGTTTTATCGGCAATGCGTGCAAAATATAACCAAGAAAAATTTAGAAATTTTTATAAGCACGCAATCGAAATAGAAAAACGTACCAAAAAACTTGAAAAATGATAAAAAAAGTCATTTATAAACCAAGAGTTTCTCTGCACAAATACGACTTTAATTCGCGTTGAAAATTTACAAATTATTCCTTTCCCAAAATATCACGAATAATTTTCAAATGGTGTTTGGTATGTATTTGTAAAAAACGTTTAGTTTGTTTTTTATTCAGCTGGCCAAAAACAGGATGAAGGAAATTAACATTAGCACCTAAACTTGATAAATTAGACAAGTTTTTTCTTGCATTTTCTAATTGCGTTAATAAATCTTCCGTTTTAATCACTTTAGGCGGCAATACTGCTGCCGGAGACTTTGCACGACTTCTGGGAATGTAGTTAAAAGTAAATGAAAAAATACGTGCTATACTAAAATTTTTCTCATATAAAGAAGGATCAGAATTCTCAAGCACATTATGAATTTTATTAATAACCTTAAGACTATGATCCAGATGCCAAGCCACCGATACGCTGGACACCTTCATATTTAAATGGTCTCTAAACTGAATCAAATAAGCAATATCGTATAATTGGGTATCCATAAACACTTTCGTATCATCCTTATTATCTCCTTGTCCATACCCCAGAAAGTCAAGTTACAAATAACAAACAACGCTAAAAAACTGTTTTCATTGTATCCGCTCAAAATTTTAACTAAAAAAAACACCACATTAATTACTTTTCTCAAAAATACTGTAAGCTTTGACAAGAAACGAAGGGGAAATCTCACAAATTTTTAAGATGATAATTGAGGGAACTTGTACATTAATTTCTTATTTTCGCACATTATCACATTTCATCCGGATATGTTGTTAATATAAAAAACTCGCCATCCGGATTTTCATTATTTTTTTGGGCTTATAGATTTATGACTTACAAGTATATCACTTGAAATAGTCATAATTAAATATGAAATACGTCCAAATGAAAATAATATTATTATCACTATTCACTAGTGTGTTTGCTATTGGCACACCAAAAACAAGATCTCCAAGAACTGTAGATGGTATTTTTATTACCTCTACTGACCCTGTATCAGGAAGAACTTTAATGATCGAAGAGGATGAATATTCTATATGGGTATATGTTTTAAATAAGGATATGCAAGGTATTGATTTTGATGGATTTCTTTGTTCTGTTGTTGATCCTGAATCCATTACAATCAGCCCAAAAGAAGCTACCAAAAATGGAAATGCACCACCGCTTACCACTGCTTTTGCAAACAAGTATAGTTATATCAAAAACCTTAAATCAAAAGATATAAAAGTATTCTGGAAACAAAATAGTATAGAGATCAAACTCAAAAAAGAAACATATCTTATTATGGATCTAAAAACTAAAACTAGTTATTCTAAAGCACTTTCGGAAGATTGTTATTACGGAAATACACTGTAACACTTATAAATCAACCTTAGCAAAAGGATGTTTTTCAAAAGATGATTAATTTTAATATTGTTATCTTTTATTCTGTATTATCAAGTTTATGCTTAGGCTTAAGTCGCTTGGCATCTTTAAGACTTTTATGGATCATCCACTCTAACTGACCATTCACACTACGAAACTCATCATCTGCCCATTTTTCAATCAATTTGAAAGTTTCTGGAGATAATCGTAGCACAAATGATTTTTTTTTACTCATAAATTAAGAATGTAAAGTTCCTGTATTGATTACGGGAGTTACATCTTTATCTCCACATAAAACGACCATTAAATTACTTATCATAGAAGCTTTTTTATCGTCATCAAAATCAATTATTTTATCTTCAGAAAGCTGAATTAAAGCATCTTCAACCATTCCTACAGCTCCTTCGACTATTTTCTTACGCGCGGCAACGATAGCAGTTGCCTGTTGTCTTTTTAGCATGGCATTCGCAATTTCTGGTGCATACGCTAGATATCCTATTCTGGCCTCCATAACTTCTATTCCGGCGATTGCCAACCGTTCTGTTATTTCAGTTTCTAATGCTTCATTAACTTCATCCAAACCAGAGAGTAATGTTACTTCTGCTTCTCCTTCATTGAAATTATCATAAGGATACGAACCTGCTAATTTTCTAACAGCTGCATCTGTTTGTACTCTTACAAAATCCTCATAAAGATCTACATCAAATGCCGCTTTATAGGTATTGCTAACTTTCCAAACCAAAATTACATTAATCAATATTGGATTACCAATTTTATCGTTTACTTTTACACGTTCACTATAGAAATTTCGTGCTCTTAATGAAACTCGTTGTTTAGTGTAAAAAGGATTTGCCCAGAAGAATCCATTTTCTCTAACAGTTCCTTTGTAATCTCCAAAAAGCACAAGCACCTTAGAACCATTTGGATTTACTATAAAAAAACCTTTCATAATAAAAATCACAGCTATTATAAAGATCAAGAATAGAAAGTTCTTTGTGATTATAACTCCCCCAACTGTACCTACTAATAACAATAAAAGAAACAATAGCATTACATATCCATTAATCGATTTAATATTTTTTTCTTTATTCATAATAATATCATTTTGATATCATAATGATACAAAATAAAAATTAAATTTCATACAGTATTTAAAAAATAAATCAAAAAAATATTTTGATACCATTGATTCCTAAAAAAAACGCCCTCTTAATAAGGGCGTTTTCGTAACATTAACTAACTCTAACTTCAAATCAACTTATGAAATCTCTATTAATCGTTTGGGTTGTACTTTAGCCTCTTCCTTTTTCGGAAGTGTAACGGATAAAATTCCGTTATCATAAGAAGCTTGAATATCACCGCTGTTTACAGTATCCGGCAAGGTAAATGAACGCTTAAACGTACTGTAACTAAATTCTTTTCTGGTGTAACTATCCTTTTCTTCTGTGGTTTCATTTTTAGCTTCAGAAGAAATTATTAATACATCATTATCCAATTCTATATTAAAATCTTCTTTTACCAATCCAGGTGCAGCAAGTTCGATAACAAAATTATTGTCATTTTCTTTTACATTTACAGCTGGAGTACTAAAACCTAACTTGTTCTCGTTTGTAATTCCACCAAACCAATCCGTGTTAAAAATGTCTTCAAAAATAAATGGTAATCTGTCTGTTTTTTTTACTAAACTCATTGTTTTATATTTTTAAGTTATTCTATAATTCAAATTCAATGAGTATATAGCAATTAAAGTTCCATTACTACTTATGAGACATTTTGTCATTTTTACGAGTTGAATAAATGACATTTTGTCAAAAATTCTTTGTTTTAATGACAAAATCGCATAAAAAAACCTTCGATAAAATTCTGAAGGCTACATGTTTATTCGCTGGGCTTTAACACCTTAATTGTAAAACCTGGTGAAGATAGCAATCAATTCCTGTGGTGGAATTACTCTATTCGGGTGATTATGCATTTCTTTTAACACTGCATCTATTGCTTCTGACCGCAAGCCCATACGTAATCCCATTTCTTTAATTTTATGTAATTCAGATGGTGTGTTTTCCTGATCGACATTCATTAAAAGAACCAACCTATGAAACTGTAATATTCTTTCCGATTCTGATTTCAGGCTTTTCTTCTCTGCTTCGTTGCGTACAAGATGACCGATCTCTTGTTCTGTTATTCCTAATTGCGAAGCTACTGCCAAAATAAAATTATACTCTTCATCTTTTATCTTCTTATCAGCCTTTGCAAATTCGATCATTTCGGATAACAAACTCAATTTCTCTTCCTTACTATACATTAATTATTCAATTTAACATTTACAAATATCATATAAACATATTTGTTATGGAACAGAAACGATATTTTTTTCCTCATGTCATTTAAAAAAGTACCTTTGCTTTATGGGATTAACGAACAATGATATTTTTAAGAAATTGCGAGTAGCACACAAATTACGTGATGATGATATTGTAAAAATCTGTTCTCTGGTTGATTTTAAAGTTACTAAAAGTGAGCTTGGAGCCATTTTTAGAAATGAAAATCACCCAAAGTATATGGAGTGTGGGGATCAAATTCTACGTAATTTCCTGAATGGTCTTATTATTCACCTCAGAGGACCTATGCCCGAGAAAAAAATCAAACCATCTGGGAATAAACAAATCTAGGTATCGACTTCAAAAAATAAATGCTTAATTTGGATGAGTAGAATCACTCAATAACTCATCAATTAAGTATACGTATTAACAAAAAAGGAAAAACAGCTATTTCGGGAATAATTATTTAAGCATTTAGACGGAATTGCTATTGTTCCCGTGACGTACGCTTTATTGAAAAACAAAGTTACTGACTATCTCGTACTCCACAAAAACGCTAACATATCAGAAGTTACAGAAGAGTTTAAGATAAATTACGGGTATCTTAAAGTCACCAGGGCTAGTTTGATACAAGCAGATATATGGACAAAAGTTATATGGAGTGACATTAGCGATCCTGATGTTTTGGAAAAAGGTTTTAAAAGAAAATTACAATATAGCTCTAAAAAACTTACAATCTGCACGCACATTTCTGGATCATAACAGATATCAAATCTTGATGCTCCAAGCTGCTCTACAGGAGCTTTTGCGTTTAGAGGGAAATTATTGGGTACTAACAATGTAGAACGTAACTTAAAACATCGTTTTGATAAATGGGTGGCGTATATTGCCAAGTTTGTCTAATCCTTATAGAACTACACACGAGACCTCCCGATATTGCTGCTAAAAATATTGGTAGTACTGCAGCTATAGCTTATGATGCCAATCATGAATTTTCTGATCAATACATTCTAGAAATAGCATCCTTTCTTAAGATTTTTGAAGAAGCAGGAGTACAAAGTAATTCTGAGTATTTTTCCAAATTTCCTGATTCTGATTTAGCTACTGTTAGTATACATTAATCACAGAAAAAAAATATACAGTTAATTTATAATTAGACTTTATGTTAATAAAGGATCAAATTGCATAAAAAATCCCGGGTGATGAATCCGGGATTGTTCTTTTCATAAAACTATACGTTACGACGCTACTAAACGAACCGGCATTGTATAAAATTTAATACCAGTATCAAACTTTGTTTTGATTTTCTGATAGTTTAATCTACTTTTAATAAAGCCCTTTACTACATCACTATCAGAGTCGACAGAAAGCACTACAATCTCACCTTCGTCATTTAAGGTAAAGGTAACACTCGCTTCGATTTCATCGTTAACTTTGAACGAAGGCTTTTTTAATAACTCTTTAATTTCTTTGGTAAAATTAGTTTCCGGTTCTGTTGATTTTGTACTTGCACTTGCCAAACTACTGATTGCAAATGCTGCTGCTAACAGCATAACACTTAATTTTTTCATTCTATTCGTTTTTTATTGATTTATATTTATATGACGAATAGAGATCAAGCTTTGTTACAGTTGATAATAATGTTTAACAACAGATTAACAAACTAACAAACGATAGTTTACAGAGTTAAAAAAAATGGTGTGGATTCTAAAAACCAAACTACTCAAAAATGTGAAGGTAACGATAGCATACTAATCCTACAATTATGCAGCCTGTTCGAAAGCTATATAGTTTACTAGTTTTCCTCGTTTATCACGAACAGGGAATCCTTTAATATGACATAAATATGTTGATTTATCTTTCTTATAATTAACAATAGAGACCTCAAAAGATTCTTGGTTATCAACTGCTTTTCTGATAATGTTAGATGCTCTTAGATCCGTTTGCTCCCCTTGAAACATTTTTGGAGAATTTCCTATCACCTCTTCAGGTGTATATCCACTCATTTTTTCAATGTTGTGACTAGCGTATACAATTTTAAGATCGACATTGGTAATAACAATTACTGACTTTTTATATACCAACTCATTATAATAATTATTATCAAAATCCCACCTTTTGGTAATCTTATGTAATGAATCTAGATCATTTTTAAAACTATTCAAAAACCAATTATGCTCTCCATAAAATTCCCAAGAAGAAAGGGGTAAAACCAAAGCATGAGTAGTATTATAGTATGCTGCCATCATGGTATCATATCCCTCGAACTCTTTCATAACGTGTTTTTTTCAAAACTATTAATTAAATCCAAAACCATCCATTGAACAAAAGTTAATTATATAAGTAAACAAAAGTTAAAAGTTATATAAACTACCATTTAAATTGTAAGGTAGCATACCAAGTTAGCGGGTCGGAAGGAATAATTCCTGGACCTGGATAGCCTGTAGCTCTTTGTGTAAAATAACGTTCATCTAATAAATTGTTGATACCTGTTTCCAGTTTAAACATTTTATAGGTATAGGATAATGATATGTCCACAATTGAATAGGAGGGTATTTCTCCTATAATACCATTTCTACTATCGCCGTCTAATGCAGCAGCTGCATTAGAAACGTCTGTAAATTGCTCTGAAAGATAGGTATATTGAATATTTGCAAGGAAGTTTTTGTAACCAAATTTCAGTCCCGTTTTCAGGTTAACCTCTGGTATAAATTCAACTTTGTTTCCTTCGACTCCGGAAAGGTCGGATGATGTGTATTCTGAAGTAGTAAAAGAAGTGTTAGCAAACAAGTTTAACCTATAGTTTTCATTATCTCCTGAGAATGTGCTCCAAATATTCCAATCTACAAAACTCTCTACACCATATATAAATGCATCTCCTATATTTCCTCTTACGCGCTCTGCTCTATCATTGAACACAATTCCAATTCGATCGTTATACACTAATCCAAAAAAGCTTATATCATAGGACACCGCATTGTTTACTCTGCCACGTATTCCAATATCCGCAGTAAAACCTTCTTCGTCTCCAATATTAGGATCAACTCTAAATGTTGGACTTACCACTCTTATGTCGCTAAAAGTGATTGATCGGTAGTTCTGTGAAATGTTAGCATATCCCTCTAGAGAGTTATTGAATTTATAGCTTGATCCTATTCCAAAAAGAAAAAAAGACCGATCCAATTCTCTGTTATCTGTTTCTTTATTATTAGCGATAGGATTTCCAGCATTATCAAAAACTACGTCATTAAAAGCTCCTTCGCTCTCAGTTTTAATATATTCGAATCTAAATCCGGGAGTTACTGAAAACTTATGAGATAACTTGAATATATTTTCACCAAAAAGAGCCAAATTAAGATTAGGAAAATCAAAAGAAGATTGATTGGGATAATCGGGAAAATCTTCATCTTGAAAAGTAAAGTCAGGCCCCGTTCCAAGACCTCCAGACCCTTGTCTTGAATCATTAGAAGCCTTATAAAACTTTGAACCGATAAGAAACACAGACTCTTCATCCCATAATTCATATCTAGTAAGTAATCGCGTTTCTGCACCCCAATTCCTAAAATTATCGACAATGAGGTCTCTGGAGTTTACAAAATTACCGGATCCATCTACTTCATCTACATCGGTAATAGGGTTTGTATTAAGACTACCAGGAATTCCTCTAAAACCAACGGCAGATCTCGAAGCATCTAGTCCAAATAAGTTAAAGCTAAAATCAGTTTTATCAGAAAACTCATGTGTAAGCTTCAGGGCAAATAACTTCCAGTTTACATCAAACCAATTTCTAGTTCTATTAGTGAATGTTGGATCTAAATTGAATTGGGTATCCGTTAAACCTCCTGGTTGTTTTGCTAAATAATCTAAATATGTAAATTCTCCTGTCAACTTTGTTCGGTCAGACAACTGGTATCCTAAATGAAAATAAGCATTCTTAGAATCAAATTCAGAATTGGCTCTAAAGCCATCGCCTTTTTTATAATTAAAATAGGTGTAATAACTATATTTCCCGATGGTGCCTCCCAAACTGTTGAAACTCGTAAAAAGATTATAAGAACCCAAGGTCTGACGAGAAATTAGTTCTATCTTTTTATTTGGATTTGGCCTCTTCATTTTAAAGTTTAGCAATCCTCCAAACTGCGTTCCATACTGTAAAGAAGCTGCTCCACGAACTACTTGTATTTCTTCAATCGCTTCTGCAGGTGGCGTGTAGTAACTTTCTGGATATCCCAATACATCCGCACTTATATCATATCCATTTTGTCGTGTATTGAAATTAGCCGTACGATTAGGGTCTAGCCCTCTACCTCCAATATTAAGTTGTAGTCCTCCCGAACTATTTTCGTAAATATTTAATCCCGCTACTTGTGCGTAAATTTGACGGGCATTGTTGGAAGCCAAATTTCCCTGAACATTGCTTAGCAATACTACTTCACTTTTCTTACCTGCATAAATTGCAGTACCTTCTACGGGTTTTAGCTGCTTAAGCCCAAATACTTTCTCTCGTCGTTGCGTTACAACTACTTCAGACAATTGTTCTCCTAACGGAGTTAGAACCAGATTTACATCGATATCATTAGTTACTGTGAATTGTTCTTCCAAAATCACATAATCAAAACTGAATACAGCAAGAAAATACTGACCAGCCGGTATATCTACAAACTCAAAAACTCCATCACCTCTTGTGATGGTTTGCTCTCCCGTAGTTCTGTTGTATACCTCCGCGCCTTGGACAGGTTGGTTTTTTTGATTTTTTACAACTCCTTTAATTGTATACTGCGCCGAAATGATTGTAGTTATCAATAAAAAAAAGATAACTACGTTACAATCCCTTAATCTCATCTTTAAATGGAATAATCCACATTTTATGTTTAAATGACTCTTTTTGTTTTCCTAGATCCACATTAGGATCAATATATTGACTGCTCAATCTTCCATTAAGCGCGACATAACTTTCTACAAATACTTGGATGTTTTTATGTCCTTGATTTTCAAAATGTGTTTTAAGATAGTGAGCGTATTCCAGAATGAAGTCAGGCTGCGTAGCCATCTGTTTTTGTTGAAAAGGCGTAAGAAAATCATCATTATCTACATAAAACCTCGTTCCTGTTTCTTTATCTACAATCTTAAAATTGGCATACCCAGCTTTTTCCATTAACATTACTCTCCAAGAAAAACGGTACCCTTCTTCAGTCCAAAACAATTCTCCCGGATACAACACATATCGAAATGGCAAAAGTAATTGAATTACGAAAAAAAATCCTAATACTGAAGTTACAATTTTGGTTCTAGTACGGCTTAATTTTAAAACATTTTTTGAATCAAAATATGTTTTATCAATGCTACATATTCTGGAGATAAAATGTAATATCTTATGATGAATAGTATGATCGAAAAACATTAATGCCCCAATAATCATAACATATGGAAACATTCCTATAGGAAAAAGCACTCTTGTAAAAGCATGAAACACAACTACCATCACAAAAGCAAAAATTCTGGTTCTTTTGTATAACAACAAAAATGGAATCATTAAATCATAAATCGCACCCGTAAAGCTAAATGCATAATGCACCCATTCTTGTTGCATTAAATTTCCAATTAAGGGTATATCGTATTTGGACGGCAACCAAATTTTAAGAGGCATTGCCTTTAGTAACCAATCAGAATTTAGCTTAGCTAAACCCGCGTAGAAATAGACAATCGCTAATAATAATTTTATCGTATCAATTGTCCAGACAGGAATTCTCTGGAAAGACCGTTTTTTTATTTTGGCATCTAAAGAATAATACGCATTCGCTGGTAAAAAAATAAGTAAAAAACTCAGGATACTTATAAAATAATAATGATTGAGATAGGTAGTCTTATCCATTAATTCTATATAAGTAAAACTCAGAAAAAATGTTATTATAGCGATTCTATATTTAAATCCAATAGCTATAAATATGGAAGAAACACCACATAGGGTAAAAATAAAATAAGTATAGATACCTATAGGTTTGATAAAATCAAAACCATAATAAGAAAAGAAAAAAGAAGGCTTGATATATAATTTTTCTATCCAACCATAACTCCAAAAACGAATGATGCTAATCAACATCATTACACCAAAAAAAATACGAAAGACTGCAAGTGGTGCAGCCTCTGTATTCTTTTTAAAATATGTAATTAGATGGTCATTCATGCAATGTTTACAATAAATTTAATCCCCATCAGCATCAACAAAATCAACATTTACTGATATAGCCTGAAGCATATCTACTTTTAGAAAAACCACATTTTTTTGAAGTTCGTCATACGTATTCAACATAAGATTATTATTTGTTCTAACTTGTACAGAAAAATCGTCATTTAAGTTACTTGCCGTAGTTCTCGCCACATTAAACTGGCTATTTATTAACGTGCTTAGATCTTCTTCACCCTTAATCGTATTCAGAAAATCTAAATAGGTTTTTAAACTTTCTCCAGTACGAATACCATCAAAATGTTTCCCATTAAAAAAATCTTGTAATGCATCGAGATTGGCATCAAATAGTGTTTTAGACAAGTCCCCCTTATAGCGTGCCTCTACTCTATCATCCAAAGGAGTACCAGAAAAAACACCCGCCGGAATACCTATCTTACCTGCACGCAAATGCTTTTCGTAATGGAATATAAAATCATTTACCAACTTATCCAATGAACTGGTTGCAGACGACCCACTATTGTTTACAAAAGTATCTCTATATCTTGCTGTCCAATCATTTACTACCTGAGAGGTCAGATCATTCATCCTATCCACGACATCCGTTATGTATTTTTTGTAATCATTCCCATTGGAAGGATCGGTATAAAAATCAACAATCGAAGCGTCAGTATCAGATAGACCATTAAGTAAATAATCTAGAGCTCCAAATCCCTGTTCATCTTGTAGAGACACCAAAGTAAGGTCATAACCTCCTGAAGAAATATTATTCTCAATACTGTTGACATCCACAGGATATACATTTAAAAAATCTCTGTACAACAAATCTTCTGCCTTTCCTATTTCAAACATACTTACTGACTGCCAAGAAATATATGCTGCAGACCATGCTTCTCTTAAAGAAACCAAACTAGCCTCCTCTGTAGTGTTTACAAAATTAGAAGTTGCTGTTTTCAGGTTCACCATATCGGCAGAAAAATTTTGATATGCAGGAATAATAATATGATCTGCTATATTCTCCAACATAGCTTTTCTATCAAAATTATCAGTTGCTCCTGTTCCATCATCGCTTGATGAACACGAAGCAATAACAAGAACCAAAACAACTATTAGAAACCGATACTTCTTCATCTTATTTTTATTTATTCTTAATAAATCTTTGCAAATGTAAAAAAAGAGGTGGGAATGATATAACTTCCGTCCTCTTTTTTTTGTCACTTTATCTTTTGTTTAATTTTTAGCTACCAGCCTGCTCTACTGTAAAATCAAATCTGGATGCAATAGTTTCTGATATCGTTTGTAAAGTAGCAGGTGTTACATCCCAAAGGCCATTAGCACCTTCCATTAGCGTATTAATTAAATCCAGCACCTCTGTTCTTGTAAAATAAGCAGCATTGCTATCCGATCTTCTGGTAAACTGTAAACTATAAACAAACCCAAACCCTTCAGAGAGATCGTGAAATGCACTTGCATAATCAATTGTGCTCGCCTCTAACTTAGTTTTGCCTTGTTGTAAATAATATACCGCTCTTATGGCGATAATTTCAGATATTTTTTCTCTAATAATTACAGCTTGCTGATCACGAACGGTATAATTTTTTGCAACAATTGCTGCTCTTCCTAATTTGAATGCATTGTAGATTTCTGCTGCGATACCTTCAAAATCTGTATCTCCATCCACTCTACCTATGTATTTATTTAGAAAATTATCATCTTGCCCAATAGAAGTATTCGGGTTTGCAGGGTTTACTGAAGTACCATATAAATACCCATAGGCTTCATCCCATTTATGTTCCATAGTAGTATATGGTTTTCCTTCAGCTACTATATCGCTATCATTATTAGCTATATTATCAGCTTCATCTAAAACGGCAGTTCCCAGATAATTATTTAAGGCCTGATCAGTCATTAAAGCTCCTATTAAACTTTTTGCGAATACCTGATTGTATTCTAAACCTTTGGCATTTACATATCTGTTAGCCCCATCAGCTCCCCCTTCTTGCAAAACTCCCGGATTACCTGCAGTGGCCATCACAGCCCAATTAGGAAAGACCTCATCTACCTGATTCTTAATCCATCCATCAAAATCTGCTTTAATAGCTGCAGCGTCTGTAGTATTTGCGGCAAAATAATCTGTGCTGGCTGCGGTTTTACTACGTACATTTTTATCGGAGGCGTTCAAATCAGCATCGTCAAAATCATTGTTGTTTTCCTGATGATCAAACATACCATCGATAGTCGTTTCGGTGTTTGTATTATTAGTAAGTTCACTAACAATAACTTCTGCCATTGCAATTCTGGTAGTTTGCCCACTAAAACTTACTGTACTTTCTCCATCACGTTCAAATTCGTAAGTAGCTGGCGCTTCTATCTGAACAATTGGTGTAGCATCATCATCGGAAGAACACGAACCCAAAACAATGGCTGCTGATACACATATAATTCTCGTTAGATTTTTTATCATCATTATGTTTTATTTAGACTTAATATAAATAGTTAGTTTCTATGAGTGCAAATATATGTATCAAAACATATTTCACAAATTTTATTTATATTAAATCTAAATAAACTTAAAGATTTAACAATTACGTAAACAACAAGAAAACAAGGCTTAGATACTTATAAAAACCCTAACCACTTATTGTTCTGAATATTGCACGTTAAACCAGACGATTATTTGTGCTATTTACTTAGAAGAATAATTTTTTCTAAGCCCTTTTGTCCAATTGATAAGTTTTTCCATTTCTTCTTTGTTCAGGTTTCCGTGAATCCATGTATAGGATGAAAGTGGCATTTCTCCTTCCTCTACTTCTTCAATGAGTTCCTCTAGCTTATGATCTTTCTTTTTGACAGAGTACTGTTCCCAATCAGACATATTAAAATGTTCTTTTCCTTCCTCTACATGATCAGCTAACCAATAAGAGACAGGTGCTATTTCAGCATACCAGGGATATACAGTTTGATTGCTATGACAGTCGTAACAGTTGCTTTTTAGTATTTCCTTTATTTCCGGAGTTGGTTTTGCTTCATTTTCAAAATAAGCAACGGATTCGTAACCTGCTTCATTTTTATCTGGTCTTACAAATTGCATAACTACCAGCACTACTAACAATAATAATCCTACTTTTTTTAACACGTTTTTCATTTCTATTGATCTATCTATTTAATGGTACTTTGTAAATATTTTGGTAGCTTCATTATGTGAAGCCTCAAAGCTCATTGTCTTTATATTTGTATCTACTTTTGCCGTTGTAAAATACGACAGCATACGTTCGGTTGGCATATTACCGGTTAATTCGTCTTTTGCCATTGGGCATCCACCAAATCCTTGTATGGCTCCATCGAACCTTCTACAACCAGCTTTATAAGCTGCATCTACTTTTTCATACCAGGTAGTAGGTGTGGTATGTAAGTGAGCACCAAATTCTATTTCAGGATATTTTGGAATGAGGTTGGCATACAAATACGCTATCGTTTCAGGATTTGATGTACCAACGGTATCGGATAGTGATAAAATCTTCACCCCCATCGTACTAAGCTTCTCTGTCCAATCTCCAACAATTTCAACATTCCACGGATCTCCATAAGGGTTTCCAAATCCCATAGAGAGATATGCAACTACCTTTTTATTATATTTATCTGCTATATTAAGAATTTCCTGCAGGGTTGCTACGGATTCTGCGATGGTTTTATGAGTATTTCGCATTTGGAAATTCTCAGAAATTGAAAAAGGATATCCCAAATAATCAATTTGGTTATGCTGAACCGCATCATTTGCCCCTCGAAGATTTGCAATTATAGCCAATAACTTACTTTCTGTTGTTGATAAATCTAATTTGGACAAGACCGCCGCTGTATCGACCATTTGCGGAATCGCTTTGGGAGACACGAAGCTTCCAAAATCTATGGTATCAAAGCCACAACGTAGTAAAGATTGAATATACTGAACTTTCTTTTCTGTTGGGATAAAATCTTTAATACCTTGCATGGCATCTCTAGGACATTCAATGATTTTTACTTTTTCTACCATTTACCAGCGGTTATCTAAAAGAAATTCAATTAAGAGCATAAAAATATAATTATTTTTCAGAAAATAGGATAAAAACACCAATTCCGACAAAGACAATAATTTGCAACCATTTTAAAAACACTCCCACTTTGGCATTACTTTTAACACGATCAGCAATATATCCAGCCATCATTGCTATGCCTCCAAAAATAAAAAAAGACACTACAATAAACAGAAACCCTAAAACATAAAACTGTGTTATCGTACTTAACTCATTACTAAATAGAAATCCAGGAAAAAAAGCTAAAAAGAATATTGAAACTTTGGGATTTAAAACATTCATGATAAAGCCTTGTTTGAACAATTGCCCTAAACTCTTCTTACCTAGTGTACTATTAGAGAGCTGTATAGATGGGTTACTTTTCCACACCCTATAAGCTAAAAAGAAAAGATATATGGCACCCAATAATTTAATTATAAAAAAAAGTAATTCACTTTGTTTAATTATGGTAGATACTCCAAAGGCAACCAATGTAGTATGCACTATACATCCTGACATCAGACCCGCTACGGTAACAAGCCCATACTTTTTTCCATTGACAATACTCTGCATAAGTACATAAATATTATCAGGGCCAGGAGAAATTGCTAAAGCTGATGTAGCAATTATAAAAGTGGATAAAATTTCAAAATTCATAGATTTTGAGATCGTTTACAACCCTTTTTTAATTACGAGTTTATTAATATCCTTTATCAGTTTAGGTCCTTCATAAATAAAACCAGTATATAGTTGAACCAAACTTGCGCCCGCTTCTAATTTCTCCACAGCATCGGCAGCAGCATGAATACCACCTACTCCAATGATAGGAAAAGCATTTTTACTTTTTTTTGATAGATATTTTATAACCTTTGTACTTTTATCCTTAATTGGCACCCCACTTAGTCCTCCATTACCAATGGCTGTCAACTTTTTTGCAGAAGTTTTCAAACTATCTCTGCTGGTTGAAGTATTACTGGCAATCACTCCATCTAATTTTGTTATCCTTACCAATTCTACAATTTCATCTAACTGTATTGTATTCAGATCTGGGGCTATTTTTAACACAATGGGTCTTTGTATTGCAAATGTATTATTTGCTTTTTGCACTGTTCTAATTAGCTCTTCTAGATACTCCTTATCATTAAGTTTTGCGTGACTTCCCACATTAGGACAACTAACGTTTAACACAAAATAATCCACATACGGGTGTAATGCATTAAAACAAGTAAGGTAATCCTTTGTATAGTCCTCTGGTTTTGTATCCGTATTTTTCCCTATGTTACCACCGATTATAAGCTTACCTCTGTTCTTTTTTAATTGCGCTATTGCTGACTCAAGACCTTTATTATTAAAACCCATTCTATTAATAATCCCAGAATCCTCTTTTAATCGGAATAATCTTTTTTTAGGATTACCTTCCTGAGCTTTTGGAGTAACCGTACCGATTTCAATAAAACCAAAACCAAAATCTGCTAATTCATTATATAAAATTGCATTTTTATCAAATCCAGCAGCCAATCCCACAGGGTTTTTAAAAATGAGCCCAAAAACCTCTCTCTCCAAAGCAATCCTATTTATCTGATATCCAGTACGAATTAACGATGAAACAAAAGGGATTTTAGAAATAAATTTTATAAAACCAAATGTAAAATGATGAACTTTTTCCGGGTCGAACTTAAATAAAATGGGTCGAACTAATGTTTTATACATTGGAGTGATTCTTTTGAGAGGCAAAAATAAGTCTTAAGAGGTTCTAATAAAAGTCTATGAATGTGTATTTTTGAAATCTTCAGGTTGAAAAAAACACACATCGCTATGATTCCAAAAAAACACATTATTGATAGATTTATAGGTTACGTAACTATAGATACCGAAAGTGACCCCAACAGTGATACGACTCCTAGTTCTGAAAAACAATGGGATTTAGCAAACAAGCTAGTAGAAGAGTTAAAATCGATTGGTCTGCATGAAGTAACTATTGATGAAAACGCCTATATCATGGCGACATTACCTTCTAATGTTAGTAATGAAGTCCCTACCATTGGTTTTATTTCGCATTTTGACACGACCCCAGATTTTACTGGAGCTAATGTAAATCCTCAGGTCATCGAAGCATACAATGGCAAGGATATCATTCTAAATGAAAAAGAAAATATAATTTTATCTCCTGATTATTTTGAAGACCTAAAGCAATATAAGGGGCAAACATTAATCACAACAGACGGAACCACGCTACTGGGAGCTGATGACAAAGCAGGTATTGCTGAGATCGTTTCTGCCATGGAGTACCTTATTCAACATCCCGAAATCAAACATGGAAAAATACGTGTTGGATTTACACCTGATGAGGAAATTGGTCGAGGAGCACACAAATTTGATGTTGATAAGTTTGGGGCTGCCTGGGCGTATACTATGGATGGTAGCCAGGTTGGAGAATTGGAGTATGAAAACTTTAATGCTGCAGGTGCTGTTGTAACCGTTACAGGTAAAATTGTACATCCCGGATATGCCAAAGGAAAAATGATCAATAGTATGTATATCGCTCAGGACTTTATTAATTCTTTGCCAAGATTAGAAACTCCGGAGCACACCAGTGATCGAGAAGGTTTTTTTCATTTGCATACTATGGCTGGAGATGTAGAAAAAACTAAACTAGAGTACATCATCAGAGATCACGACCAAGAGCATTTTGAAGCTCGTAAAGAGATGATGACGAAGCTTACCAATGAATTGAACAAACAATACGGAAAAGATACGGTCTCTATTGATATCAAAGATCAGTACTACAATATGAGAGAAAAGGTAGCACCTGTTATGCATATTGTAGATATTGCAGAAGAAGCCATGAAAGAGTTAGGCATTACTCCTCTTATTAAACCAATTCGTGGTGGTACAGATGGCTCACAATTAAGCTATATGGGACTACCCTGTCCTAATATATTTGCTGGCGGACATAATTTTCATGGAAGATATGAGTACGTACCCGTAGAAAGTATGATCAAGGCAGTAGCTGTAATTGTAAAAATAGCTGAGTTAACTGCAAAAAACTAAACAAATAATTATTTACGAAGTAACTCTTTCAAATTTTTGACATTTACAATATACGCTAAAATAAGAAACTCTTTTTAGCCTTTTAATTCATAACTAGAAAGTGTTTTATTTTTATCGTATCCTAAAAACGAATACAATAAAAAAACAATATATAACGTATTAAAGAAATATGTTGTCGGAATTTAAAAAACAAACTGATTAGAATGAAAACAAAAGAGTACGATAATGAAAAAAAAAGTAAAAACAATATTTTAAATACATGAAAAATTTTAAAAGATTTCTAAAATACCTTATCCCTTATAAAAAATTTCAGGGTTTGAGTATTTTTTTCAACGTTTTATATGCTCTTTTTTCTTCAATTTCGATGCTATCTTTACTACCGATGATCAAAGTACTTTTTCAAGAAGGAGAAAAACTTAAGGAAAAGCCGGTTTTCAAAGGTTTTAAAGACTTTGACTTGGACTACCTAGAAAATTATCTTAATTACTTCATAACCACTACGAGAGAAACTAATGGTCCACTAATCACCTTAATAATTATTGTTGGATTTGTTTTAAGTACATTTTTACTAAAAAACTTATTTAGTTATCTATCTATTGTATATATGACGTACCTAAATAATGGAATTCTAAAAGATTTAAGACAAGATGTATATCATAAAGTTATCAGTCTAAATGTAGGTTTCTTTTCTAATGAACGAAAAGGTGACCTCATCGCCAGAATGACTACAGATATTAACACCATTAAAGTATCTTTTATGAGTATTTTAATGATGATTAGAGAACCTCTGACTATTGTCTTTACGTTAGCCGCCATGCTTGCTATAAGTTGGAAATTAACCCTATTCGTCTTCTTTTTCATTCCTATTTCCGGATTCTTAATTTCTAAATTAGGTAAGAGCATCAAAAGTCAATCTGGAGATATATTCGCTTTAGAAGGACATCTATTATCTAATATAGAAGAAACGTTAGGAGGTATCAGAATTATTAAAAACTTTACCTCAGAAAATCATTTTACAAAAAAGTTCAAAGACTTTACAGAACATATAAATTCCTTAAACAACTCTATTGGAAAAAAAATGAGCTTGGCTGCTCCTGCAAGTGAGTTTCTTGGAATTTTAGTAATTTCTGTTCTACTTATATACGGAGGATCTTTAGTACTTGTTGAACAATCCTTAAGTGGGGGAGCCTTTATTGCATATATGGGACTTGCCTATCAAATTTTAACCCCAGCAAAGGCCATTACCAAAGCTAATCATGCACTACAAGGCGGGAATGCAGCGTATGAAAGGGTTGCTTTTATTCTTGATGCAGAAAATCCTTTAAAGGATAAACCAAATGCTACAGTAATTACTGAATTTCAAAGTGAAATAAAATTTAATAACATCTCTTTTAAATATAAAGATGATTATGTCTTAAAAAATTTCAATCTTACTGTCCCTAAAGGTAAAACAGTTGCCTTAGTTGGTGAATCTGGTAGCGGTAAATCTACTCTTGCTAATTTAGTAACCCGTTTTTATGATGTCAATGAAGGGAGTATTACTTTTGATGGTATAAATATTAAGGATGTAACTACAAAATCCTTGAGAGAGCAAATGGGCATCGTAGCACAGGATTCTATCCTTTTCAATGATACAATATCAAACAATATATCGCTAGGTGTAGACAATGCTAATGAAGAAGAAATAAAAGCTGCAGCAAAGGTGGCAAATGCCCATAATTTCATTTCAGAATTCCCTAACAAATATCAAAACAATGTAGGAGATGGAGGTGTTTTACTTTCTGGCGGGCAAAGACAACGTATTGCTATTTCGCGTGCTGTGATGAAAAACCCACCAATAATGATTCTCGATGAAGCAACATCCTCATTAGATACCGAATCAGAAAAACAAGTGCAAGTCGGTCTGGAAAACATGATGGAAAACAGAACTTCGATAGTAATAGCTCATAGACTTTCAACTATTCAGAATGCGGATCTTATAGTAGTCATGAAAAAAGGACAAATTATGGAGCAAGGAACGCACGAAGAATTATTAAAAATGAATGGCACCTACAATGATTTAGTTTCTCTACAATCATTAGAAGTTAATTAAACCTACCATACATGAATCACCAGAGTCCAGGACTTAATATTATAGGATATACCGAAGGTTTATTCGGCTTGGGAGAAGCAGTAAGACTAAACATACACGCAGCAAGAAAAACCAACATACCTCTAAACATAATCAATTTTGAAAAGGTTAAGCAAGATATTGATTATGAATATAGTTTTAAATACTCCGTTAATTTAGTTCAAATATCCTCTAATGATCTAGATGATTTTTTTAGAGTTATTAATCCTGAATTTTTCCGAGATAAGTATACCATTCTTTTTTTAATGTGGGAATCTGAATACCTTCCAGAAAAATTAAAAAAAAATGTTACTCTATTTAACGAAATATGGACTGCTTCTTCATATTGTCAAAAATTATTTAAAAAAATTTTTAATGGAGATATCATTGTAGTCCCGCATCCAATAGAGGTAAATCTTAAGTCTATACAAAACCAAAATCCAACGATTTTTTTTAATGAAAATAAATTTAGCTATCTTTTTATATTTAGTTATCATAGCTCTATTGAAAGAAAAAACCCTTTTTTTCTTATTGAAGCATTCATAAAAGCTTTTGGTAACAATCAAGATGTTGAACTTGTGATCAAAACGAATGGGGCGAAACATTTTAAGAATGCTGAAAGAAAATTATACCAAGCTAGGGCAAATCAAAAGAACATAACAATTATTGATTTCGATCTCGACAGAAATGAAATAAACCATTTAATAAATAACTGTGATTGCTATGTCTCTATGCATCATTCTGAAGGTTTTGGATTAACCTTGGCAGAAGCTATGTGTCTAAGTAAAGCGACAATAGCAACCAATTATTCTGGCAACACCCAGTTTATGAATGAGAATAATAGTTTTTTAGTAGATTATGAACTTGGTTTAATTGAAAATCCAGATGCTAATTTTGGACCTAAAACGTTGTGGGGTAACCCTATGATGGAAGATACAATTAAGAAACTAAAGGAAGTATATGAAAATGCTGATCTCAGAAAAGAAAAAGCAAAAAATGCACAACACTATGTTCAAGAAAAGCTGTCATTCTATGCAATCGGGTCAATCATAAAAAACAGATTAAACCATCTTTATATAAATTTTGAAAGCTTAGCTATTAATGAAAACCAAAATACATATTTATTAAATGAACTACAGCTTACAAAAATTGAAATTAGCAAACTTCAAAAGGAAGTGAAACGGATGAAAAAAAATCTAATCATTCGTTTTATTATGATTTTAAAGAATCAAATTAGAAAGATGAAAGGAAAAAAATAGTCAATAAAACTAATTTAAACCTCAATTAAACATCTAGAAAAGAATAACAAGAGCATATTTTAAAAACGGAAGAAAACTTGTATCTTAAAATCTAGCAACATTAACCTGAATTTCTTAGAATACTTTTATAAACTTCTATATATTTTTTAGCTGCATTTTCCCAAGTAAATTCTTTAGAATGTTTTTTGTAGGCAGTAACATATGCATTCTTATTTCTTTCAAATCTAGACATTCCACCCTCAAAAACCTGGGCCATATAACTAGCGTCAAAATTCTCCCAATAAAAAGATATATCGCCTCCTATTTCCGGTAATGATGTTTTAGTAGAAAGAAAAACAGGTTTCCCAAAAGTCATAGCTTCAATAACTGGTAACCCAAAACCTTCTCGTAACGATGGAAATACAAATGCAAGGCAATTTTGATAATAATATATTTTATCAGAATCAGTAATCTTTCCAGTCAGAAACACCCTTTCTTTTAGTTTATACTCTTTTATTTTTTGCTTCAAAATTTGACCATATTCAGTTTTAGACTCACCGGCTATCACTAAATTAATATCAGGTAAAAATCGTAGCATTTCAATTAGTGAAAGAAAATTCTTTTTCTCTACAACTTTACCTATTGAAAATATAAAAGGTTTATTTGGGATATCGTTTACAATCTTATATTCTTTTTCTTTTAAATCACTAATCGTGTTATCATAGGTATTTCCATTATATATAACATATTCAGGAATATCCGGAATTTCAAAAAATTCTCGTGTACTTTTCTTTGCGAACTCAGAAATATACACTAAAGCGTGACTCCGTTCAATTTTATTTTTAAATTGACTAATTCTAATATCTAACTGCTCACCTTCATACTCGTCGATAAAATTAACATCGTGTATGGTTAATAAATAAGGAATCTTATTGGAGAACGGTTCTATCTTTGTATTTTGATTTACCGAATGCCATAAATTAAAATTTTTCCTAATTCTAAAAGGAGAATACCGAGTAAAAGGTCGGTATTTATTATACGATAGCATACTCCCCAATTCTTTTTTAGCAACTCTATTAGTGCAATTAAGAATTACTTCATGTTCTAAAAGAAAATCCTTTTCTTTACTTAAAGCCTTAGCCAAATTAAAATTAAACTGACCAAAACCTGAGCATAAATTATTAATATTATGAGTTTCTAAAAAAATACTCCGCACCAAATCGTTATTAAAATTCTTCATTATTCCATTATATGTGGTTATTAGATGTATATAACAGAAAACAACTCTTTAGATTGTTTTCCATTTAAAAAAACATATTTAGTTTTTCTATATCATAGGAAATCATTAATTATCAATCTCCTATCAAGTTCAGCATATCTGAATATATAACTCAATCGAATAGTGTCAACATAATTTAAAAGTAAGCGAAACTGCCACTTAAAAAACCTATTTATCTTAAAAAACACAAACAGAAGCAAAACAAGATATACCTCTTCTATTACAAACCACTAAAATTTTAACTCAAGTAAATCCGTATATTATATTGATGCTTAAAGTAAAAAAGGTTGCGTGCAAGAGTAAAAAAAATTGTAAAAATCTCCCTGTTCAATCTATAACATCGTAATTACTCATATTATATAATCCCTATTTTAACTAATTAAAACAGAAACATAATAATTTACAATTCCATCGATAATTATTTCAGTTTATCGTTTAACAAGAAATATATCGTCGTTTATACAATAGTAGATTTATGTGATAAAATTTAATCACTAAAAAATACAATATGTAAACTACAGAAAAAGTAGTAGATACTACGATATCGGTCACCACAGAAACAGGAGGAACTATTATGAGCTCCCTTAGCGGTTTTTTCAATTCTATGCAATCAGGGTTTGGTCAATATGGGCTTAAAATTGTTGGAGGAGTTGTAGCACTGTTAATAGGTTTATGGATCGTAATAATAATCATGAAAGCTAGTAAAAAAGCTTTTGACAGAAGTAAAGTAGATGGAACCTTAAAACCATTTCTAGTTACTCTTGTAAATTTCTTACTAAAAATATTACTATTCATTTCAATTGCAGGGATTATAGGAATTCCTACAGCTACTTTTACTACATTATTAGCTGCAGTAGGGTTACCTATTGGTGGCGCTTTTAACGGTTCTCTAGGTCATATGGCCGCTGGAGTAATGTTACTTATTTTTAGACCTTTTAAAGTTGGAGACCTTATAGAAACTGGAGGAAAACCAGGTTTTGTAAAAGAGATCTCGGTTTTTGTTACGATTCTAGAAACTTTTCAGAATAAAACAGAAATTATCCCTAATGGAGCAATCACATCTGGCACTATTACTAATTTAACAACCGTAGGCAACCTGAGAGTTGATATACCTTTTGGTATTCAGTATGGTACAGATATCAAATAAGCAAAATAAATCGTTATGGACGTTATGGACGTTATGAAAGCTGATCAAAAAGTAATGAAAGACACTGCACCAAGAGTTGCTGTAAACAACCTAGGAGCAAATGGCGTAGAATTATTAGCACTACCTTATTCTACTTGCGAAGATTATTGAGATGTATATTGGGATCCAAGGCAAAAAATTGTTGAAGTACTAGGTAATGCGGATTATGCTGCCCCATTACCACAGCGAATTGCAACTATGAAATCATAAAAAACATAATTTACTGCATAAAAAAGCGTCGTATTTATATACGACGCTTTTTACTTTGTAAGCCTATTATTACTTTTTCTTTTCTGCAGGCGGCGGTGCATTTAATTTCTGACTCATTTCTAATGAAATTGCAGATTTATCAAATGTTAATTTACCTGATCCTGTTTCGATAATAACGGCGTTATTTTTTTCACTGAAGTCAAAAACTTTTCCGTGAAGACCACTTTTTGTAACAACACGATCTCCTTTTTTAAGTTCTGCAGCGAATTTCTTCTCCTTCTTTGCTTTTTGCATTTGCGGACGTATCATAAAAAAATACATCACTACAAATATCAAAAGTATAAAAGGTAATTGTCCTCCAAATCCTTCCATATACTATTACTCGCTTACCGGAGTTCCGCTTACAGGTTTAGCTTTTGGAGTTACCATTGCCTTAATCTTAAGGATTTCCTTTCCTGCTTCAGTATTAGCAGTTATAGTAACTTGTTTGTTTTGAGCGTTTGGCTTACCGTTAGAGTTAAATTTTACTAACATAGATCCGGTAGCTCCAGGAGCAACAGGTTCTTTTGTCCACTCAGGCACTGTACAACCACAGCTTCCTTTTGCATTTACAATTACAAGAGGTGCTTTACCTGTGTTGGTAAATGTAAATGTATGCTCTACTACATCACCTTCGTTGATTGTTCCAAAATCGTGCTCTGTCTCAGCAAAAGACATTACAGGAAAATCTGTATTCTTTGCATCACGATCCGCAGCATCTGCTACATTTTCTTCTTTAACTTTTTCTGCTGCATTATCTTTACAAGACATAAATGTCAAAGCAAAAACACCAGCTAAAATCAAGATTCCTTTTTTCATTACTTGGGTTTTTAATTAATTGAGGGTTAAAAATACTATTTTTTTTGAACTACATAAGTCCTCGGCCAACTTTATTTAGTTTACCACTTTCTTTATATTCCTTGGATAATTTATCTAAAATTCCGTTTATAAAGATACTACTCTTTGGGGTACTATATTCCTTGGCAATCTCTAAATATTCGTTAATTGTTACTTTAACCGGTATAGAAGGGAACTTCTGGAACTCACAAATCGCCATCTTAATGACCGCTTTATCCAGTTCTGCAATACGATCTTTATCCCAATTTGGCGTTTTTCCTTCTATTTCTTTTGCAAATTCTACCCCGTTAAGTGCTGTCTTTCTAAAAATATCTTTTGCAAATTTTTTATCATCAGCGTCCTTATACAGTCTAGGTAAGGACATATGCTCATCATGGCTTTGCTTTACCTTTCTGAGCATTTTAATTATTCCTGTGTTTACTAGAGGTAGGTCATCTATCCAGGTAAGGTTCTTATCCTCTATATATTCGTAAAGCTTATCGTTTGGAGCTATGATTTCTTTGAAAACATCAAGAATAAAATCTTTATCTTCTTTGAAAGAACTCATGTTTGTATCCATGTGATCAGCATAAAGCGCGCTGCTACTAATTTCTTTCCAAAGAATTTTCACGTATTCGTCATCCAGATCCCAGCAATTCATCTTCTTACGATCCATTGCCTCTTTAAGTTCGATGTTCTTTTCTAATAATACAAGAACTTCGTTGTTAATAAATTTTTGGTTAGGGTTTTTTTCTTCGGATGTGGCCAAGTATTTTTTTTGGCTTTTTTCCAGAAAATCAACAGCGTGCTTTCTTATTTCTAACAAAAGTTGAAGATTTATCAAAAACAAATCATACATCTGTTCAATACTAAAAAGCAAAAACTTTTCTTCTTTATCTAGATTATCACTTTGCGTCTGCTCTATTGCATAGAGAGACTGCATTACCTTAACTCGAATATGTCTTCTGGTCAACATAAGAAATTACAAAGAACTATTATATTAAAAAAGGCGAAAGTGATGATCACTTTCGCCTTGCAAAAATACTATTATTTTTAATCTACCAATTCTAAAATTTACTTTTTATAACGTAAATTTTAGACTCCCATATTTATTGTTTGTTTTTGGCGGCTATTCTTTCATCTGCAATACTTACAGCAGCAGCATTTGTAGTCATTCCTGTAGCCTTAGCTTTGTTTAAGATATCTAATGTCGTATTGTAAATATTTTCTGTTTTATTTATAATTTGATCTCTACCATATCCTTCTATTTCTGCATATACGTTTATAATTCCACCTGCATTAATTAAAAAATCTGGAGCATATACAATTCCTTTTTCCTGTAATAACAAACCGTGTACGTCTTCTGAAGCCAGCTGATTATTCGCTGCACCAGCAATAACTTTAACTTTTAACTTATGGATAGTTTCATTATTAATAGTAGCTCCTAATGCACAAGGTGCGTAAATATCTACAGCTTCAGCATATAAATCGTCACCTTTATATATTTCTACTCCATATTTATTACTAACTTCCTGAAGCCGTTTCTGATTTATATCTACAATAATAACATTAGCGCCTTCTTTTGCAGTGAGCCGTACAAGCTCTTCTCCTACATGTCCGATACCCTGTATTATAATCTTCTTACCATCTAGATTATCTGTACCGTATGCAAACTTCGCTGAGGCTTTCATCCCCATATAAACCCCATAAGCTGTCACAGGTGACGGATTTCCAGCTCCTCCTTTGGATTCAGAAATACCAGTTACATAAGGAGTCACTTCTCTAACGGTGTCCATATCCGAAGTTTCCATTCCTACATCTTCTGCAGTATAGTACTTACCGCCTAGCGTATGAACGAACTCCCCAAAGCGTCTCATAAGTGCTGGTGTTTTTAAGGTTTTTGGATCTCCCATGATAACTGCTTTGCCACCTCCCAGGTTTAACCCTGTGATTGCAGCTTTATAAGTCATACCTCTAGACAACCTTAAAACATCATTCAATGCATCCCATTCTGTTTGATAATTATACATTCTAGTTCCTCCTAATGCAGGTCCTAAAATTGTGTTATGCACTCCAATTATTGCCTTTAATCCTGTATCTTTGTCTTGACAAAAAACAACTTGTTCGTGATCATTAAAAGACAATTGACCAAATACAGGAGCCTGTTTTTTTAATTGATTTGCAGTGAGCACTTCAGTAATCATTTTCAAAAATTTTAAACTGTTATAATTATATAATAATCAAAATTGAAGCGCTAAAATAATGTATTTTTACGAATTTAAAATTTTTTGATGTTAAACTTTATGAATTCCTTAATGAACCACCCTCTAAAAAGTAATGCTTTATGCGTGCACTACGCCATCTAAACAAGTACTTTCTCAAATATAAATATCGCCTTATTGTTGGTTTGATCATCACCATCATTGCTCGAATATTTGCCGTTGCAGTTCCCAAATTCGTAGGAGATTCTGTAGATGTTGTAGAACAATATATTAATCAAAACATTACGGACATTAATGAAGTAAAAACAGGACTAATAACTAATATTCTCTTTATTTTGGGGGCTGTATTTATAGCAGCCTTTTTTACTTTTCTAATGAGACAAACCTTTATTGTAGTATCAAGGTTTATTGAGTTTGATCTAAAAAACGAAGTGTTTAAGCATTATCAGATTTTATCTCTTAATTTTTACAAAAAGAACCGAACAGGGGACTTGATGAACCGTATTAGTGAGGATGTTTCCAAAGTAAGAATGTATGTAGGTCCTGCTATTATGTATAGTGTAAATACAATTACCCTTTTTGTTGTAGTCATAGGATATATGATAAGTATTGCACCAGAACTAACTTTATATACCGTAGCACCACTACCTATACTTTCTCTTTCTATCTATAAATTAAGTGTGGCCATACACAAAAGAAGTACAATCGTACAGCAATTTTTATCCAAGCTTACTACCTTTACACAAGAATCTTTTAGTGGTATTTCGGTTATCAAGGCTTATGGGATAGAATCACAAACCATTGAAAACTTTACTGCGCTTTCAAATCAAAGTAAAGAGAAGAACATTGATCTGGTAAAAGTACAAGCATTATTTTTTCCGTTAATGGTATTACTTATAGGGATAAGTAATATTGTGGTGATTTACATTGGTGGCAAACAATATATTAATGGAACGATTGAAGACCTTGGGGTTCTCGTAGAATTTATCATATTCGTAAATATGCTTACGTGGCCAGTAGCTACTGTAGGTTGGGTAACCTCTATAATACAACAAGCAGAGGCTTCTCAAGTTAGAATAAATGAATTTTTGAGTCAGGAGCCAGAAATCACCAATCCCATTACCAAAAAGACTCCGATAATTGGTAATATCGTTTTTGATAATGTATCTTTTACCTATGACGATACCAATATTACGGCAATAAAAGACATTAGTTTCGAAATTAATTCAGGTCAAACCATTGTTATCATTGGAAAAACGGGGTCTGGAAAATCTACTATCCTCGATCTAATCGGAAGATTATATGATGTATCCGGTGGAGAAATTATAATTGATGAGAAACCTGTTAAAGAGCTAAATTTAATAGATCTCAGAGAATCTATAGGGTACGTTCCACAAGATGCTTTCTTATTTAGCGACTCGATCAGAAATAATATAAAATTTGGAAAAGTAAATGCGACTGAGGAAGAAGTACTAAAGGCTGCTGAAAATGCAGTAGTGCATAATAATATTCAAGGTTTCAGTAAAGGTTATGATACGGTTCTTGGAGAAAGAGGTATCACCTTATCTGGCGGGCAAAAGCAACGGGTTTCTATTGCAAGAGCAATTATTAAGGATCCATCTATCCTTCTTTTTGATGATTGTTTATCTGCCGTAGACACAGAAACTGAAGAAGAAATACTCCATAATCTTAACAAAATATCTAAAAACAAGACCACTTTTATTGTAAGTCATCGAGTTTCTACCGCTAGAAACGCAGATAAAATAATTGTTTTAGAAGAAGGGAGAATCATACAAAAAGGCACTCATAATCAACTATTAGACGTAGATGGATACTATAAAGAACTCTATTTAAAACAGCTGAGCGAAAAAGAAATTTAATATTTTGTTGTACGATTAACATTTTTTTTAGATTTTTGATTCCGACGTAACAGACTAATTAATTAAGAAATACGGATTATGAGTGATAATGAAATGTTGGAGAAAGAGGAAATTTTCTCAAAAGTTTTAAGAGCAGGTAGAAGAACATATTTCTTTGATGTAAGATCGACAAAAGCAGGAGATTACTATCTTACCATTACAGAGAGTAAAAAATTCACTAACGATGATGGATCTTTTCACTACAAAAAGCACAAAATCTACCTATATAAAGAAGACTTTGCTGGATTTAGTGAAATATTGAGTGAAATGACAGATTTCATTGTTAATGAGAAGGGAGAGGAAGTAATCAGCGAAAGACATCAAAAAGATTATCAAAAATCTTACGAACAAAATACCAAGGAATCAACAACAGCCAATGAGGAAGTTACTACTTCTACAGAAAGCTTTACAGATGTAAGCTTCGACGATATATAAGATACATAACTAATGTTAAACTTATGCAAACCGCTTCAATCCCTGAAGCGGTTTTTTTTATTTTCGGTGACCTATTGACTTATCAATTGTTCAAACTCACTAATATGAAGCAGTTTTTTACCATTATCTTATCTCTATTCTTCTTCGCTTCTTACGCACAAGAAAAGCTTTCCTTAGAATATTACTTACCTGAAGAAGTTTCTTATAATCCAGAAATTCCAACCCCTCAAAGTATTTTAGGGTTCATACCAGGAAAGTGGCATGTGACACATGATAAGCTAGTAGAATACATGAAAGCTTTGGCAAAAGCCTCTCCACGTATCACGTTAGAAGATCGCGGAAAAACTTTTGAAGATCGTCCTATTCTTCTACTGACAATTACTTCAGAAAATAACCATCAAAACATCGAAAAAATACGGAGCCAACATCTTCAACTCACACAAGAAAATGCAAATGCTGTAGCTATTCAATCGATGCCTGCAATTGTTTATCAAGGATTTTCCATTCATGGTAATGAACCTAGTGGGTCTAATGCCAGTTTACTTGCTGCTTATTATTTGGCAGCAGGACAAGGTAGTGCGATCGATAACCTGCTCGACAATGTTGTGATTTTATTCGACCCTTCCTTTAATCCCGATGGATTACAACGTTTTTCTTATTGGGCAAATACCAATAAAAGTAAAAATATGAGTACGGACCCTCAAGACCGTGAATATAGTGAAGTATGGCCTGGAGGGAGAACAAATCATTATTGGTTTGATATGAACCGTGACTGGTTACCTGTTCAGCTTCCTGAATCAAGAGCAAGAATTGAAACATTTCACAAATGGTATCCAAATATCCTCACAGATCATCATGAGATGGGAACCAATAGTACATTTTTCTTTCAACCTGGAATTCAATCAAGAACCCATCCGCTAACTCCAAAATTGAACCAGGAACTTACTAGAAAAGTGGCTGAATATCACGCTGAAGCATTTAATAAAATAGGATCTCTATATTTTACAGAAGAAAATTTTGACGATTTTTATTATGGAAAAGGCTCTACATTTCCGGATATTAATGGAGGAATAGGTATTCTTTTTGAACAAGGAAGTTCTCGCGGACACGCCCAAGAGAGTGATAATGGAATCCTGACGTTTCCTTTTACCATTAGAAATCAATTTACTGCCGCACTTTCTACTCTTGAAGCAGCAAAATCCATGCGTACAGAACTGCTTCAATATCAAAAGAATTTTTATGCAAATGCCAGAAAAGAAGTTCAGAACGGCGTGTATATTTTTGGAAATGAAAAAGACGCTGCTTCAGCATATCATCTTGCCGAAATTCTAAAGCGTCATAAAGTTAAAATGTATGAATTAAAAAACGATGTTAGTTCAGATGGTAAAAAATTTAAAAAAGGATACAGTTACCTAGTTCCAAAAAATCAAAAACAAAGTCGTTTGCTCAAAGCGATGTTTGAAAAAAGAACCTCATTTCAGGATAGCTTGTTTTATGATATTTCTGCCTGGACATTTCCGCTAGCTTTTAACTTGGATTATACCGAAAAAACTACTGCCTCTGATAAAGGGAAGGAAATTGAGGAATTGGCATTAAGAAAACCAACTATTCTTAGCAAAAGTGGTTATGCGTATCTGATGGAGTGGCACGAATATTATACTCCCGCCGTGCTCTATAAGATCTTAGCCAAAGGATTAAGAGCCAAAGTAGGGATGAAACCATTTTCTGTTGAAAATAAAAATTATGATTATGGAACTATTATGGTACCTATCCAAAATCAAAAACTAAACCCTGAAGAAATCCATTCCTTTTTGCAAAAGCTTTCAGCAGAACATCATGTCACCATAACAGGTGTATCTACAGGACTTACTAAAGGAATTGATTTAGGAAGTAATCAATTTAGAGCGCTGACCTTACCAAAAATTGCACTACTAACTGGTGACGGAATTACGCCTTATGATGCTGGAGAGATTTGGCATCTTATGGATCAACGTTATGATATCCCTATTACAAAACTAAATACAGGTTATCTTGAAAGGAGAGACTTATCAAGATACACCCATATTATTTTGCCGAATAGTTGGAATCAAACGATGAGCAAAAATGTAATTGATATGTTAAAAGGCTGGATACGTAGTGGTGGCACTTTAATAGGATATAGAAATGCTGCTCAATTCTTTAAAAACAATGAACTAATGAAACTCGAATTTTCCAAACCAGAAAATGACGCTAAAAATATATCTTTTGAGCAAAGGCGGGATTTCTTTGGGGCACAAGTTATTGGTGGAGCTATTTTTCAGGCAAAAACAGACAGATCACATCCTATCAATTTTGGGTACAAAAACGACAAAATCTCTTTATTCAGAAACACAACATTTTTTATAAAAGCCGATGACCAGAGTTATAATAACCCAATTCAATACACTAAAAACCCATTGCTAAGCGGATATATTAGTAAAAAGAATTTAGATTCTTTATCAGGCACTGTCCCTTTTAGACATCATAATTTTGGAAGAGGGAATACTATCCTATTTACAGATAATACTAATTTTAGAGCTTTTTGGTACGGAACCAATAAATTATTGATGAATGCCATTTTCTTTAGTGAGGAAATGTAAGGTTTGAGGGAATTAAAAAAACAAGACGCTGAACTTTTCTTTTCCTGTAGTTTCGTCTATTTCTTAATTATCTATTAGCTGTCAACGTTATCAACAAAATAATAGGTGAAACGAAATTCATTTTTGATTAGTTCTAGGGTATTAATTTATCGTTAAATTAAGACTGTTGTCCTATTATTTTTTTCCAAACATTTTCTGAATCACCCATCCCGGTCCAATTAATAAGAATTGAAGATCTTTTAAAAAAGAAGGCTTTTTCCCCTCTAATTTATGCCCATAAAACTGTCCTAACCAAGCTACCACAAAAATCCCTAGTGAAACCGCCCACAATGGTGCATGCCGTCCTATGTAGTAATTTGCTATGATACAAAAAGTAGAAAATATCAGAATCTGTAATGCCATTTTAACGGATAATCTTACATAAAAAAATAAAACAAATAATAGTGCAACAAAAGCCCAATTTTCTATAAACTGATTATTTCCTGGAATTGCGGAAGCCAAAAAACCACTGGGGATACTCATCAATAGTCCCACGAAAGAAAAGTATATAGCAGGAACGCAAATAAAATGTATTATAATATTTGTTTTGTTTTGATGACTTACGGCATACTCAGCAAACCATGTTTCTAAAGTTCTCATAATTTTATTTTATAGGTATTGTAACTAAGATAATAATTTTTAGACTTATAAAGTATAAAATTGTAATTTCGAAAACCTTAAAAATTAAAAATATGGCTCGTACTCCATCCAATATGTTATCATTAGGTACGGTTGCTCCAGATTTTTCTCTGGTTGATGCTGTTACTAATGACAAAGTTTCGTTGCACGATATTAAAGGCGAAAAAGGCACGGTGGTTATGTTTATTTGTAATCATTGTCCTTTTGTGATACATGTGAATGAAGAAATCGTAAGGATAGCAAACGACTACCGGGTGCAAGGATTTGGTTTTGTAGCCATCAGTAGTAATGATATTGAAAATTATCCACAAGATGCTCCAGCACACATGTGGAAAATAGCCAGAAAAAACAAGTATACATTTCCATATTTGTTTGATGATACTCAAGAAGTTGCTAAAGCTTATGATGCAGCTTGCACACCAGATTTTTATCTTTTTGATGGAGAATTAAAATTAATTTATCGTGGCCAATTAGATGATTCCAGGCCAGGAAATGGAATTCCTGTTAATGGGCGTGACCTACGTCAAGCATTGGACGCTGTTTTAAAAAACTCTAAAGTTCTCGAACCTCAAAAACCGAGTATTGGTTGCAATATTAAATGGAAAAAATAATGATATAGAAATAGCTAACTTAGTTTCTAGCTGTCTGCAACAATCCGAAGGTGTGCCAAATGATGGTTTCCGTGCCAAGCATAAATACCAATATCTTCTGCCAAAGAAATCGCCACATTAGCTTCGGGATGGATAAATATTTGTTCCAAATCTTTATCAGACAAACCTTTTAAAAAGAACACCCATTTAGCATGTAATGCTTTGATCAAATCCAACGATAAATAAATGGGCGCTGATTTTGTATCAAATAATTCCGCCCATCGATCCTCATAATATGCTTTGATAACCGGAGAGTTCTCCGTTAGTGCCCATTTAAATCGAATATATCCATTATGATGGCTATCATGAATATGATGAATCACCTGGCGTGCTGTCCATCCACCATTTCTATAGGGAGTTTCCAGCTGATCCTCAGTAAAATCAGAAACGACTGCAACTATTTTTGCAGGCAGTTCCTCAATATCCTTAATCCATTCAGAGATATGCTCTCTGGTAATCGTATCGGGGCATTCAAATTGACCTATAGGATATTGGAGATTCATGATATATACTCTAATCTACTTTTTTATACAACACTAAATTTGAGGAAGCATCTTGCAGGTCCTTTACCACTAGTTCATAATCATTTAATGATTCTATTTTGTACTTATAGATATATTGATCTTTTGGAGATGAACAATACATTATACTATCTTTTATTTTGACCTTCAACCGCTTCAAAAATTTACCATCACGAAAATTAAAACGTATGGTTTCTTCAAAAATCATATGCTCATCAGGAAATTGAACATTTACCCATTTTCCTTGAAGTGCTTGATAAGTTGTCCTGTTTTCAAACTTATTGTCTAACAAGGATTTCATACGTGTGCTATAAGCTACAAAAGTATCTTCTGGCTCAATGTTATTCACTGCGTTACCAGAAACTGTTTTATAAATTTCTGCTCCTTTATTAAAATAATGTTTTGACTCATATTTTGTAAAAGCATTCGAATAGTCCATCACTACAAATCCATCATCATTTTTTGTCTCCATGTACTGACGTTGTTTATAGTTCACATGGATCAATTGGTCATTCCAGAAATAAAAAACGGTGATTACCATCGCATTAGGCATACCTATTTTCCTGATAATTTTCTTTAATCGTTCATGTTCATAATATCCATTAAGTTCAGCTCCGTGATCTGCAATTTGATCAAGAAATTCTTCGGGATCTAATGAAAATACATCTGATTCTATATAACTATCAATAATCTCTATTTGATCTTTGATAGCCAACATTGTTGCTTCATCTTTCTGAGAAAAAGAAAAATTTATACAAAAAAATGTTAAATAAACTATTAATATCCACTTCATAATTAACAAGAATGGGGTTCATTTTAGAGCGTTGACTCCAAAAAGAGAGTGTAAATATCTAAAATATAGATGAAAATACAGCTTCTTTTCGTCAAAACATTCAAACTATAAAAATAACTAACTTTTTTAATGATACCACAAAAGTGTTAACGTAAAGTTAAAAAACAATATGAATGCCAAAATTTAGACAAAAAAAACCCTGAAAAAAATTTCAGGGTCTTATTCAATATGTATTAAAAATCGTCTATTTTACGGCAACCAATTCTACATCAAAAATTAACGTAGCATTAGGAGGAATTACACCTCCAGCACCGTGTTCTCCATATCCCAAAGATGGTGGAATCACAAAACGTGCTTTATCTCCAACTTGCAAAAGTGCGATACCTTGATCCCATCCTGCAATAACTTGTCCCATTCCTAATGAAAAATCAATAGGTTGATTACGCTTAAATGAAGAATCAAAAACAGTACCATCTGTCAAACTTCCTTTATAATGTACAGAAACTGTTTTTCCTTTTTCTGCCTGAGCTCCATCTCCTTTTTGAATAATTTTATAGCGTAAGCCACTATCCGTTTTATCAAATCCCGCTGCTAATTCTTCTAACAACTGCTCTGCTTCTTTCTTTGCTGCTGCTTCTCTTTCTGCTTTGGCTCCATTAAATTGTCTGAAGGTTTCTACTGCATTAAAACGCTCTGCTTCTTCCCCCACTCGTATAATTTCTATAGTATCTATCGCATCTCCTTGTGCAATTGCATTTACCACATCTTGTCCTTCTACTACTTTTCCAAAAACGGTATGCTTACCATCCAACCAAGCTGTTTCTACGTGTGTAATAAAAAACTGGCTTCCGTTAGTTCCTGGTCCCGCATTTGCCATCGACAAAACTCCTGGTTCATCATGTTTTAAATCCGGATGTATTTCATCGTCAAATTGATATCCAGGACCACCAGCTCCGGTACCTTGAGGATCTCCTCCCTGAATCATAAAATCAGGAATAACCCTATGAAATTTCAATCCGTTATAATAAGGTTTTCCCTGAGGAATTGCTTTGTTTTCTATATTCCCTTCTGCTAACCCTACAAAGTTCCCTACAGTTCCGGGAGTTTTCGTATACTCTAAGTTTACTAAAATACTTCCTTTTGATGTATTGAATTTTGCGTATAATCCGTCTTGCATAACTGCGTGTTTTAAGCTTATTAAATTTTAAGCCGCAAAGATAGGTAATTGCTTAATGTTTAGCACATAAAACCTCAGTTTCTTTACTGATTATAGTGATTACATATCCTAGTTTGAAAAGATACATCTTTTTATATCTCTTCTTGAGGGGATACTCATAATCCTAATTGCCACCCAGCTATTGCTAAAGGTGAAATTTTTATATACCTAATTTTGAAAGAATATCTAACCATTAAAAATCTAATAAACCGATTTCGGTTAAAAAATATAAAAAGCGAATAGCTTTAATCAATTTTTTCCAGCAGTTCTTGTGCTTCTTGATATTTATAGTTGCTTCTGTCTGCGATAATAATTTGCAAAACGTCTTTAAGTTTACGCTTCTTTTTTTGTTTTAGGTATACTAGCGCTACATACCAATTAGCTTTTTTAGCTTGTAAGGTTTTGGAATTGGCCAAAAGCTCAAACTGCGCTAATGCATTATTATATTCGTTCAGTTCTAGATAAGCGATACCATTATATATATAACTTAATGGATCAATAGATGCGGCTACGCTATGATATGATGCAAAAGATGAGATTGTTTCCTGATATTTTTTATCTTCAAATAGCAACTGAGCCTCTTCTAACAGCACATTAGTATTTTCTCCTCTGGTTACCAGTGATGGTATTTCATCCAAATTAATATAAGAAGCGTAAAGCTCGTCATAATTAGCATCCTTAAACACGAATAGGGAGACTGTTAGTAAAACAGCAATGGATGCAGCAATACCAACAAACCAGAAAGCTTTTTGAGGTGACCGAGAACTGTTTTCTGAAACAACCTCTTTAATGGTTCTCTTTAGATGAACCGCTTCGTCGCTTTCAAAAAAAGATTGCAACTGTTTAGCTTCTTGAGTTTGTAGTGCCTTTTTATCACCTTCCTCCCATTTTTGATCTTCATAAATGGAGCGCATGTCTTTTTGCAATTTTAATTCTTCTGCCAATGAAGTATCTGCACGAAGTCTTTCTTCGAACGCCTGCTTTTCTGATGTAGACATCGCACCACTCAGATAATAATCAATTTCTATTGGATAGTCCTTCATAATTCTTTAATTTGATTATACCTGGCATCACTTTTAATTAATTTTGTCAATTGTGACTTACAATTAAATATCCTTTGCCGCACTACATTATCCGTACTATATCCTAATTTTTCTACGATTTCTTTGTAAGGTACTTTTTGAAAAAACAATTGTAACAGCTGCTTACAATTATCCGAGAGTTGTGCTAGTTTCTCTTGGAACAGTTCCCATTTTTCTTGTTCTAAAATTGCCATGGTCAGGTCTTCTGCTTCTTTAGAAAGTTCTACAACCTCATTATTTGTTACTATACGTTTTTGTTTATTTAGTTCTCTACGCCATAAATTTCTACAAACCACAAAAAAGTATCCCTCAAAAGATCCTTCTATTGCAAGAGGTTTCACCTTATATCTGGCAATTAATTGCATCAAGGCTTTTTGAAAAATATCTTCTGCATCCGCGATATCTCCTTTATTACTCAGCACAAAACTTCTTACTTTGGGAAACTCTTTTTGATACAAATTATGGATCACCTCTTTATCCCCTGTAACAAGTTGTGTAAGTCGGTCTTTTTCAGTTATCTGCATTAAGATATCTTTAACTATTTAATTTTTTTTACTTTCGAGTGGTAACATTTGTTAGGTTAGGGAAACATACTAATAAATAATGAAAACAAAAAACGTTTTAAAAATGAAAAAAATCCAAGATCCTATTAGTAACTGCAGTCTTTATAATTGGAATACAAAGCTGCTCAACAGAAGAAGAAGTTATTGAAGAGAAAGTTGAATACGTTTCTACCGATCAATTAAACAAAAGAGGATTAAACACTACTGGAGATAATCCAGGTGAGCAATGTTTAATTTTTGTTAGATTTCCTTCTGATGCAACTGCTACAGATCGTTGTGACCAAGTCCCTCCTTATGATTCTAGTATTTAATGACATGTTGTAAATATCGATATAAAGTAATTCAACTAATAAGAAGGGAAATGATGTTTCCTTTCTTATTAGTTATTATATTTTTTTTGGCAAATTTTAATCTATTTGGTCAAAAATTATCCCCTACTCTGGACTCTATTCTAGTAAGTACAGAAAATGATAGCACAAAAAAAAAGCTATATAATGAGCTATTTAACAACTATATAGATGAGGGAAACAATACCCAATTAGGATCGGATGCACATGAACTTGCTAAATGGTATTATCGACAAGGCAAAAAGCAAGAACCCATTACCTACACTCAACTAGCTATTGAAGCTAGAAAAAAGGCAATCCCTTTTAATTCAAGTGATTTAAAAATCAGCTATTATAATTTGGGATTCTTTTATAAAAAAAACAAAGAGTACTCTAAGTCGATTTCAGCATTAAAAAAGATGCTATCCATTAAAGAACCTAGCCTTTTTAATGCTAGATCATATACCAGCATCGCTGATAGCTATGACATTCTTGGAGATCCATTTCTAGCCGTAGAAAATCATTTAAATGCATTTTTGTTTTTTGATCCTGTAAAAGATTCTTTACGAATAATAAACAATCATATAAACATAGCTTATGCCTATAAAGCAATTCGTAAACCTAGTAGTGGAAAAAAAGCTATAAAACACTTAATCATTGCAGATTCGTTGACCAATTCACTTAAAACACCCATACCAGATCTTTTACAATCTGTGTATAAAAACATAGGAGCAGAATATTATGAAGGTTATTTTGACCAAGACATTGATAAAGCTATTTTTTATTTTAAAAAAGCACTTAAGATAGCAAAACAAATGAGTCGAAACGATTATATCGGTCGACTTTATTACAATCTTGGTATTGCTTATATAGAAAAAGATGTCTCTATGGCTAAAGCGTACTTTTCCAAATCTTTAAAATACCCTGAAAATAATGATTATCTAAAACCCTCTATCTATTTAGGATTTGGTCTTGCGGCGTATAAAAATAGAGAATATACCAAAGCTCAGGAATATTATTCACAATCTCTATCGCATTTCTTTACTAAAGAAAAAATAAAAAATGACTGGCTCCCTAATAAAAACCAATTAAAGAGTATCATAAATAAAGATTTACTGTTGGAACTTTTTAAAAGAAAACTTCTAACCGCCATCGACCAAGGTATGGTTAAGAATGACAATAGCTTTTATGATTATGCTGTCGAAGTTTCCAAAGCAAGTGATCTATTGATAGATATAATGCTTGCAGAAGATATATCACATAAATCTAAATTATTTTGGAGAGACTTAGCTTCAGAAATATACGTGTTAGCACTTGAAGCCTGTTATCAAACTCAGGAATTAGAAGATGCTTTTTATTTTATGGAAAAAAATAAAGCCTTATTATTAATGCAAGATGTTTCTAGAAACAAGATTAAACTACCTGAAAACATTCTCGAAAAAGAACTTGAGCTAAAAAACAACATCATTACGCTACAAACAGAACTAGTAGAAACTTCAGAAAAAGTGAAAGATTCTGTTTCCTTACTACTAGTAAATACAAAAGAGCAACTTTATCAATTCAAAGATTCCTTATCTACCTTATTTCCAGAATATTTTTCCAAAACAACAATTCCACGAATACTTCCTTTCTCTGAAATTGTACTAAATGACAACGAGCTTGTATTGCAATATACCATGGCAGAAAAAATCGCTGGAGCTGTATGCATATGGTATGATTATAAGTAAAACTAAAAAAAAGATTTTTGAACTAAAAAATGTAGCTGCATTGCTAGAAAAAACAACCCTTTTAAGAGAAAAACTAGACACTCCGTTTCAAAATGATAAAGATATAGCATCTTATAAAACACTTGCTTTTGACCTTTATAATCAATTAATTCCAAACTCTTTACAATCAGAATTAAAAAATAAGAAGGTGACTATCATTGCGGATCATATGATTAGTTTTATACCTTTTGAAGCGCTGATAACTGATATTGATAAGAATACGTATCTGATAGAAGAATCAGAGATCAATTATGCACTATCCCTTTCTTTTGAGAAAGAAAATTCTAAGGTGTTAAGAAAAGCTACTAATGACTTTCTTGGTGTGGCTCCTATAGTGTTTTCTAATGGACTTACAACCTTAAAGAAAAGTGAAGATGAGATTACAACTGCAATGCGTTATTATGATGGAGATCTTTTTGTGCGAGAAAATGCTACTAAGGATAATTTTAAACAACATGTAGATAATTACAAAATTTTACATTTAGCTACCCACGCAGACGCTTCAGACAAAATTGCTCCCTGGATTGCTTTTCATCATGAAAAAATGAGCCACTTAGAATTGAATACATTAAGAAGTCAGGCGGAGTTGGTGATCTTAAGTGCTTGTAACTCATCTTTGGGAGAAGTCCGTCGTGGAGAAGGCGTTCTAAGTCTTGCCCGAGGATTTTTTAAATCTGGAGCCAAATCAGTTATCCCATCACTTTGGAGTACCAACGATAAAGCGACCGCCACCATCACCTCTGATTTTTATAAAAACTTAAGCAATGGCCAAACCAAATCAGCAGCTTTGAGAGCCTCAAAACTTAATTATCTTCACAATAACTCCGATGCAGAAGCATCACCACATTATTGGTCATCATTAATCCTTATTGGTGATAGTGGGACATTGTTACCCAAGTCCAATCATCTCATAGTGTTGTGGATTTGTTTAGGAATTGTATTACTCGTATTATTTAGTTACACCATAATTAGGATTCGAAAGAGAAATTAATTATCAATAATATAAGGCAATCGCACTGCTACTTTTGTACCAGTCCCCTGTTTAAGCTCTTCGGTAATAAACTTAGCTTTTTTATTTAATGATTTAGAGTATATTTTTAATCTCTCTTGTATTATTTTTCCCGAAAATGATTCTTGTTTATTTTCATCCTTCAATTTTAATGCTCGTGATAATCCAATTCCATTATCCGTGATCTCACATACTAGCAACTTACTTTTTTTATCTATTTTTATTTCGACTTTTATTGCTCCGTTGATAACACCACTCAATCCGTGCTCAATAGCGTTTTCTATAAACGGCTGTATAAACATTGGAGGAATACACACTCCTTCTTTATCAATCGGATCTTTAACCTCTATTTCATAGTTGAATTTTTGCGAAAAATTAGACTGTAATTCTAGATAATCTTTAATTGATTGTAGTTTATCTTCCAAGGAAACAAATTCTTCTCTAGAGTTTTTAAGAATCAATCTAATTAAACTACTTAATTTGGCGATATAAGGTGTCGTATTCTTTGAACCTTTACTAGCCAAGTTGTTTACAGTATTTAAGGCATTAAACACAAAATGTGGATTTAATTGTGATCTTAATAATCGCTGTTTCAGGTTGGCAGTTTCATATTTGTTGTTAAGTTTTCTTTGTCTAAGGATAAGAATTGTTATTCCTACAATCAATCCTAACAATCCAAGCAATGCAATAGCAATAATATTTCTCTGATTAATAATAGTTTGTTGTTCTTCCGTTTTGGCTTCTAATTGCTCTATTGATTCCTCCTTTTCTTTTACTTCATAAGCTATGTTCAACTCTCTTAGTTTTTCATCTAATACTTGTTGATTAAATTTTTGCAGAAAATCACTTTTCTTTTCTGAAATAAAAAGAGCATCTTCCAGTTTATGAGTTTTTTGATAAGATTTAATGAGGTAATCCATATTTCTTACTTTCAAATCTCTATCTCTTTTATCTAATTTATCTAAAGCATTGATGCTATCCAAAGTCTTATTAAGTATAAGTATACAAGTATCATATTTTCCTTGGGTTAAAAGCATATAAGCATAATTCACGTTGGATGTATATCTAGAATAGTCTGAAACTTTCTTGGAAAATAAGTCTATCAAATCTTTAGATTTACGATAATGATAGAACGCTGAATCTTCTTTATTAATAGCATGAAATAAATTTCCCAGATGATTATGAGAAGTTACTTTTATTCTAATAATGGTATCCAACAATGCTTTATTGTAAAAAAACTTTGCAGAATCTACTTTTTTCAAACTAAAATACATACTACCAATACCATTATATAACGGACCATAGTTGATTGGGTTTTTTAAATAATTCGTATCCTTTGATGCTAATAATAAATATTTCAAAGCCAAACTATTATCCCCCATCTCTAAGTGATTACTGGAAATATCTTTGAGAATATAGCCTTTAAGATATTTTGAAAACTTTGGATACTTCTTAATTACCCTTAAAGCATTCATCATATAACTCAATGCTTTATTATGATTTTTATAATACACTCTTAATGCTCTACCCCCATTGTAATATGACCTCGCTAGTTGCTCTTCATCCTCTTTACGTTTCTGATCCGATCGCTCATAAGATTCGATTGCTTTATTTGCAAAAAAATAACACGAATCTAATTTATTTTCCCCTAGATAAAATACACTCATTTTAGAAAAATAATAGGTCCAACCCAGCAAGTTTTCATCCGTTTCCAACATTCTACGATATTCAGATATATTTTCTCTATTTGTTGGATAAATTTTGAATGTATCAATTTCTTTTTGAGTATAACTACTCTTTTGAGCATGCCCTTGGAATCCAAATATGATTAAAACTAGTAATAAGATTATTCTCATCTCCCTTTTTTTAATAAATTACATAAGTCGATACAAGTATAAATAATTAATTTAGCTACTGCTTAATAAAAAAGAGACAAAACGCAAGAACCCTAATGAATAAGAATATTTCCGTAGTCATCATTGAAGATGAAAAAGAATCCTTAGAGTTCCTATCCAAAATATTAGTTGAAAATTTTAAGGAAATAGAAATAGTTAGTAGCTCTGGCGGTATAGAAGAATCAATAAGAGTTTTACAGCTAAAAAAGCCTGAGTTAGTATTTATGGATATTGAACTTATTGATGGAAATGCTTTCCAAATTCTGGATAAAATTTCATACTATGAGTTTGAAATAATATTTACTACAGGTCATAATAATTACATTGAAAAAGCAATGGAATATTATGCTTTCAATTTTTTATCAAAACCTATAGATGTCGATAAATTAAAAAATGTTGTCCATCGATATGTAAAATTAAAAGATCGTCTATTTGCAAAACAAAAGTATAATCTACTCAAAGAATTCTTAACTGAATCTCGCTTATTAATACATACCGGAAATAAACATATTGCAGTTGATGTTGATGAAATAATTAAATGTGAAGCTGATGGTAATTATACACATTTTTTAACTATGGAAAAATTAAAGTATTTAGCTTCAAAGTCATTAAAACATTACGAAAGTTTATTACTAAGTAAAGGTTTCTTTAGAGCGAATAGATCTACTTTAATAAACATTAAACATATTGTCTCTATTTATAAGAAAGAAGCTATTATACTCAGCAACAAGGAAAAAGTGATAGTTTCTGTTAGGAATAAATCTAAATTATCCGATTTAATACGGTTTGTATCTTAAATAAATTATCCATACGCTTATCAAATATTTTTCTACACTTATCAATTTACTATAGAACTGCTAATATTGATTTATTAAATTTACTAAGATTAGTTCTCAGTATTTATTCTACAACAGAAGAAAATCACCGGATTGATTCAATGATTATAAAAATAACTGAAAAACAATTTATTTTTATCAGATTGAAGTTTTGTTTTTGAGTTATTCTGGAACTAGGAAGACATATACCTTGAGTGTCTTTAAATGTTCAAGGAAACAAATCTTTAAATAATATACTATGTTAAAAAACATTTTAAAAGTAAATGGAGTTCAAGAAATGAACAAGGGTCAACAAAAATCAATTAATGGTGGTGGTCCTGGCTCCAACTGTGATGACATACAAGGTTGTAGATATGGAGGTTATTTGTCTTTTGCTGGAGGAGGTGTAGTGTTAAATTGTTGCGCGGGAACACCTAACCAGTAAGTTTTTAAACTTAACTATAGTTAGGATAATTTCAGTAAAATTGAATCCAAATAAGATCTTTCTTTTGGAACATTTTTCCTAATAATTTCAGATCGTATTCTAATACTTTGAAATGCAGTAAGATTTAATTCGTTGAAATTTTAGTTTTAAAGGATGAACTAAAAAGAGATTATCAGATTTGGTAATCTCTTTTTTTATATTGAACTGTGTTAATGATTCTCTCTATAAAGCATGATATTTCTCCACCAAACCACCTGATCTTTAACAAAAAAACTATATTTGTTGCTTCACAAACTCAGATCGTCTAATTCATGAAATCATTATTTTGTTTTGTAGTAGGTATATGTTGTATTTCTGCTATTAGCGCACAGAGCATCTATGAGGCTGGTTATTTTATTGATAACAACGGAAACCGAAAAGAATGCCTCATCAAAAAACTTTCTTGGAAAAGTAATCCTACAGAATTTGAATGGAAACGAACCATATCTTCCAACCCCAAAACAGAAACTATTGAAAACATTAAAGAATTTGCAGTAGGTGAAGATTATAGGTTTAAAAGATATATCTTACAATTTGATCTCAATGGAGATACCGTAGGAAAATCTACAAAATCAAAAGATCCGGATCTCACCTACAAAAAAATATTCTTGAGAACGATTATCAAAAGTAAAACCACATTATATCAATATTCAAGAAATAATGTGCATCGTTTTTTCTATACCGATCCATACACGGTATACCCCGAATTATTAGTTTACAAAGTTTTTTATACACCCGATGAAAGTAAAAAACCTGGAAAAAAGATTATTCCTCAGCAAAACAATACCTACCAACAACAATTACAAGAAAACATAATTTGTGGGAATCAAGATCCATCAAAACTGACCTATACCCAGCGAGATTTAAAACGTTATTTTAAAAAGTATAATGAATGTAAAGGAAACAAAATAGAATATATCATACGTAAAAAAATTAATCAAACAAGAATAGGTCTTGTAGCTGCCATGGATCTCACAGGTTTTACACATGACTCTAGGGCAGGAAATGCAGGAAATGTAAGTTATGATGATGTTTTTGTACCTAGATACGGAATATTTGTCGAAACATTTATTCCTTTTTCTAAAGTTGATTTAAGCTTCTTTTTAGAATCTACTTATAAAGCTTTTACCATGGATGGCAGGGATTTTGCTATTGCTAACAGCGAATTCGAATTGGATTATAAAAGTATAAACGTAGCTGTAGGCCCCAGATTTCATATTTATTTGAGTTCTAAATTTGAGTTATTCTTAGAAGGAGGGCTAACAGTAGACTTTAATATTGGCACAGAATCTAATGTATTTGAAGAAAATGAAATAGAAAATACGACGACAGAATATTTCTATGGTGGAGGACTTGGATCCGGTCGTTTTAAAATTGGGTTCAGACAATACACCAGTACAAACATATCTAAAAGTACTGCTATACCAAACTCAGAATTAACAACCTCTAGTTTGTATCTTTCGATGAATATATTTTAATTAAGAAAAGGTAATTGATGTTCACAAAAAAAGCTTCGGAAAATTCTGAAGCCTTTTACTATTTATATAATTTTTATTATTTAATTCGCTACGTCACTAATAAATTTGATTCGATACAATCGTAACTCTTCATCATCATAATCACCATCAAATTCTTCGATCGCTGTATCTATTTTATCACTTTCGGCTTCTATAAAATATTCGTGGATTTCTTCTTGCTGATCCTCATCAAGTATTTCGTCGATCCAATACGTTATGTTTAGTTTTGTACCACTATATACAATAGCTTCCATTTCCTTAATAAATTCAGGCATATCCATCCCTTTTGCTGCAGCAATATCATCTAACGGTAGTTTCCTGTCTACATTTTGAATGATATACAATTTAAGCCCACTATTTGCTCCGGTACTTTTTACCACAAAATCATCAGGGCGCATGATATCATTTTCTTCTACATATCTGGCTATAAGATCAACGAATTCTTTTCCGTATTTTTTGGCCTTCCCTTCTCCTACACCGTGAACATTACCTAACTCTTCAATACTAACTGGGTATTTAAGCGCCATATCTTCTAATGAAGGATCCTGAAATACCACAAACGGTGGAACTCCCAGTTTCTTTGCAACACTTTTTCTTAGGTCTTTTAGCATTCCTACCAATCGATTATCTGTTCCTCCTGCTTTTCCACCTGACTTAGTAGCGGTAATGATAGCATCATCATTCTTCTGATCATATACGTGATCTTCAGTCATCATAAAACTCTCTGGAGTATCAATAAAATTTTTACCTTCAGGAGTAATTCTAATAACCCCATACGTCTCAATATCTTTTTTAAGGTATCCTGCCACTAGTACTTGTCGTATTAGCGCCATCCAATATTTATCTTCTCTAAATTTACCAGTCCCAAAAAAAGGCTGTTCGTTTGTTTTATGTGAAATGATTAATGCGTTACTCTTTCCTATGAGTGTATTTACTAAATCTTTTGATTTATATATTTCACCCGTTTTATGAACGACTTTCAATAAAAGTTGTACTTCTTCTTTAGCTTCGTGTTTTTTCTTAGGATTACGTACGTTATCATCCATATCTGCTCCTTCTCCGGTTACCTCATCAAACTCTTCTCCGAAATAATGCAGTATAAATTTACGCCTAGAAATTGAGGTTTCTGCAAAAGCAACTACCTCCTGTAGAAGCGCATGACCAATTTCTTGTTCTGCCACAGGCTTACCACTCATAAATTTTTCAAGTTTCTCTATATCCTTATATGCATAATATGCCAAACAATGACCTTCTCCTCCATCTCGACCTGCTCGACCCGTTTCCTGATAATAACTCTCTATACTCTTTGGTATATCATGATGAATTACAAAACGAACATCTGGCTTATCAATCCCCATCCCAAATGCAATAGTTGCAACCACCACATCTGCATCTTCCATAAGAAACATATCCTGATGCTTTGCTCTGGTTTTTGCGTCCAAACCAGCATGATATGGTACCGCTTTTACACCATTTACCTCTAGAGTCTGAGCCAGCTCTTCTACACGTTTTCTACTTAAACAATATACAATACCACTTTTCCCACTGTTTTGTTTTACAAAACGAATGATATCAGCATCAACATTTTTTGTTTTTGGTCGTATTTCGTAGAATAAATTAGGTCTATTAAACGAGGCCTTGAATGTTTTGGCACTGCTCATAGCTAGATTTTTAAGAATATCCTCTTGAACCTTTGGCGTAGCTGTTGCCGTAAGTCCAATTATGGGTATATTCTCACCTATTCTTTTAATAATGTTCTTTAGGTTTCTGTATTCTGGTCTAAAATCATGTCCCCATTCACTAATGCAATGGGCTTCATCAACTGCCAAAAAAGAAATTTTTTGTTCTTTTAGAAAATCTACATACTCTTCTTTGGTAAGAGACTCTGGTGCTACATATAACAATTTAGTTACACCATTTAGGATGTCGTCTTTAACTCTCTTTACCTCGGACTTATTGAGGGAAGAGTTTAGCACATGTGCTATTCCCTCTTCAGAAGAAATACTTCTAATAGCGTCTACTTGATTTTTCATTAGTGCGATCAATGGGGAAACTACAATAGCAGTTCCTTCACACATCAAGGCAGGAAGTTGGTAGCAAAGGGATTTTCCACCACCTGTAGGCATAATAACAAAAGTATTTTTTTTGTTCAGAATACTTTCTATTACCTTCTCCTGCAATCCTCTAAATTGACTAAAACCAAAGTACTTTTTTAGAGCTCCTTGTAAGTCAGTTTCGTTCAAACTCATTAAATCGTTTAACTTTTATATACCAATTAAATTAATATTACTATGACTCAAACCTTTTTCCCCAATAAAGATTTGGTGAATTGTTCTTTTTTAAAAAGTCACCAAAGATAAGTAAACTAAAAATAGTAAGCTTTTCTTCAGTGCTATTTAAAATTCATAAGGTATTACATACCTTTGCATAATTAAAGATAATAAAATCTTTATTGATAACACGCAAATTTTATAAATTTTGAACACGCTCGATACGATTATTTCTTTTGCCCAACAAACTATTCATGAAGAAGCCAAAGCTATTGCACACCTGGAAGAACTTATCGACCGCGAATTTGCCGAAGCCGTTCATACGATTCATAATTCCAATGGTCGCGTTATTATAACCGGGGTTGGCAAAAGTGCTATTATTGCTTCAAAAATAGTGGCTACTATGAATTCTACAGGTACTCCTGCGGTATTTATGCACGCAGCCGATGCAATTCACGGAGATCTGGGAAACATTCTCAAAGATGATGTGGTTATTTGTATCTCTAAAAGCGGAAATACTCCAGAAATCAAAGTTTTAGTTCCTTTCATTAAAAACTTTAACAATACCTTAATCGGTATTACCTCTAACAAAGAATCTTTTCTCGGAAAAGAAGCTGATTTTATTTTAAATGCTTTTGTAGAAAAGGAAGCTTGTCCAAATAACCTAGCTCCTACTACCAGCACCACCGCACAATTAGTAATCGGTGATGCAGTGGCCGTATGTTTATTACACCTTAAAGGTTTTTCTAGTAAAGATTTTGCTAAATATCATCCCGGAGGCGCATTAGGCAAGAAGTTATATCTTCGAGTAGACGATATTGTATCAAAAAACGAAAAGCCTGCAGTAAGTCCTGATTCTAATATCAATGCAGTAATCGTAGAAATGACGGAGAAAAGATTGGGTGCTACCGCAGTAACTGAAAATAACAACATTATCGGGATCATCACGGATGGAGATTTACGAAGAATGCTGACCACCAACACTTCTTTTAATGGATTAACCGCAAAAGATATAATGTCTCCCAATCCAAAACGTATCGATGTAGACGCTATGGCTGTAGATGCATTGGATCGACTAGAAGAATATGGTATTTCACATTTGTTAGCAGAAAATAAAGGAAAATATGCAGGGCTTTTGCATATTCATGATCTAATGAGAGAAGGTATCTTATAATGGGAAACAAACAAACAAAGGATCCACAATCGATGTCGTTTCTGGATCACCTCGAAGAGTTACGTTGGCATCTAATCAGAGCTACTGTTGCAGTTTTAATTACTGCTGTTGCAGCTTTTATTGCTAAAGAATTTATTTTTGATGTGTTGATTTTCGGCCCTAAAAAAGCGGACTTCCCTACTTATAAAGGTCTATGTAATCTATCAAAACTGTTAGGCTTAGATGAAAGTTTATGTTTTAAAGAATTACCCTTTAGCGTTCAAAGTAGAAAAGTAGCCGGGCAGTTCTCGGTACATATTTGGACATCAATTACAGCAGGTTTTATAGCTGCTTTTCCATATGTTTTATATGAGTTCTGGAAGTTTATCGCTCCAGCCATGTATGATAAGGAACGTAAGTACTCCAAAGGCTTTATTATTATTTGCTCTTGTCTATTCTTTTTAGGGGTACTTTTTGGATACTATGTAATCACGCCCTTATCAATCAACTTTTTGGGTGGATATCAAGTAAGTGATCAAGTTCTTAATGAGTTTGATATTGACAGTTACATCGGACTTTTGAGAGCTTCGGTGATTGCCTGTGGATTGATTTTTGAACTACCGGTTATTATGTTTTTCCTTACCAAAGTAGGATTAGTTACTCCAGAGTTTTTAAAGAAATATCGCAAATTTGCCTTAGTCATTGTTTTAATCTTATCGGCAGTCATTACACCACCAGATATTGCAAGTCAGGTGATTGTTGCGATTCCGATACTTGTGTTATATGAAGTAAGTATTTTTATTTCCAAAGTAGTAGTCAAAAGACAAAATAAAAAATTAATCCCACAAACTAAATGAGTACCATCGTAAACGAATTTAATGAATATCGAGAAAAAATGAACTCTCGTATATTAGAGGATAATAACAAAATTATCAAAAGAATCTTTAATTTAGACACCAATGCTTTTATGAAAGGGGCTTTGGATGTGAAGACTAAAGAGTTATTAGGATTGGTAGCTTCTGCAGTGCTAAGGTGTGATGATTGTGTTCGATATCATTTAGAAACTTGCTATAAAGAAGGATTGACCAAAGAAGAAGTGGTAGAAACCTTGAGTATTGCTACTTTAATCGGAGGAACAATTGTAATCCCTCATCTTCGCAGAGCCTATGAGTTTTGGGATGCCTTAGAAACCGAAAACACATCAGAAATTTTAGGTTCAAAAGAATAATGTACATTTACCAGCTCATTTTTTAGCAACATTTACCATCTAAAGAAGTCATTCTGATCATGAAGTTAAAAGCAGAAAACTTAATAAAGTCCTATAAAGGTCGAAAAGTAGTAAAAGGGATTTCCTTGGAAGTAAATCAGGGAGAAATTGTTGGTTTATTAGGACCGAATGGTGCCGGTAAGACGACTTCTTTTTATATGATTGTGGGGCTAGTGAAACCTAACGGTGGAAAAATCTCACTTGACACTACAGATATCACTAAATTTCCGATGTACAAAAGGGCTCAGAATGGTATTGGCTATTTAGCGCAAGAGGCTTCTGTTTTTAGAAAATTAAGCATTGAAGATAATATATTAAGTGTTTTGCAGTTGACTAAACTTTCCAAAAAAGAACAACTACATAAAATGGAATCTCTGATAGAGGAATTTGGTTTAGGACATATCAGAAAAAACCGTGGAGACCTTCTAAGTGGTGGAGAAAGACGACGTACAGAAATTGCGAGAGCATTAGCTACTGATCCTAATTTTATTCTTCTTGATGAGCCTTTTGCCGGAGTTGACCCCGTAGCTGTAGAAGATATCCAGCGAATTGTAGCTCAGTTAAAAAACAAAAATATCGGTATCTTGATTACAGATCATAATGTACAAGAAACCCTTGCTATTACAGATAGAACCTATCTTATGTTTGAAGGCAGCATTCTTAAAGCGGGAATTCCAGAAGAATTAGCAGAAGATGAAATGGTACGAAAAGTATATCTGGGTCAAAATTTTGAGCTTAGGAAAAAGAAATTAGATTTTTAGATCTAGTTTCTCTTAATCATTTAAAATTTTTGGTGTACATTTTTCTATGCTAAATTCTGAATGATTAAAAATAACATCGGTTTTACGCACTTGTAACTGTACTAATAATCCTTTTGAATTTATAGGTTTATTTTGGTCGAAAATAAAATTTCCTATACTGTAATAAATTGGTTTTAGTTTATACAACTCTACTGTCTGAATTGTATGAGGATGGTGTCCAATAATACCATCAGCACCAGCATCAATTAACAAATATGCTTGTTGCTTTTGATACGTTAGTGGAACCACAGTATGTTCTGCTCCCCAATGCAGCTGAACTATGACTACCGAATTGGGTTCTTTACTTTTTAACTCCATAATCTTATCAGAAATAGTATCAAAAGAATCTTCGCAAACACAGGGTTTGTTTTCTAAAAAAGTCCAATTTTCCGAGGGAATCTGAAGAGAAGAAAACACATAAACATTCCTTGGAGTGGTAGCAACTAATTTGGGTTGACAAGCTTTTTGCGTATTCTCTCCATATCCTAAGGCAATCAAACCATTGTTTATTATATTTTTATTTGTATCCACGAGACCGTTTCTACCCTGATCCATTGCATGATTATTAGCCATATTAAGATGTGTTATTCCATGATCTTTTAATGACTTTAACCAGGATGGTTCTGCTCTAAAAATAAATTTTTTATTAATCGGCTCCTTTATTTCAGTAGCCGGGCATTCTAAATTTGCTATAACAATATCATTTTTTTGAAAAACTGAATCTATTGATGAATGAAACAGACTATTCATTCCCAAATGCTCAATACGATTCCGCACACCCCTATCCAACAATAAATCACCAACAAAAACAACACTGATTTCATCAGTTTTTCCTCCACCGATATTGCAAGAGGAAGCTACTATTAAAAAGATTATCAAACAAAAAATAAACGTACCTAATCGATATTGATACATCAAAAAATATCTTATTTCTGTTAACATCCTGAACTATAGAATATTTTTTCATTTGTTTTAGGAACTGGTATTGGTATAATAATATCTTTCATCCAAGTCGGTATTCCAGTTGCTTCATTATTTTCTAGCATTTCCTGCCATTCTTCGTCTGTTAAACGATTGCCCATTGGTAAATAAAATTCATGATATCCAAACACCGCCCCTTTAGTTATATATAAATATCCTTCAATTTCTACTACTGCATATATATCATTTACATTACCTGTTGCGACATGTAAGATTCCTTTATCTGGATTGTTATCGCCATTAGCTGTATAGATATCCGCCACAACCGCAACAGATTTATCCGCACCTTTTACATTATGCCAACCATCGAGATATTGATCTTTTTGCTTAACTAAATCCAACGTTAACCATTCGAATGTACTCCCAATTATTTCTATCTGACCATATTCTTGAACAGATAACTTTTTACCAGCAAGTTCTTTTGTACTGGCGGATAACAAAAACTCTGCATTTTCTCTTAAACCTGTTGTAATTCTAGAAATATTCGAATTAAATAGTTTATTTCTTTCTAAAACAGATTTGGTAAGATCTATTAATTCGATTACCGTATTCCAATACCCAACATTAGGTTCTACATACCCAACCGTATATGGGCTAGGTACCTCTTCTCCAGATCCGCACTCAGCTGCCATAGGTTGTTCTGCATAAAGAATAGAATCATGTTTGAGTTCTGCCCAAGATGCTAGTGAAGCATTTAAGTTTTTCTTATCCCATTCGGTGGTCTGCATAAAATACGGATAACTATCATTAGGCTTTTGCAACTCTAATAAACTTTGTATCCATTTGGTATATAGAGTTTCATTCCAGTCTAAGCCCTTCATTTCTTGCTGCATATCAGAAAGTAACTCCGGATACTTGCTCCATTTCTCCCCTTCTTTAAGTTCATTTAATAATAAGTTTTCTGCTGATGCACTCCCAAAAGCAGCCATGACATCTAGACCTTGAGGATAAGGACGTTTAGACACTTTACTTTTTAAATCTACCAAATTCTGAAGAACATCATTATCTGATAAATATCTTTGTGGAATAAAGTTGATTTTAATTTCACAACTTCCGCCACCTGATCTTATTTTATCTTTGATTTCTGCCATTTTTTTCACTTCATCCTTCATGCTTTCAATAACAGTAGTATTTTGTGAAATTTCTTCTATAGACAGCTCTTCCTTTTCAATTAAATCTACTAAATCCAAAAAAGACACATTGTCTGGCTGACCTATTATAAAATTAATAGGCTCCATTATTGCTTTGTACTTCTGTAATGTTTCTTTCTTAAAATTCGGACTATCCCCTAAAACAGAAGCATTAACCAAAGCTCTTTTAAATTGCAAATCATTATTGAGGCAAAAAGGTGCAGATTGCAACCACATCATAGCACTAAAATATCGTTTTAACGTTTCTGTACGAGTATAATGTCCTCTAGGTTTAAATAGGCTATAAGGAAAATTAACCTCTTCAAATTCTAAAAACTTAGAAGTACTATCCTCTGCTCCTTTAATTGAAATCAATTCATTTTCATAATGCTCCTCATACCCCAAAGGCACTTCAATTTTTTTGTTAGTCAAAATAGTATAGGCTATAGCATAATAGGTATGATTAAATTTTGCAATTTCCTTTATTGACTCATTAGATGTAGTGTTTGCAATCTCTTGCATATCCTCTACCATAGACTCACAAATCTGTGATAGTATAGGAATAAATTGTTCTTCTTCTATTTGCCTAAGTATATAACCAAAATACATATGAAACAATTGCATATACATATCGGTAGTTACAAAATTTGGGAACTCAGCATAATCATTTTGTTCATACAAATGAAATAATTGAATATTACTATTAGGAACTATAGCAAACCCATTCTGACTTAACATACTCATTAACTCAGGTGCAGGGTCATTTAATTGAAAAAGGTTTACAACATTGTTAATGTTCGCCAATTGTCTATTCCCTTTTTTTACTAAATTCTTTGATTTCAACGCTTCTTCTCTCTTCTTTAATTTGTCAATAAAGATTGTTTCTTTGTTAGAATACGAAATAGGTGTTATATCCTTTCCTCCTTCTTCCGCCCAATATCGGTTTTCCATTCTTTCATTATACCAACTCGTAGCACCAAAAGTATACCTCAGATCCCCTTTCATAAAGCAATACCCTTGTCTAGCAGCAAAACTATTTCGTAAAATTCTGATTTCATAAAGACTAAACGAAGAAATATCCATTTCTAAATTAACATCATCTCCCAACTGTTCTATATCCAATTTTCCATTTATCAGCACAGGATTCTCTACATTCTCAACAACCTCATCCTCATTATTAGTTACTTCTACGATATCTGGAGAAACATCAGATTGTTTTTTATCTTCGGATTTTTTATCAGCTCCGCAAGCTATCAGAAACAAAAAGAAACTAGCAAATAGTATTAGTCTGTTCATAATTCTTTTAATTTATATGTTTTCGTTTTTAAGTATGCGTATTGCGGTTACACTATCAATTTCTCGATGGATATATCTTTTAAACTCTAAGCCAAATCTACGCCATTTATATTCCGCTATTAATACCTTTCCACTCTTTTCTTTTTCTACGCTTCTAATGAAACTACCTTCTTTATTTTTTATAAAATTAAAGTCTACCAAAGGTTTACCCAATCTGGAACCTAACCATAGTGGACGGACATAACCATCATAATTTTTAAAAATAAAAAGCCTTTTTCTTTTTATGGAATCAAATCGAGTTGTTTTAATAACTCCAACCAATATGTCATTAGATCCATTTTCATCTACATCTCCTATCATATATTGATACACAGGATATTTTAGCTCCCAAGTATCAATTAAAGAATCTGATTTGATTTGTATATAAAACAATGAATCATGTTTTTTGACTAAAGTAACACTGCTATTGTGTTCTGCGGTTTTATTTCTAGCTTTACTAGAACAGCAAAACATAAAAGATATTCCAACTGTAAAAAACAGTAATCTGTAAATATTTTTCATTTACTTAATTAATTGTTCTGCGCAACATCTCTCTCTTTAAAAATTAAAGACATCAAAACATACAACAAGATAACACAAGGTATTGCGGTAAACTGAAGTAATACAAACAAAACAATTGTAAGCAATAAGAAAATATATCTGACTTTATTTTCAGCAAACCCCCAAGTTTTAAATTTAAGAGCAAACAGTCGAATTTCGGCATTTAGTATATAACAACTTACCAAAGTTAAGCCAATCAAAAACCATTGATTTAAAATAATATCCGACATCCAAGAATACGTCTGATATCTAATAATTAATGGTAAACTTAAAATCAACAGCGCATTTGCAGGAGTCGGTAAACCTATAAATGAAGTAGTCTGACGTGTATCAATATTAAATTTAGCCAATCGATATGCAGAGGCCAATGTTATTAGCAAACCCATTGCAGGAATATACTCATTATCATATGCCTGATATTTAAAAACGTTATCTAAAGAAGTATCGCAGGCTTTTGCCAACAATTGACACATTACTATGCCTGGCACTAATCCACTGGTCACCATATCCGCCAGAGAATCTAATTGTAGCCCTAATTCACTTTGCACATTCAATATTCTCGCTGCAAAACCATCAAAAAAATCAAAACCAATACCAACTGCAACAAAAAGTGCTGCCAATTCTAATTGATCACCAACTGCAAAGATTACTGCAATACATCCACTAAATAGATTGAGAAGTGTAATAATATTAGGAATTTGCCTTTTAAGTCGCATACGATTCGATTTTTTTTGTAAAAGTAACAAACTATTTCCGTCTATTAACTAGGGCTGCACAATATGAAATCATAAATAAAGTTTATCATGTTGAAAAATAGTAAGATATTTGTCAAAAATTGCTTGGATTGAAAAGAATTGTAATTGTTTTATTCTTTCTAGCTGTATCTCTTTCTTCGGCGCAGACTAGAAAATATTCTAATGAATTTCTAAACATTGGTGTTGATGCTGGTGCTTTGGGCATGGCTAATGCTGTAGTTGCTTCATCTGGTGATGTCAATTCGGGATACTGGAATCCAGCAGGTTTGATTCATTTAGAAGATAATCAGGCTTCTTTTATGCACGCTGCTTATTTTGCGAATATTGCGAATTATGATTACTTAGCTTTTGCGATGCCTTTAGATGAAAAAAGCGCTATTGCTCTTTCCTTAATTCGTTTTGGAGTAGATGATATTTTAGACACAACCAGTCTTGTAGATGCTGATGGTAATATTGATTATACTAGGATCAATTTATTCTCTGCCGCAGATTATGCTTTTACATTTTCTTATTCTAGAAAATTGCCAATAGAAGGGTTGAGCTATGGTGCTAATGCAAAGGTAATACGCAGAGTCATTGGTGATTTTGCCTCTTCTTGGGGATTTGGTTTTGACGCAGCGTTACAATACCAAAAAAATAACTGGCAATTCGGAATTATGGCTCGAGACATCACTACAACCTTTAATGCTTGGAATGTAGAAGATTTTGCTATCGGTGATCTAAACGGTGATGGAATCCCTGATGAAGATCAAATACCACAAATTAGAGATCAGGAATTACCCGAAACCACAGAAATTACTATTCCCAAATTACAATTCGGAGCTGCTAGGAAATTTAACCTAGGCAAAAAATTCAGTCTAAATACCGAGTTAGATATGAATGTACGTTTTGCAGAGACTAATGATATCATTTCGTCATCTGCTATAAGCATCACTCCTGCTTTTGGTTTTGAATTGGATTATGCCAAGATTGTATATGTACGAGGTGGTGTTGGTAATTTTCAGAATATCGAGCAGTTTGATGGATCTGATAATGTAGGGTTTCAACCAAACTTTGGCGTAGGGTTTCAATACAAAGGCATACAGGTAGATTATGCGCTAACGGATATAGGTGACCAGAGTGCTGCTATCTACTCTAATGTTTTTTCCATAAAAGTGGATTGGAGTATTTTCAGGTAATCATCAAACAATCGTAACATTTTTTTAGCTTTGGTTTTAAGTTTTGTAACGAAATAGAACTATTTTCGTTATTAAGACAGATCACTCTTTATGAAGAATATTTTACTTGTCATAGTATCGGGTTTATTACTTGCAATCGGCTGGCCTACATATGGCTTCCCTTTATTTCTTTTTTTTGGTTTCATTCCGCTATTAGTCACGGAACATAAAATACGCCATTACCAATACCATAAAAGCCTGGTATTCGGATTATCATTCCTTACATTTTTTGTCTGGAATATGATTACTACCTGGTGGATATACAACTCTACTCCATTTGGCATGTGGTTTGCCGAGATAGTAAACAGTTTATTAATGGCATTGGTATTTCTTATATATCATACAATTGCCAAAAGAGTATCCTTTACCATCAGTGCCGTTTTTTTAGTCTGTATATGGATGAGTTTTGAATACCTACACTTACAATGGCAGTTTTCCTGGCCCTGGCTTAATTTAGGCAATGGATTTGCCAACTTCACTTCCTGGGTGCAGTGGTATGAATATACTGGAACCTTTGGAGGAACCCTATGGATATGGGTTGTAAATATCGGAATATTCAGAAGTATATTACTTTTTAATAAACACAAAGACAAATCAATCCTATATCGGTCAGCGATTAGAAATGGGCTGATTATTAGTATTCCGATTTTAATTTCATTAGTTATCCTGAAAACTTATAAAGAGGAAGGTCAAGATATAGAGGTCGTAATTCTGCAACCAAATATAAACCCGTACACAGAGAAATACAATACTACTGATGACCGAGTTGGCGCTTTATTAAGTTCACTGACAGCAACAGAGATTACGGACAAAACAGACTTTATCATAGCGCCAGAAACCGTTTTTGCAGATAACAATAGGTTGAAAAATTTTCAGAGTTCTATTGCTAAAAAAACAGCTAGTAATATTTTGAATGGGTATCCCAACGCTAATTTCTTATCAGGCATTTCGTTACTAGATGTTTTTAAAGATCCCTCAAAAGTACATTCGCAAACTAATGAACATAAGAGTGGTGTTTTTTACAATGACTATAACTCGGCATTTTTAGTAAGACCAGATGGTACCGATGAACTTTATCATAAAAGTAAATTAGTGGTTGGTGTTGAGAATTTTCCTTATCAGAGTGTTTTTAAACCCATCGTTGGTGATGCTATGATCGATTTAGGTGGTACAGTCGCCAAAAAGACAACACAACCAGATCGTGAGGTTTTTTTTACAAAAGATAATATTGGTGCAGGACCTATTATATGCTACGAAAGTGTATATGGTGAATTTGTAACAGGTTATGTAAGAAATGATGCAGATTTTCTTGCAATCATCACGAATGACGCCTGGTGGGGAGTTACCCAAGGTCATAAACAGCATCTTGCATATGCAAAACTTAGAGCGATAGAAACTCGCCGAAGTATTGCCAGAAGTGCTAATACAGGAATTTCTGCTATCATCGATCAGACCGGAAATATAGTTTCATCTATTGATTACGAAGAACAAGGAGCTTTAAAAGGAATACTAAAAACGAATGATAAAATTACTTTTTATGTAAAAGCCGGAGATTATCTGGCTAGAGTTGCAATTTTTCTTATGATTTTTATTTTCCTGTTTTCAGTAACTAGGAGAAGAAAGAAATTTACTTCTTAAAAAGTAAATTTGATTTTCTAAACACCAAAGAAGAAAAGTACTATTCTTAACTTTTAATGATTTACTCTATACGTTTTATTACGATTGGTAATAACGGTACAACTAATTCTCAATCTTGTTACCCCTGATATTTGCAGCACTGGATCACCAGGTAATCCTCCATACTCCACAATATATCCTTGTGCAACATATGCACCTGTTCCACCTCCGATAGGCAAATCATTCCAAGAATTCTGAATACCAATACTATCGTCCGTTATATGTGCATAATTCTCTTGACCTGGTATTGCATCATCCGGGTTGTCATTAGGTTCATTATTGTTCCAAAACGCAAATTCACCGGGCGCTACGGTTCCATTTTCATCTCCGTTCCAGAATACAGTTCCAGCTTCTGGACCTGTTTCCCACCTCCACTCACCTTCTCCCGTACCAAAATTATCACTAGCTCCTATCCAACCTGTCCCTGTAATTTGATCTCCAGCGAAAGTTGCCTCAATAGTGCTGGTTAGTGTAGCCATATAACCCTGAAGTCCGAAAAATGTTCTTAACTGCGCTTCATCTCGTGCATCATCCCATTGGATTCCTAAAGAAGGAACAAACTCATAATAATGTCCAGTTTCTGGTAAGAACAAAGGAGATCCTAAAACTATAGAAAACTCTCTTACACCCATAACAACCGGAGGTGTAGACGAAAAAACGTAGCTAAAACTGCAGCTTCAAACTCGGCTAATGTAGCTGGACCGGTTAATATCAATCTTCCTTCTGTAACATCCCAACTATCCGTAATATTAGGATGGATACCCGTTAATGTCAATAAATCTGATCCATTTTGATATCCTGTAGAAATTTGAATTGTAAGTTGTTCTAAATTTGCATCGTCTGGATCTGTAATGGAAATTGTTTCTACTATTGGGACAGAATTTGAAGCATTAGCGCAAAAATATCTATCTCCCGTAACTGCTACCACCGGAGGATCATCTGGAAAAGTAGCTTCAATTTGTACATTATCTATAATCACAATGTCACCAGAATCTGTCCAATTAGCATTGGTATTAACAAATCTTATCGTAGTATTAGCTGAAATGTAAAGAGATATATTTTGACTAAAAGATCCTGTTTGTGTACCTCCAAAACTTGCTAATGTGGTAAATGTAGTTCCATCATCAGATACCTGAATTGATAACTCTTCATTTGCATCTAAAGATATAGTCTCCCAATCAAAGGACAAGGTTGCTAATGTGGCTCCAGCAATGTTAACACTTCTTGTAATAGTTTCTGTCCAAATCCAATTAAAGTCTAATTGATTTCCTAAAATAGCAATAAACCCTCCAGCCGGATTATCATTAACATCAAAAGGCTCAACCTCTACCCAATTTCCAGCCCAGTTAGAAGTTCCATCATTATTGGTATATGAAACCACACCAAATTCATCACGATAAGTCTCTTGAGCTATTAGAAAATGTGTATATAAAAAAATACTAATCGTAAGTAAAAATTTAATCATTGATATAATTACAGTTGAACTTAGGAAAATGAAATATACAAAAAATGTTTAATTCTTTTGAAAAGAAAGATTATAGCATTGGTAAAACCTTTAATAGAATCTATTTCTATTTATCTTTGCGTCAATTTTAAAATTAATAAGTGAATTACGTATCAGTAGAAAACATAGCCAAATCCTTTGGAGAACGCATCCTGTTCAAAAACATTTCTTTCGGCATTAACGAAGGTCAGAAAATAGGTTTTGTCGCAAAAAATGGAACCGGCAAAACATCTTTGCTCAATATCATTGCGGGAGATGAAGATCCTGATGAAGGACAGGTAGTTTATAGAAAAAACCTTAAAGTCGCTTTCTTACCTCAAGAACCTAATCTGGATCCTAACCTAACGATAGAACAAACTATTTTTGCGGCAGACAATGAAACGCTTCGCGTAATCAATACCTACGAAAAAGCATTACAAAACCCTGACGATACCGAGGCATATCAAAAGGCTTTTGAGCAAATGGACATTTTAAATGCCTGGGATTTTGAGACACAATACAAACAAATTCTTTTTAAACTGAAGCTTGAAAAGCTAGATAAAAAAGTAAGTCAACTTTCAGGAGGACAGAAAAAAAGACTGGCATTAGCCAATATTTTATTAAGCAGACCAGAACTTCTTTATCTCGATGAACCTACCAATCATCTGGATCTTGAAATGATCGAATGGCTTGAAGAATACTTTGCAAAAGAGAACTTCACTTTATTCATGGTAACCCACGATCGTTATTTTCTGGAAAATGTATGTAATGAAATTGTAGAGTTAGAAAACGGTAAACTATATAACTACAAGGGTAACTACGCTTATTATCTTCAGAATAAGGAAGCTAGAATTGCTAATGAAGAAATTGAAACAGGGAAGGCCAAACAACTCTATAAAAAGGAATTGGATTGGATGCGAAGACAGCCCAAAGCACGTACCACAAAATCAAAATCGCGAATCGATGATTTCTTTGAAATAAAAGAACGTGCACACCAACGAAGAAATGATCACGAAATACAATTAGAAATCAATATGGAACGTCTAGGAAGTAAAATTCTGGAAATCCATAAAGTTTCAAAAAGCTTTGAAAACCTTGCACTATTTGACAAATATGAATATGTATTCAAAAAAGGAGAACGTATAGGCATTATTGGTAAAAATGGAACCGGAAAATCTACATTTCTAAACATGATTACCGGAGCTATCCAACCGGATCAAGGAAAAATAGTAGTTGGTGATACCGTAAAATTTGGATATTATACACAGCGGGGAATCACAATTAAAGAAGGACAAAAAGTTATTGAAGTTATCAGGGAGTTTGGTGATTACATTCCTTTAAAAAAGGGAAGACAAATTTCTGCACAGCAATTACTAGAACGCTTTCTTTTTGACCGAAAAAAACAATATGATTTTGTTGAAAAACTAAGTGGTGGCGAAAGAAAACGTTTATACTTATGTACTGTTTTGATTCAAAACCCTAATTTTTTGATACTCGATGAACCTACAAACGATCTGGATATTGTTACCTTAAATGTTTTGGAAAACTTTTTACTAGACTTCCCGGGTTGTTTACTTGTTGTATCGCACGACCGTTATTTTATGGATAAAATAGTGGATCATTTATTCGTATTTAAAGGAAATGGTTTGATTGAAGATTTTCCGGGTAATTATTCTGATTATCGTTCTTACGAAAACAGTCGCGAACCAGAGAAAGCAAAGGTTCAAGACACAGAATCAAAGACAAAAAATTCCTGGAAAAAAGATCCCAACGCTACGCTATCTTATAATGAACAAAAAGAGTATAATCGTATTGAACGTGATCTGAAAAAATTAGAAATTCAGAAAAAAGAAGTTGAAGCACTTTTTAACAGTGGCGCATTAGAAGGAGACAAAATCAACGAAGAATCTGCTAAACTAAAAAAGATCATTGACGATATCGAAGAAAAAGAAATGCGCTGGCTAGAACTATCTGAGAAAATGGAATAACGAATATCTGTTTATCAGAAAATGCTATTTAAAATCATATCATATTTACGCTTTTTATTAAAATCCACCAATCAGCATGGAGTACATTCTCCTTTTGTTTATAATCTGGTGACTACTTGTTTTTACAATCGAAAACAGCGAGCTTCTTACCATTTAATTACATCCATTTATACCAAAAACAAAACTGTAATTAGTTTAAAAAACGCAAAACTTCTAAACAGATTGCTACCGTATCTTGATCATACGCAGCTATTGATCATGCACAATTCTTCTGATTTCATAAAACGAATTTTATCAGTTGACAACCCAATGATTTCAGTGTATTATACAATCGAAAATCAAAATCCGTTCGATTTCTTTTATATTAATATTATCAAATTCAAGAATGATGATAAACTACTAGAAACTATATTTTCTCTAGTTCAGAATGATTCTCTACTCCTACTTGACCAAATTCATACATCACAGTCAAACGAATCTATCTGGAAACAAATACAAAATGACCCAAGAAGCAAAGTAACCATTGATACCTATAACTTTGGCTTTGTGTTTTTTAGAAAAGAACAGGAAAAAGAACATTTCATTATTAGAATTTGACAATTCTTATTGCATATGGATCAAGTGCATTCTTTTACTCTTGTAGAAACCTTATCAACTATTTCTCACAAATAGCTGATCCTATGCTTTGTTTTAGAAGGTAAGGTTTCTGGAATTGTTTATAGATTTCATAACAGCCTCTACTGTAAGAGTTCATCTTCTTTATAAAATAGAGGCCATTTTGTTTTAAACTAGATGGTGCTTTAAAGTTAATGATAATCCAATAATATCATGTAAACAAAAAGTTACTTTTACTTGTAACAACTTGATCAATGATGCGTCATATAGGCTAAAATTGTATCTTACAGCTATAATTTAACACATCGCATGGAAAACGTAATTGACATTAAGGGTATCATTAGAAATTTTCAACTTGGTCAAGAGACTGTTTATGTTCTTAAGGGTATTGACCTGAAAATTAAAAGAGGGGATTATATTGCTATTATGGGACCTTCGGGATCGGGCAAATCCACTTTAATGAATCTTTTAGGTTGTTTAGACACTCCGACTGGCGGAACTTACGATCTAAATGGAAATGACGTTAGTAAAATGACAGATGATGAATTGGCCGAAATCAGAAATAAGGAAATTGGTTTTGTATTTCAAACATTTAATTTATTGCCTAGAACTACTGCCTTAGATAATGTTGCCTTGCCCATGGTCTATGCAGGAACTTCTAAAAAAGACAGACATGCAAGAGCCGAAGAAGTACTAACTGATGTAGGACTTGCGGATCGAATGGACCACAAACCCAATCAACTTTCTGGAGGTCAGCGACAAAGGGTTGCTGTAGGTCGTGCCTTAGTTAATAAGCCTTCTATCATACTGGCTGATGAACCAACTGGAAACCTAGATTCTAAAACATCTCTGGAGATCATGCAATTGTTTGACGATATCCACGCGGCTGGGAATACTGTGATTTTGGTAACTCACGAAGAAGAAGTAGCAGCGCATGCACATCGGGTAATTAGATTACGAGATGGAGTAATTGAGAGCGATGAAAGGAATCGATAGTTTGTGATTCAGAGATTAGTATGTAAAGTATTAATTCGTATTTTGGTGTTTTACTAATTCGGATTTCTATATGCAACCCATACATATTCTGCTTTTAATCGCCGCTTACTTTGGTGTACTTCTTTTAATTTCATATCTCACAGGTAAAAACTCAGGAAACGAAGCTTTTTTCAAAGCTAACAAACAATCACCTTGGTACATTGTAGCTTTTGGAATGATTGGTGCATCGCTAAGTGGAGTTACTTTTATTTCTGTTCCCGGAGCTGTTGAAAAAATAGGTTTTGGTTATTTTCAAGTAGTCTTAGGGTATACGATAGGTTATTTCGTTATAGGAGCTGTACTACTTCCGCTATATTATAGATTGAACTTAACATCTATTTACACGTATCTGAATGAACGTTTTGGTGATTATTCGTACAAAACAGGTGCTTCTTTTTTTCTAATATCCAGAATTACTGGTGCTAGTTTTAGATTATTTTTAGTGGCTAATGTTTTGCAAACGATCTTGTTTGAATCCATGGGAATCCCGTTCTGGGTTACTGTCATTGTAACTATTCTTCTAATTTGGTTATATACATTTAAATCTGGTATTAAAACAATTGTATGGACAGATACGCTACAAACACTATTTATGTTAATAGCACTTGGTGTAGCTGTATATTTTGTCTCTGATGGCTTAGGAATTTCTGGAGCTGAAATGTTTGATTATATAATGGATAGTGATCTATCAAAAATATTTTTCTTTGATGATTTTAAAAGTGCTAATTATTTTTGGAAACAATTTATATCGGGGATTTTTATTGCCATCGTTATGACCGGATTAGACCAAGATATGATGCAAAAAAACCTAACCTGCCGTAGTTTAAAAGATGCTCAAAAAAACATGTTCTGGTTCACAGTCGTATTGACTGTGGTAAACTTTATTTTTCTTGGACTAGGATTGCTGCTAACTCAATACGCATCTTTAAATGGTATAGATGCCCATAAGGACCAACTATTTCCTATTATTGCTACCCAAAGTGGATTGGGTATTGGCATAGCAATATTTTTTGTATTAGGTCTAATTGCAGCAGCATATAGTAGTGCGGACAGTGCATTAACATCATTAACGACATCTTTTAGCATAGACATTCTGGATCTAGAAAAAAAATACGCAAAAAAAGAGCAAATCAAAATTAGAAAGAAAATACATATCCTATTTTCGATCCTTCTGGTACTAGTAATTATTGTCTTTAAATATGTCATTCAAGATGCTAGTGTAATCACTAAACTATTTGTCTTTGCGGGGTATACATACGGTCCATTATTGGGTCTTTATGCCTTCGGATTATTCACCAAGTTAAAAGTAAAAGACAACTTCGTTCCAATCATAGCAATCCTATCGCCAGTATTATCCTATATTATTAGTAATAATAGCGAAAGTTGGTTTGGATTTGAATTTGGTTTCTTTATTTTAATACTCAATGGACTACTAACATTTTTAGGTCTCATATTGATTCGTCGAAAGTAAAACCAACGTACAAGCCACCTCTATTTCTATATCAGCTCTTTTCAGAATTTCGTAGAATTCAGGATTTTCAGTACCTGGATTAAAAATGACTCTCTTTGGAGCAAGTTCAACTATGTATTCATAATACTGTTGCTGCCGTGTTGGATTAAGGTACAACGTTACTGTATCTATATTTTCAAAATCTACCAAACCTGTTTGTATCTGGATTCCTGAAACCTCTCCATTACGAAGTCCAATGGCTACTGTATCATATTTGTAACTTACCAATCTATGTATAGCAAGATTAGAATATCGATTAGGCTTCAATGAAGCTCCTAATACCAGTGTTTTTTTTGACATAGCACAACTCAATTTTGTGCAAAATAAAGTTTATACCAGTGTATTTTATTCTTTAAACGTTAAAAATAAACGCTAAAATGTTAAAAACAAAAACTACGTGTAACATAAGGCTTCTCTCCCACGTCTTATAGATAAAGAAATAAGATTTTTCATAAATTTAGTTAGTTAGTTACTTAATAATCAAATTTTATTCATAGTTGATGGTTAGTGTTACTATTTGATTATTATAGAAGACCGCCCCTGAATAAGGGGCGGTCTTTGTTTTTATAATTAATTGTTAAAAAATATTTTTGATGTAACAGATTTCTCACTAAATCGTCATATACGACACGTACGCTTAATCAACGTGCTTAAAAAAGGGAAAACCAGTACTTTGAATTATGTAATACAAAGTACAGTGTTTAACATAAAATCAATCAAATAAACATCAGATGAAAGCAATCAATCTATCCGGTCTACAGACAGGCCAAAAAGCAATCCTATTATTTTTCTTATCATTATGTTGTGTGCTAGCCACAGCCCAACCTAATAATGATGTAATAGTAGGAACTGTTACAGGAAAAGTAATCGATAAAAACCTGAATCAACCTATTCCGTATGCCACTATTATTATCAATGATGGTTCAGAAAAGGTAGTTAGTGGTGGAATCACCAAAGAAGATGGTACTTTTTTAATCGCAGATATACCCAATGGAAATTATACGTTAACAATACAGTTCATTGGATATACCAGCCATACCCAGCCTATAGAAATTTCAAGAAAAAGTAAAGATATTGATGTAGGCACTATTTCGTTAGAAGAAGAAGCGCAGGCTTTGGATGATGTTACTATTATCGCAGAACGTACGACTATCGAACAAAAAATAGATCGAAAAGTAATTAACGTTGGAAAAGATTTAACTACCACAGGTGGTACCGCAGCAGAAATTATGCAAAATATTCCATCCGTTAATGTAGATCAGGATGGCAATATTGCACTGCGTGGCAACCCTAATGTACAAATACTTATTGATGGTAAACCCACTAACATCTCTCCATCTCAATTATTAAAACAAATTCCTTCGACCTCTATAAAGTCTGTAGAGTTGATCACGAATCCTTCTGCCAAATATAATCCCGAAGGCATGAGTGGTATAATTAATATCGTGTTACGAAAAAATGCCAATATAGGTTTTAATGGAAACATAAATCTAGGTGTAAACTGGGATAAAAATGCGAGGTTTAACAGTTCTATTGATCTCAATTACAGAAGCGGTAAGATTAATGTTTATGGAAATTACGGTGCTAATATTACTAAAAACTTAAATCAAGGTTTTGTATTTAGAGGAGACCAGAATTATCAAACTGATTTTCGTTTTCTGGATAATAACAAGTCTCATTTGTTTAAGGTAGGTTTTGATTATTATATAAATGATCGAAATACAGTATCATTATATACAAATCAGAATTTATTTGATGGAGGCACTAATGGAACTACCGATATTATCTTTTTTGATAATCCCGAGAATAATATATTTCAAAACTTAACAAATGGTAGGGAAAATCTCGGATCTACTTACAATTTTGATTATAAACACGATTTTAAAAAAGAAGGCCATAATATAGAATTAGAAGTTGATTACAACGTGTTCGAAAGCGATAGTGATGACGATTTCGATTTTGCTGGCGGAACAACTCCCGATTATAATGATGTTTTGAATAATGACAGAACAAATACCACCATCAATTTAGATTATGTAAATCCTTTATCAGAAAAAGCAAAACTAGAACTAGGGTATGAAGGACGTATAAGGCGCACTGATAATCAATACCAATCGACATTGTTTGATGATTCTAAATACAATTATGATCGTGATATCCATGCATTATATGCAACTTATGGAAAAAACTATGAAAAATGGTCTTATCAGCTAGGAGCCAGACTCGAAAGCTATCAGGTAGAGGCTATTTTTAATAATGAAAAAGTTTTTGAAGATGATATTTTTACTATTTATCCATCTGCCTATCTAACTTATACTCCAGGAGAGAAAAACACTTATCAATTAAGTTATAGTCGCCGAGTGGACAGACCTGGATTAAACCAGGTAAATCCAATCAGAGAATGGAGTACCCCACGAATTACTTCTAGAGGAAATCCTGAGCTAGATCCGCAATTCACAAACTCTATTGAGTTTAATTATACTCGTAAATTAGAAGGAGGATCTATTACCGCAGGAACGTTTTATCGCATCATTAATGATGAGATCAATCAAACATTACTGGCAGATCCAACCGTAGAAGAAGGGCAGATACTTACTTTTGAAAATTTTGATAATAATTCAGCATATGGTATTGAGATTTCCAGTAATTACCGCCCAACAAAATGGTGGAATTTTAATGCTAGTTTTGATTTATATGCGCAAACCCAAAAAGGCATTGTAGAAGATGTGGTAACAATAAACGGTATGGACGAAATTGTACAGGTCTCTAGTGAAGTGGATGCATTAGTGTATAATTTTAGAATGAATAACAATTTTAAAGTTACCAAAAATCTAACGTTTCAAGTATTTGGATTTTACAGAGGTGAGCAAGAAGGTATTCAATTTAAAACAAAACCATTTTACTTCGTAAATACAGGGGCCAGATATAACTTCTTAGAAGGGAAAGCTACGGCGAGTATTAACTTTAACGATATTTTTAATACGATGCGCTTTAGATTCTCTGGTGACTTTCCTTTTGAGCAAAACGGGCAATTCCAAGGAGAAACGCAGACTATTTTCCTAGGATTGTCGTATCGTTTTGGTAGTGGAAAGAACAGAAAAGTTTCCAGAAAAAGAAGAGATAAAAATGAAAAAACTGGTGGAGGAATCCTTTAGTCAAATCAAATAAAATGTTAATTTATTAAACTATGTTTAATTTATTTGTTAAATTTAAGTGTTATTAAAACAAAAACACGTAAAGTTAAATAAATGCAAAAAAATAGATGTTTTTGTAACACTATGCAAATTGTTACGTCTATTATAGTACCAATACGGTTATAATTTATTTGAATTAGCCTTTAAAGAAAAAAAATAACCCGGTAACAATAAAAAATCGCGAAATTAAAATTTCGCGATTTTTATTTTATTAATATTTCAGTTGTATACTACCATCGAATAATAGCACTACCCCAGGTAAAACCACTACCAAAAGCGGCTAATACAACTAAATCTCCTTCTTTAATTTTTTCTTGTTCCCAGGCTTCGGTTAGCGCAATAGGAATGGAAGCTGCCGTCGTATTGCCATACCGCTGAATATTATTATATACCTGATCATCAGATAACCTAAATTGCTTTTGCACAAATTGCGAAATTCTTAGATTGGCCTGATGCGGTATTAACATGTTTATATCATTAGCGGTAAGATTATTTTTCTGTAACCCTTCATTAATAACTTCGGCAAAACGAACAACGGCATTTTTAAACACAAATTGTCCGTTCATATACGGATAATACGGTATATTTTCCTGATCATTTTCTGCAATAATCTCAGGAACCCAATGTTCTGTACTAGGACCTTCTAGCGACAACTCTTTAGCGTGGGCTCCTTCACTATGTAAATGAGTAGACAGCACACCGCTTCCGTTTTCTTCTTCACTTCTGGACAACACCATCGCCCCTGCTCCATCACCAAATATCACTGATACTCCTCTACCACGTGTAGTCATATCGAGTCCACCACTGTGATTCTCACTTCCTATAATCAACACATTTTTGTACATCCCTGTTTTGATAAACTGATCGCCCACTGATACCGCATATACAAAACCACTACACTGGTTACGCACATCGAGTGCAGGAATCGTACCCATATCCATCATATCCTGAACTCTGACTCCACCACCAGGAAAATACATATCCGGACTTAATGTCGCAAAAATGATAAGATCTATATCGTCTTTAGTGAGTTTTGCTCTTTCTAAAGCTATTTTAGCTGCCTTTACTCCCATCACAGAAGTACTATTACCATCGCCTTTTTTGATATGACGTCTTTCTTTGATCCCGGTACGTTCCTGAATCCAGGCATCATTGGTTTCCATAATTTTAGAAAGATCGTCATTGGTTACTACATTTTCGGGAACATAGCTTCCTAATCCTGTTACTTTTGAAGTATACATATTTTATGATATTGAGTGTATATTGTGCCTCGTGATAGCGTATTACTGATGCTGCCAAAAAAACACAGAGCAAGATATGTATTCTTACGTTTTAGATAAAAGAAACGGCAATCTTATTGTATGCACGCATAACAAAATCACCATGTTCTTCATTCACATATTAAGAGTAGCCCCAAGAAAATACTATGTTTATTGCCAATAACCTAAGACAAGAAAGAATAGTTAAAGCTTTAATATTTCTTTCGATATTTTATTCACTTTATCAGTAACCTCAACCCTATACTCTCCTGAAGGAAAAGGATTTAAAGATAAATTATTTTTTGATTTTTATTATTTACCCTTCTTTATTATATAAGACATAAGAAACATTAGCATTCTCCTCATCTAAATCTATATAAATAACATTTGAAGATTGAATTAAATATACAGAAAATGCATACTCTAAAGTTTTCTTTAAGCCATTATGAAGTATAGAATGTGTATTCATGTTAAACTATTTTCTTGTTTTAAAATAACAGCTCTTAATACATTAGATAGAACTAATATTAGAATCATTATGACTAAAACTACTGATTTAAAATATCTGAGTAGCGGGAGAACTTTTTAGAAAATTCACTTTTTTCGACTAATGACTAATGACTAATGACCAATAAAACCTACAAACGTATATCTATAATACCCTTCAATTATCTCTTTCTAAAAAACAACAAAACGAATTACGTAATTATTTGTTTCTAATAAGATAATTCATAAAACAGTGAATATCATATACTAACATCCGAAAAATCTCTCATTAAAAATTTAAAATAAAGTTTACACCTCTCGTAAACATAAAACTACTTTCTGTCAAATAGTACGATGTATCGACAAAATAGTTTACAAAATGTTAAAATACCCGTTTGAACCCATAATAATCTTTGTTAAATTAAATATAAAATATCGTTAATTCTACATAGTAAACATCTTAATTACAAATAATTAAAATATTTATAAAATATAAAAATATGTTAAAACCATATTTTAATTCATGTAAAACCATATTTATTATCGAAGTGTAATTCCTACATTTGACCTGAGGCTGTTATCATAGTAAAAAATCAAAAAGAGCAACCAACTCTAAATCATAAACTATGGAAACAATATTAAATTTTTACCATCTTTACTTAAGTAAATCTCATCTCCTTTTAATCAAGAATCAGCAGGTTCAATGCTACGGAATATATCATGGATAGATTTGATAAATTCCATCGCATATTAACCAAAACCTCTTTATTCTTAATTACCTTAATAATCGTTTTACTTATTATCTACATTATTCTTCAAGTTTTTTAAGCAGTATAAATTTAGAGATGATTAAAAACATATATAATGATTGATTAATATATTACACAGAGAAACACCAATCGTGAAAACCCTGAAAACCTGTTAGTTAAGATAGCAGCCTCTATTTTCAATATTTCACTGTATTGGTTCCGGGAACTATTGTTTAGTTCCCGGTTTTAAAAAATCATGAACGCAATACTTTATTTTAGTGTTTTAAAGTGCACAGCGGGTTATTTAGTATTGTCGTTTTACCGGAGGTTTTCTATTAACAAAAAATAAGCCTCCGGATTTAATATGTCCCCAACCAAAAAAATATCTTTGAATTAAACTTAACACACGATCATCAAATTTAATTTTAAAAGGTGTTTTCCGGGAGCTGACCTCATAGCTTCCGGTTTTTTTTTATAAAAACCTCTGAATCATTCTTAGTCTTATTATAGCTAAAAAAGCGAAAGGCACGCCAACCACAGCATGCCTTTCTAACAACCTAACCAATAAATAAACAAACCAAAGCCAGTCAGGTTTGACTGACTAAAGGTACTTTTCAAAATTTTTTACACGTACCGTTGCTTTTAGGTCGTGCAGCAAATTGTATAAGCCAAAAAATGTTCTGTTAATATATAAAAAGTGCTTACTCCCTCTGTTACCATTCATCTTTCTTAGCTCTGTATCTTTAGAATATTTTTCACTTAATTCAGTAATTGCTCCCCAGAATCCTTCATCTGCAAAATCAAAGACCTCTTCGTTAAATGGTCTTGTGAATAGACTAAGCATTTCGTAAAACAAATCAGAGAAAAATTCTTTTTCTTCTGGAGAGTCATCTTCCCTGAGTATTTCCAACTCGTACATCTTTTGGGCAAAAAAATCTGGATTCTCTATATTTTCTTTTTCGGCCAACTCAAAATAAGGTGTGTAAAACTCTAATGGTACTTTTTTAACACAGCCAAAATCAATAGCTACTAAATTATCATCTTTATCTACCAGAAAATTACCAGGATGGGGATCCGCATGTACCGCTTTCAAAACGTGCATTTGATACATATAGAAATCCCAAAGAGCTTGGCCAATCTTATTCGCCTTCTCCTGATCTGTATTCGTTTTAGCGAATTCACTAAGGTGTATACCATCCATCCAATCCATTGTAATAATCCGTTTACTGGATAAGTCTTCGTAGTACTTTGGAAATCGTAAGTTTGGAATTTTGGAGCAAGCTCCTGTAATCTCTTTACTTTGTTGTACTTCTAGTATGTAATCAGTTTCCTCCAATAATTTACCCTCTAATTCCTGAAAATATTTATCAGAATCTTTTCCTTTTAAGTTAAACATTCTGACGGCGATGGGTTTTACCATCGCCAGATCAGAACTTATACTGTCTGCAACTCCAGGATATTGAATTTTCACAGCAAGTTTTTTCCCGTCTTTAGATGCCTTATGTACCTGACCGATACTGGCAGCATTAACAGATTGAGTTGCAAACGTATCATATAAATCTTCCGGATATTTTCCGTGATATTTTTTAAATGTTTTTCTAACCAGCGGCGCTGACAATGGAGGAACGCTAAATTGAGCCAAAGAAAACTTCTCTACATAAGCATTCGGCAATATATTTTTTTCCATAGAAAGCATTTGTGCTACCTTCAATGCACTTCCTTTCAAATTTTTTAATCCATCATAAATATCTGCTGCATTATTTTCATTCAGTTGATCTCTGGTAACTTTAGGATTTACTGCTTTCTTACTATAATATTTAAGATAATTACCACCTACCTTCACGCCGGTCTTTACCAACTCTGTTGTACGTCCTATCTTCGTGGTTGGTATTTTATCAATTGTTTTCATATCTTTTATTCTCCCTTTCCTTATACGTTGATCCAAAAACTATCTAATTCCACATTGTTTTTTCTTGCCATAGAAATTTACCAAAATCCAAAACGCTGCTAAGTGGCGTATTGTTGAACAAATCAAAAATTGTATTTACTGATTTTTCAATCGCCACATCTGTTTTTTCGAAACCAGCCGACTCATCATCCATCCAAAATCTTAAAAGAAACAAAAATTGCAACCAAGCACCTTCAGAATAAACTGAAACTGGATTTTTTGCTATTCTAAACATTTTATCATCATTATCGATTTCTATCAATTCTTTTGTGAAATTCTTTACATTTTTTCGTAATCCCTTTAATTGTCCCATATTTTTCAGCGGCATCTCGTGGTATTTAAGGGCAAATAGTACATAGCTTCTATTTAATGTCAACATTTCGAAAAAAGTATAAAAAAACGTAAGCATTTTATCTTTACTAGATAAATCTTCATACTCTTTACTGGCATTCATAGCATCCAACGTCGTCGTAAAAAAAGCATTCCAAATACCTCTATTTACAGAATCAAGACTACCAAAGAATTTATAAAAATCCTCTTCTTTTATTTTAGATTCTTTACAGAATTTATACACTGATTTTGGATACTGATCGTGCTCCAAAACATATGTCATATATTTAGTAATAATATACTGAATATCAATAATTTGTTTTTTATTAGAAGCGGCCATAACTATAATTTTATAGTGTAAAGATAACGATTGTTTAACTTTTTATAAAAAAACCTAAACAAAAATATTGTTAAAGTTGTTTCATAAAAAATGAAACTTAACGAATACTCTCAATTTTAGTCGAAAACCGACAGTTATTCTTACATTTTGAGGATAATTTTTTAATTGAATGCCAGTTTGTCAGCCTTATTGAATTGGTATTTTTTTTGACTGTACAGTGAACAGAAGAGATTATAAAAATTAAAACATAATAACATGGCAACAGGAAGTATTAATGTATCAGTAGAAAACATTTTTCCTTTGATTAAAAAATTCTTGTATTCTGATCACGAGATCTTTTTACGGGAGTTAATATCCAATGCGACAGACGCTACTTTAAAACTTAAGCACTTAACAAATATTGGTGAAGCCAGCGTCGCGTATGGTAATCCTCAAATTGAGGTTAAGGTAGATAAAGAAAATAAGCTTCTTCATATTATTGATCAGGGAATCGGTATGACCGCAGAAGAGGTAGAAAAATACATTAACCAAGTAGCTTTCTCAGGAGCAGAAGAGTTTTTAGAGAAATATAAAGACAGTGCAAAAGATTCTGGGATTATTGGGCATTTTGGTCTTGGTTTTTATTCTGCATTTATGGTAGCAGATAAAGTAGAGATCATTACGAAATCTTATAAAGATGAACCTGCAGCACATTGGGTTTGTGATGGTTCTCCTACCTATACAATTGAGGAGCACGATAAAACTGAAAGAGGTACAGAAATCATCCTTCATATAGGAGAAGATGATGCAGAATTTCTTGAAGAAAACAGAATTAGTGAGTTATTGGTAAAGTATAATAAATTTATGCCCATCCCGATTAAATTCGGAACAAAAACTGAAACATTACCAAAACCTGAAGATGCAAAAGAAGAAGATCCGGCACCAACACAAGAAGTAGATAATATTATCAACAATCCCAATCCCGCCTGGACAAAGCAACCAGCGGATCTTAAGGAAGAGGATTATAAAGGTTTCTACCGAGAATTGTATCCGATGCAGTTTGAGGAGCCTTTATTTAATATTCATCTTAATGTAGATTATCCATTTAATCTTACAGGAATTTTATATTTCCCAAAGCTTGGTCAGGATATGAGCATGCAAAAAGATCGAATCCAGTTGTATCAAAACCAAGTGTTTGTAACGGATAACGTACAAGGTATTGTTCCTGAATTTTTAACTATGCTACGCGGAGTTATTGACTCCCCAGACATACCATTAAATGTTTCTAGATCTTACTTACAGGCAGATGGTGCTGTAAAGAAAATTTCTAGTTATATCACTCGTAAAGTAGCAGATAAGTTGAATTCTTTGTTCAAAAATGACAGAGAAGATTTCGAAAAGAAATGGAATGATATTAAAGTAGTGATAGAATACGGAATGCTTTCTGAAGACAAATTCTTCGAAAAAGCAGATAAATTTGCGCTGTATCCTACAGTTGATAATACATATTTTACTTTTGAAGAATTACAAGAAAAGATTAAAGAGAGCCAAACTGATAAAGACAATAAACTGGTAATCTTATATGCTTCAGATAAAGATGAGCAGCACGCGTACATAGCCGCAGCAAAAGATAAGGGGTATGAAGTATTGTTATTAGACTCTCCTATTGTTTCTCATTTGATTCAAAAATTAGAAACCAGTAAAGAAAATATTTCTTTTGCTCGTGTGGATGGTGATCACATTGATAACCTGATTAAAAAAGATGAAGAAACTATTTCTAAACTATCTGACGAAGAAAAAGAAGGTCTAAAGGTTGATCTTGAAAAGGTGATTCCAACAGAGAAATATACTGTACAGTTAGAAGCTATGGATAGCAGTGCCTCTCCGTTTATGATTACACAACCAGAGTTTATGCGTCGTATGAAAGAGATGCAACAAACTGGTGGTGGCGGAATGAATATGTTTGGTAATATGCCAGAGATGTATAATCTAATTGTGAATACCAATCATGAGCTCATTAATCAGATAAAAGATACTAAAACAGACAAAAAGAAAGAGCGACTCATCAAACAATCGCTTGATCTTGCCAGGCTTTCTCAGAATTTACTTAAAGGTGAGGAAATGACTGAGTTTATCAAACGTAGCTTTGAAATGATTAAATAAAATCAGAAGCGCTTTATACGCGTTTAATAAACAAAATCACCGCTTCGCTGTTAGACAGTTGAAGCGGTTTTTTGTTTCCTAACCCAACGTATTAATTATTTTATTATTTTTACAAGATCACTTCTTTCTATTCAGATTATAAGACAAATGAGAAATACAAGCTATCTTTTCATATTCATATTATCCATTACGGTTCATACGAATGGACAAGAAATCGTTTCGGGTTATTTAACTATAGAAAACCCTAAAATCTGGGAGCAAAAAGTGTACTTGAGTAAAGTACAAACAGATACTAACAACAACTATACCTATACCCAAATCGCATCTTCCTATATTTCTGAAGAAGGATACTTTGCTTTTGAGAAAAGATGGTTTAGTGAAAAAGATCATCTTTATAAAATTTACCTCAACCCTATAAAACATTGCGATAACAACTCAACAACTAAACATTCTAAGTTGTTTATTTTGTCAAAAAATGATTCGATTCATTTTGAAAAAGCAACCTCACCATTTGACACGTATACAACGAGTAATACTGCTGATAAAGAGTGGCAGCAATTAAAGAAGTTTGAATCTAAATTTGAGACTTTACACGATCATTTTGATACAGATGAATATTTACTTAGAACAAAAGGATATATAAAAGACTCCTTGCAAATTCTTCTCGTAAAATTAATAAGTATTAAAAAACTTGATGATAAGAAATTACTAGAAAAAGATATAAAAGAAAACACTGCCTATTATTCGAGCTTATTAAAAGAACTGAAATCAAGCGAAATTGATCCTGCTTTATTTTTATACCTAGAGAATAAGATTTCCTTAGTTTATTTAGAAAAAACTGATAAAAAATATTCTCTTAGTGTAGTATTAAATGGTATCGCCGGATTGGTTATCATACTTCTTGTTTTTTTAACTTTAAGAAGGCAAAGAAATCGTCAAAAAGAAAATTCGGTTCCTTTAAGTAAGCAAGAAAATACTATCAAAAAGCTGATAATTTCTGGAAAAAGTAATAAGGAAATTGCCCACGAGCTATTTATTAGCATCAACACGGTGAAAACACATATATCCAACATTTACAGCAAGTTAAACATCTCCAATAGAAAAGAATTATTGCTGAAAAAGTAAAATCATACCGTACTAGTACTTTATTACAACCATAGATCCTCTCCCTTTTTCAATTAATGTGCTTCATTTGATTTTCTAAAAAAAGACAATTAATACGAATGAACATATCGCAATTCAAAAAGTGGAATCTTGCACTTGGCTGGACCGTATTTCTCATCACTTTGTTGGTTTATGTAAATACGGTTGAACCTACCAATAGTTTTTGGGACGTTGGGGAATATATTTCGGCATCTTCAAAACTACAAATCGGACATCCTCCAGGTGCTCCCCTGTTTCAAATGATTGGTGCATTTACTTCTATTTTTGCAACACATCCAGAACAGATCGCCTATACCTTGAATATTACATCAGGAATTGCAAGTGCATTTACCATACTCTTCATGTTTTGGTCTATTACAATACTGCTGACTAATATGGCAACTGCCAAATCAAATCTTTCAAAAAGTGCTACTATAGCAATATTGGGAAGTGGAGCAATAGGATCTTTGGCGTTTGCTTTTACCGATAGTTTTTGGTTCAATGCTGTAGAAGCAGAAGTCTATGCTATGGCGACGTTAATTCTCTCGATCATGTTCTATTTAGGATTATTATGGTATCGGGATATGAATCTACGTCGGGGGAATAAATGGATTATTTTAATATCGTTTATTATTGGGTTATCTTTTGGTGTTCATTTTATGGGATTACTTTCCATTCCGGCAATAGGATTGCTGTACTATTTTAAAAATTATAAAACTATCACCTTTAAAAATTTTATTATTGCCAATAGTATCGTAGTTGCCGCGTTGCTGTTTATCTTCAAAATGTTATTACCATATACCTTAGCATATTTTGGGACTCTGGAACTATTTTTTATAAATACTGTAGGACTGCCATTTCATTCAGGAACCAGTATTGCAGGTGTCAGTTTGATCATCTGTTTTTATTATGGGTTAAAGTATACAAGAAAAAAATCGTATGCTCTGCTTAATACCACCTTGCTTTGTACTCTATTTATTTTAATTGGTTTCTCGAGTTGGTTAATGATACCAATTAGGGCAAACGCAGGTACCGTTATTAATGAAAACAACCCAAACAATGCCAGAGAATTATTAGCGTATTACAACCTAGAACAGTATCCAAAAACGCATCTGTTTTATGGCCCACAATTCTCTGAAATTTATGGTAATCTGGACGAAAACGAACCATATCTGGATGACAAGCCAAAGTATGAAAAGGATCTGAATACCCAAAAATATGTAATTGTAAACGATTGGAGAAATGGCAGACAGAACTTAGACAACACTCATAAAACCATGTTGCCAAGAATGTGGAGTACGGAGCATATTAGTAATTATATGCTGTTTAGTGGCCCCCTGAAATTTTCAATTAAACCCGAGCATCAAGATAAAAAAGAATTAGTAGAAACCGTTATTGGTTTTAGAAAACAATACGCATCAGGTGCGTTAGACAACAAAGATTATCATAAATTCTTAACATCATTTGGTCGGTTTTTGGATATAAAACCACCTTCCTTTACAGATAATGTGTTGTATTTATTTCAATACCAGATAAACTATATGTACTGGCGTTATTTTATGTGGAATTTCGTGGGGAGACAAGATGATATTCCGGGAAAACTATCTTCTTTACATGGAAACTGGCTAAGCGGAATTTCATTTATTGATGAATACCGTCTTGGTTCGCAGGACAATTTACCAACGACCATTGCAACAAATAAAGCGAGAAACACGTATTATTTTTTTCCACTAATTTTAGGATTGATTGGACTAATTTTTCAATTGAAGTATGACAAAAAGAATTTCTGGGTGTTACTAGTATTCTTTTTATTTACGGGATTGTCATTAAAAATATACCTTAACGAAAGACCCTTTGAACCCAGAGAACGGGATTATGCATTGGTGGGCTCTTTTTATGTATTTGCCATTTGGATTGCATTTGGTGTGTATGCAATTTATGATAGATTAAAAAATCAAATTAATGCTAAGAAAGCCGCTTATATTACTATCATTATTTCATTACTTTGTGCACCAGCGTTATTGATTTCTCAAAACTGGGATGATCACGATCGATCTAATCGATATACTGCACAATCATTGGCAAAAACATACTTATCGTCTTGTCAGAAAGATGCCATTTTGTTTTCTATTGGTGATAATGATAGTTTTCCACTATGGTACGTACAAGAAATAGAGGAGTACCGCACAGACATCCGTATTCTGATTACCAATTTGTTAGCTACTGATTGGTATGTAGATCAAATGAAAAAAGCTGCTTATGAAAGTAAACCAGTACCTTCAAAACTAGAACACAACTTTTATGCCTATGGTAACAATGATGCGATTTATTACAAAGAAGTTACAAAAGATACGATGTATATCCAGAATTGGTTACATTGGATCACATCAGATGATGAAAGAACCAAGGGAGAGCTCCTGAACGGAAAAATTGTCTCTACCTTTCCTACCAGAAGCATACGAATACCAGTAGACAAAGAAGCTGTTTTAAAAAACGGAATCGTATCTGAGGAAGATGCTGATCAGATTGTGCCCTATATAGATATACATCTTGAAGGTACTTATATCCCAAAACACAGGCTGGTGATGTTGGATATTATTGCTAATAATAATTGGGAACGTCCTATTTACTTTACAGGCGGGAGTTATGGTGATGATGATTATATATGGATGAAAGACTACTTACAATTAGATGGTATGACCTATAAATTAGTACCTATCAGAACAAAGGTAAATCCTAGTAACCCCTATCGATTAGGAAGAATTAATGCAGAAGTAATGTATCAAAATGTAAAAGTCTGGGATTGGGGAAACGGAGATAGTCCAGAAATTTACCACGACATAGAAACTAGAAGAAATGGTATCTCCTACAGAACCAGTCTTGGCAGACTCGCTAATCAATTCATCAAAGAAAACAAACCAGCGAAAGCAGAAGAAATTTTAGATCTGGGAATAGAAAAAATACCCTTAGCGTTTTATGAATATTACACCCCATTACATTCGTTTGTAGACAGTTATTATCAAATAAATAAAAAAGAAAAAGCAAGAGCATTATGGAAACAACTGACTAAAAAATATCAAGAGCAGTTGGTATACTTTGCAAATATATCTTATGAATGGCAGCAGAAAAATTTTGAGAGTATTATGGACAATGTCACCTATTATCGGGATTTAATTGACACGTTGGTTGAGCATCAGGACACAGAACTTATAAATGGTGAAATTGACACTTTTAATAATTACATACAGATGTTCCCCAGATTTTTTGCTAAACCAGAAAAACTTCAACCCGATAGTTCTTTAAAAAATAATCAGGATGTAATAAAAGAACTAAGTGCAGAGCAGGAAGTTCTGTAAAAAAATGCACTATCCAATATTTATTTGTTCCAGTCCAAGATCTATTTTATTAAAAATAGTTACGTGTTTTTTATTGTTTAATAATTTTCTTGACCAACGTTTGTAAATTTTGACCATCCATAATTTTTACAAAATATAAACCTGTAGCAAGATCACTTACGTTTACTGAATGATTCTGGGCATTTTTCTGTGTTTTATATATTTTTCCTGAAATATCGGTAATGTAGACAGTTTGTCCCGCTGTAACACCTGTTATATGAATGACAGAACTTGTTGGGTTTGGAAAAATGGTAACCAATGATTCTTCTGGGTCTAGGTTATTAGAGTTAGATAAAACAGAACAATCGCTACCCAAATTTTCTCTAATAGATCTGTATTTTGGAGCTGGTATTATGTTAGTATCCTGATACATAGATTCTAATACTCCCCAACTACCATATCTTGCGGATCGGGCACCTATAAATGAGAAATTCATTAATAGTAATGGTTCATCTCCTTCTTGTAATGTTCGTATAAGGTCAAACCATTCATTATACATTTCATACATCAAGTCATCCCGCTGTATGTCTAATAACGCCTGAGCATATGTTGGCTCCACGCCAAAAGGTATAGCAGTAAGATGTTGCCCACCTTCATAAAATGTTAATTTTTTATCTAATTCATCACTTAATACTTTGATCTCTTCTATCCATTCAAAATTTCTGGGCATATTATCTCTGGCAAATGATGCTATATCAGCAGCAGTAGCATCGCCAGCCATTTCGTCAAGAATTGCATCTGCTTCATCATTAAATGTAAAGTAGTAACTTGGGGATACTGCGTCATAACTATTGGTATTTACAGCGTCACAAATTTGTTGACTAAGATCTAACCATGAAAGTTGAACCCCTACAACCCGTGTGATCCGATCTAATTGACCATCATAAACATCTGTCCATATGCCCAAACAATTATTCACGAAATATCCTATTCTCTGTGGCCAGCTTAACTCTTCATCACCTATCCAGTTTACCCATTGTGTCTGATCAAAAAGCCAGTTCCATACTTCATTACTATATTCTACGTGTAAGTGTCTGTCTGGCTCTAAGTTTTCTTTAAAATAATTTGCCATGCTCCTGATAAAATCATCACTTGCCCTATGAGGTACGCAAACCCATCCATCCACATCTTGGTCATTCATTAATTTTATCATCATTTCATAGGGAATACCTTTGTTATCCGCCCAGGTATAATGGTCCATTCTTGCACGTTCCTCCCACTCAAAAAGTTTAGTATCTTGCCATCCTTCTGTTGTCTTTCCCCAATTATTAGTCCGTCCCCAATCCATAAATCGAAAAGCTTGAAATGGCTTTATATTATCTAACCATACCTGATAAAATGGTTGTGTTTCGTATGTATCTTCCGTACCAGGCATTAATACTCTGATATTATGAATAGGATCATTTATATCTGATTCGTTGATACTCATTTCAATAAAAACTCCTGGGTTTGGAAAATTAAATGTAATTCGATGCGCTGTTTGTGAGGTAATTTCAAAACCTTGACCTGAAATAAAATCCAGGACTCCGGTTCCTTCCCATAACACGGTGTATTCTCCTGCTGGCCACGCATCGGTTTCTGCCCAAATAGTTGCTACCTTTTGTAACTGCTCCACTCCCTGAATTGCTTGCGGAGAATATGTAGGATATCCATCTTCGCGATAACTGATCAAATCCCTGTAGTCTGTTCCTGAATTCGTTTCATTAGATTTAGAATACCACTCTCTACAGCTACGCATTAAATTTACAAAAGGAATTTCTCTTCCATAATCCGCTAGACCAGCCAGGTTGGTACCTATTGATAATTTACATTCATCTTCTAGTTGTGCTTGTAGTTTAAGAAAGCTTATAAAGATTAGTACTAGCAAGATTGTGTGATTCTTCATTTTTTGGTTTTTTAAGTAATGTCTGTTTTTTAGGTTTTATTTAAAAACGTCCAATATTATCACACACCCTACCCTGCTACCCTCTTTTTTTTAAAATCATTATATAAAAAAACCTCCTAAAAATAAATTTCAGAAGGTCTTTAACATATACTCAAAATACTCGTGTCCTAACATCGTGCCTATGGGCAGTATCAATTTAAGAACTCGTTTTAGTCAGATCCTTTATATGTTGGAAAAAGTTCTACTTTATTTTGAATTCTCCCATAGGAACATATTTTCAAAATAGCGTGTTGCTTACTTATCCTTTTATAGGTTTTGTAGTTTGCTTTTTACCAATATGCTTTGCATAAAATCCCATCATCGCCTTATACATAGCGATAGAGTTTTCTTCTTTACCAAAACCATGGCCTTCATCATATTTTACCATATAAGGCACATCAAACCCTTTTTCTCTTAACGCTTTTACTATCTGATCAGACTCATCAATATTTACACGTGGATCATTTGCTCCTTGTACAACAAATAATGGCTTTTTGATTTTATCAATCTGATATACCGGAGATACTTCTTCCATTATCGCTTTCTCTTCTGGGATATCTTCATCATACCAAATTTCTTTGATAATTTTAAGATATGGTTTCCAATAAGGAGGGATTGTTTTCATAAAAGTAAATAGGTTAGAAACCCCTACATAATCCACTCCACAAGCATATAGATCTGGTGTTTTAGTCAATCCGCGTAATACGGCATATCCACCGTGACTCCCACCATAAATGGCCACTCTATCTTTATCTACCCAACCCTGATCAATTACATATTGTAATCCATCTTCTACATCATCCATCGCTTTTCTACCGATTTGCTTGAATCCTGTTTCCAGAAATTCTCTACCGTAGCCACCAGAAATTCTAAAGTTTACTTGCAGTGTTGCATATCCTCTGCTTGCAAACAATTGCGATTCTGGATTGAATCCCCAAGAGTCTCTTATTCCTTGTGGTCCTCCGTGCGGGTTTACGATTAAAGGTACTTTTTTACCTTGTATAGCTTCTTTAGGTAACGTAATATATCCATGTATCGTTAATCCATCTCTACTCTTGAAAGTGATAGGACGCATCTCTGCCATATCATTCTCCTTTAATTGTGGCATCAAGTTATATAACAACTTAAACTCATCCTTTACAACATCATATGAATAATATACTCCATATAATTTATCACTTCGTAAGAAGATTAGGTATTTATCTTCTTCGTCAGTCTTTCCAGAAATTGAATACTGATGATCTGGGAATTCTTTAATAATTCTTTTATGCAATTTTTTATAATAATCGCTAACAGGGACAATTACTCTTTTTTCACCTTGGTATGAGAAATAGTCCAACTCATATCCTCTTTTTCTGGATAACGATAGATTAGAAACATCGTACTTATCATTAGAAAATAGTTTTTTGATTACTTTATCAGCTTTTAGGTCATATAAATATATCTGTGACTTATCTGTATCAAGGTTAGAAACCACATAAGCATCGTGAGGGTTTTCTGTGGAATAATCATAATTGAGAATTGAAAAGGTATCTTTCCAATTCATTTTTTTAATGATTTCGTATTTTCCATCTTCTTTTGCATAATAAAAATCAATATTCACCCCATCTCTTATCTTACCATATCCTCTAAGGTTTCCATCCTTATCAAAGTTATACCCAGCAATAGGATTCGCAGCATCTTCATTCTTAAACAATTGCTTGATTTCTCCTGTAAGTATATTAATTTTATAAGGCTCGAAGATCTGTTTGTTATTTTTATTCATCGAGATAATCATATGATTCTCATCCTCCTTTAAACCTTCTAAAATCTTTACCTGTACACCCTCATACGGCGTTAATTCTTTTTGATCAGTACCATCGATATTCGCTGCAAATAAATGATAATCTTCATTTCCGCCTTTATCCATTACGTAAACCAATCGTTCATTATTAGCCCAACCATATCCTCTGATCAATTCTTCTTTTTCTTCGATTACACGAGTGACCTTATCAGTTTTTATCTCTTTTACGTATACATGATTTTTGTTATTTTCATCTTTTTCTCTATAAGAAAGATACTTCCCGTTTGGAGAAAACTGAAAACTTCTTGCCTTTGGTTTTGCAAAGTAATCTTCGACCGAATACTTATAATTGCCAGCATCCAGGCTTGCTATTTTTTCTAATTCTGCATCAGAAGAAACCAATGTTGGATTTCCTGGTATTTTTTTTTCTGATTTTTCCATTTCTAATGGTAGTTCCATTCCGCTTTGATAAAAAATTCCTGTTAGTTTATTGTTTTCGAGGGATGCTACATATTTGATCCCTGCTTGTTTAAAAGTCAAAGTTAATTGATTGTTTTCAAAAACCGTAGTATCCATCGGAATTCCGGTTGCACCTTGGGCAGGGCTATCCATTTTAGTTGATAAAGCTCCTTCTTTTTCTTCAATGTGAAATATCAACGGTACTTCTGTACCCTTCACAGATAGTTTTCCTTTCCAGGTTCCTATTGCTTCTTGTCCGTACGTTTGTGTAAACGACATACATAGTATGGCTACCATGAATGTTCTCCAAACTGTTTTTACTAGTTGTTTCATCTGCTATATTTATCGTTTTTAACTGTGAGTTGAAAATGTACTCTGTAACCATTTGATCATTGTCAATTTAGTTCCTTTCGCTCATTTCATTTGATTATTGAATTGAACGTGATTATTGTAGATATCCATTAAATTAGTAATTAACAAACTGTTTTTGTTACATTTTTTTTCATATTTAACAGAATCTATGCTTCTGACTATCTTTTTATGAGGGATCCATCTGTTACATTTTTCATAAAGATTATACTACTTTTTGCGCTTTTAGTATTTTTAGAGTCCTAACACTAATCACCTTACCATGAAAAAAATTTTAATCATATTGCTATCTATTGGAATATTAGGTTGTAATCAAAAAAGGAAACAACAAAAAGCAGTCCCTGAATCTACAGAAACGAACGAAATGATTCCTGTAGAACCAAATGGTGGCATTGGAGATGGTGCTTTATCCATTACAGATCATTTCATCACAAGCATAGAGAACGCGCATAAGAAGGATAAGTTCTTAGATCACAAAGCAGTTAGTTTTCGAATTAAATTATCCTTTAATGGAAACGAGCGTCTAAATGGAAAGATTACTATGCTCACTAATTCTTCTAAAATCAGGATTGATAGAAAGGATACCAGTAAACTTATCTATGATGGAGAAAATGTTTACTTATGCCCGGCAGATGCTAACGACAAAGGAGCGCGTTTTGATATGTTTACCTGGACCTATTTTTTTGGATTACCTTATAAATTAAGTGATCCCGGAACTCAGTGGGAAATGCAACAGGACAGAATGCTCAACAACACCACTCACAGTACTGCGAAGCTTACTTTTGAAGCAGGAACCGGCGATGCTCCTGATGATTGGTATATAATTTATGTAGATCCGGTTGCCAAATCACTTCAGGCTGCGGCTTATATTGTTACTTTTGGAAGTGATGGTAACACATCAAAAGCCGAGGAAGACCCGCACGCTATACAATATAAAAATTTTACAACGGTAGATGGTATTCCTTTTGCTACCAGATGGGAATTCTATGGTTGGACTTCAGAAAAAGGAATGACAGATAAACTTGGAGAAGCCACTATCACAGATATCACCTTTTTGGATAGTGAAGGAGAATTATTTGATGATCCAGAAAACGCGAAGATAATCGACTGATTATAAATTTTTAAAATCAAAAAAACACCGCAGTGATTGCGGTGTTTTTTCATTTCAAAATTCAGTATAAATTATAATCCTGAAATTGCGAATTCTTCCCAATTTCCTATCGATGTTCTATTACAGGTCATTGATTCTAATCCATTTTCTGAACTGACATATTTACCATTACTCCCTCGTAATGCATAGGTGTTTCCGCCTCTGCTTACCAAGGTAAATTGTTCCCAGGAACCTATCTGGGTTCTATTGCAGGTAATAGGTTTGGTCCCATTTTCACTACTTACATACTTCCCATTATTTCCCTTTAATGCTACTTTTCCGCCAGTAAGGGTTATTAACTGAAACTTTTCCCATCCTTGTGCCGATGTTCTGTTACAATTCATGGGCTTGATTCCATTTTCACTGCTTACATACTTATTGTTATTTCCTCTTAATTCTACTGTATTATCAGAACTTGACGGGGGATACATTTTATTTATTCCAAGGATATCACTATTGGATAGTCCATTGCGTTGTGCGTTGTAAGTATTCCCATTAGTTCGTGTTATAGTAGGTTGCCCATTTTTAGAAAAAGCATAAGAACCATACATCATGATACTTCCCAAATCCAAATTGGAAGTATATTCATTACCATCCTGGCCTTGTTCTGCATAAGTTCTAAAATTAAATTCTCTACCGCTTTGTATATTTTCAAATAATACTCTTATATATTGATCTCTATCTTTTCTGCTTTGCTCATGCCACAAACCTATTGCGTGACCAATCTCATGAATTGTATTACCGGTAGAACAACCATTTGCCAACGTAACATCTTGTCTACCACCAATACGTCCAACATAAGAAGAGCAACCTGATCCGCTCTTGAAATAAACATAGTTAGCTTGATTGGTACGTTTGACAAATCGTAAAGCAGTTTTAGACTCCCAATGATCAATTGCATCTGTTATTCTGATTTGATTAGGCAACCCACTTTGGATGACATAATACACCGTATTATTGGGCCACCTGCCACCGATTCTTCCAACACCTTTAGTATTGTCAGAAAGCATAACCTTGATGTCTCCTTCTAATATATACTGTTTATTAATAGTCTCTACGTCTACCTCATCGCCGTCTAACGTTATTCTCAATAATTCTCCGGTTTCGTTTGGATATGCTTGTTCCAACACAAAACTATCATAAAGGTTTTGCTTGGCATTAGATTCAAAATCTTGCGATTCGCAGGAAATAAGTAATACACTTAGGATGAGCCCCAGAAGAAATGGAACTTTGAATTTAGAGTAATTTTTCATGGTTAGGTTTATGTTAGTTTCAATAGTTGATCCTATATTAATAATTACTTTTAGCTTTACCACATATAAAGTACTATGTGCCACCAATCTTTTAAAAAACGTCGTTCTTAAAAAAGTATTCGTTTTAGCGTAATTATACATAAAGATTAAGAAATATTTAAAAAAAGACGTAATGGCTTAACGTTAAATGATCACTCTTAACGGTATTTTTTGTACCTTTAATAACCACAATATATCATCATTAAAATTCCTTATCATGACTGCGCTCTTTAAAAAATTACAACTTCCTCCTTCTTTGGACGAAATATTAATACTGAATGAACCAGAAGGATTTTGCAAAGCGTTAGATTGCCTTAAAGATGTCATGGTTAAAGAATCTTTAATACAAGTATCCGAGGTTGATTTTGCATTGGTTTTTGTTACAGAAAAAAAACAAGTTGAAAATAGGATTGAAACGATTTATCCTAAGTTGATTGGGGATGCTATCCTTTGGTTTGCGTATCCAAAGAAAAACTCAAAAAAATATAGTTCTGAGATTACACGAAATCACGGATGGGGAGTTTTAGGAGATTACAATTTAGAACCCGTGAGACAAGTTGATATTGATGAGGATTGGAATGCTTTACGTTTTAGGAAAGTTGGTTTTATAAGAAATATGAAAAGAGGCAAAGATTTTGCATTAAGCGGTGTCAGCAAAGAAAAAACCACAGGAATTTAATGAATTGGCATTTATATATTTTATCAGGAGCCTTTATTTTGGCAGGTATTTTTCATTTAGTGAAACCAAAGGCATTTATGAGAATCATGCCTTTATATATTCCATATCACAAACAGCTTGTTTATCTCAGTGGTATAGCTGAGATACTGGCTGGAATAGGAATTCTTTTCCAGCAAACCAGATTTTTTTCAATATGGGGTATTATAGGTATGTTACTTCTTTTTTTTCCAGTTCATATTCATATGTTGGTTAACAAAAAGGCAAGCCTTAATTTACCTAAATCGATACTTATTTTCAGAATATTTCTTCAGTTTGGTTTAATATATTGGGCATATTCATACCTTTAAACATTTGGTTGACATTGGACTTATTTACTTCTAGAAATGATCCCTTATATTTAAAAATGCCTGATGGCGATGTTAGTTATTACCCTTGTTTTTTTAGTAAAAAGGAGGCCGATCGATTATTTAAAACCTTATTGGAAACCATTCAATGGCAGCAGGATGACATTAAAATCTTTGGTAAAGTATATAAACAACCACGTCTTACCGCCCTATACGCTTCTAATAAAAATCCCTACACTTACTCTAATATTACTATGGTACCGCATCAATTTACAGATGCATTATTAAGAACCAAAAAAGAAATAGAATCTGTGAGCTCGGACACTTTTACGACTTGTCTATTAAACTTATACAGAAACGGTCAGGATAGTAATGGCTGGCATTCGGATAATGAAAAAGAACTAGGACCTGAACCAGTTATTGCATCTATAAGCCTAGGATCAGAAAGGTGGTTTCATTTTAAACACAGAACAAAGGATCTAAAACAAAAAATACTGCTAGATCACGGTAGTCTGTTAATCATGAGAGGAAAAACACAAGAAAATTGGTTGCATCAAATACCAAAATCTAAAAAAATAACAACACCTCGGATTAATCTAACTTTTAGAATTATAAAGTAAAATAAACCTGCTTAAAACCTTTAGGAGAATTATTAAAATTACATAAAATAGCTATTGGTTATTATTTGATTAAACAATACCAGTCATACCAAAGTGGCTCCTCTTTCTTTTTTGCAAAAATTTTGAATAGAAAACTTTATACTACACCTTGTTAACTATAATAAATATACATACTACAGTGTGTGAAGAGTCATAAATTTCCTCCAATCTTTTTGTTAAAATTTTATCACTCTAAAATTTGATACACGCTACTATATTTATTTATAAAATCATAAATACGACTTATATAAATAATATAATTAACTAATTTCCAATTATATACAACACAGTCGCCAAGATTTCTACAAGTACAAAAGAACTCCTTTTTTTGATTTTATTTTTGTAACTTTAAAACAAAAAGACTTGATTATGAATCGCTATACCTTACATGAAACCTTTGTTGTTCATCAATATTCGTTTGACACTTGGGAAGCGGAGCCACATAATCATAATTATTTTGAAATTATTTTTATTGAGAATGGAAACGGATATCATACTATTAATGGTATTAGATTTCGTTATAAAAAAGATGACATTTTTCTTTTGGCACCAGAAGACACTCATCATTTTGAAATAGAAAAACATTCTTCATTTACCCATTTTAAGTTTACAGAGCTTTTATTCTCTAGCAAAGTAAATTTGCCTGATAGAAAATACTGGCTACAGCGAATAGAACAACTTCTGCATCACCCAAACATAATTCCAGGAGATGTAATTTCTCATGAAGAAGACCGTGGAATTATATGGGACATTCATAATGTGGTTATGGAAGAATTTAAAAATGAAAAGATATATTATCAGGAAATAATCTCAAATGCCATCAGTACTATATTAAGTATTATCGTTCGGAATATCTCTGCTAAATACAATTCTCATATCGAAAATGTCTCTATTAATGATTCTAAAATAGATCAAATACTTGGACATATCAGACAGAATGTATATGATAATGATCTCACTAAAATAAGTTATATGGCCGATAAGTTTAATATGTCTCAGAGTTCTATCAGCACCTATTTTAAAAAAGCCACCGGAGAGTCTATCCATCAATATGTAACTAAATATAAAATGAAACTTGTGGAATACAGGCTACAAAACACCGAGTTTACTATTGCAGAAATTGCCTATCAATTAGGGTATACTGATGAAAGTCACCTTACCAAAACCTTTAAGAAATATTTCTCTATGTCTCCAAAACAATATCGCAAAGATGTGGCTGTGAGTGATTAAAAATATTAACCGAAAATATCATTTAGTATTTTTGCCAACCGTATTCCTCCTTTTTGTAATTGAGTTCTTACCGTTGGAAAATGATTATACATATATTTATAACCTAGTTTCTCTCCTACATTAGCAGATGCATATACTTTTTTGGCAAGATCCTGAGACTCATATATCCAATCCAAAACATCTCCTTTTCGTATATCTTGGATCTCTAATAAAGATAATTCATCAGTATTATTAGCCAATTCAGTATAGCTCATATTATAATAGTCTATCATCTCACTATCCCAAACTCTATGTAGATTGGACCCTTCGTTAAACCAACGTACCTGAATATCATTCCCTCCTTTATCTTCGCCTCTTCCTACATGCAGCGGTTGATGTAAATCTCCAACAAAATGTACTAACATTTTGAGATAAAACTCTTTATCCTGTTCAGAAGAAGTATCACTTTTTAAAATTTCTATACACTTTTGAATACCTTGAACTAAATCTCCTCGATCACTTGGAGTTTCTTCTCCGTATTTTTTATCAAAAGAAAAATTTACATAATGCCAAGGGCCATACGCTCTATATCGATCATCACTTTTTATTTCATCTGCATAAATTGAAACAAATGCCAGACCTTGTCCTTTTAAAAGTTTGGTAATATTTCTTTTAGCTTTTTCTGTAAGATAGTTATCTGCTATCTCTCCTGTCACCCTATGACCGGTTTTCCCCCAATCTTCATTGATAGAAAATCCTTTAAAAGAAATAGTTATCAATAAGAAAAATGTAATGTATCGAGTATTCATTAGTTTATATTTTGAAGCAAAGATAAAAAAGGGTATGTTAGTGAATCGTTAAATATGATTTTTAACAAACAATATTTTTACCTAAAATAGCAGTATTAAGAAATATGATTTGGTATTTATCGTTTTAGAAACACACACCTTATAAACCCCACTACATGAAAATACGGTTTTCAATTTTACTGATTGCCTTTACCACATTTTGTCTAGCTCAAGAGAAAGAAGAAAAAGAGTATTATTCTGCAATTGTAAGAGTAAATCGCTTCATAGAAGGAACACTGGCTACACCTTACGCTGATGGTAGTGTCCCATTGGTGATTTTTATTATGGATGCAGGAGCTATCAACAGAGAAGGAAATGATAGAATGTCTAAAAATGATGCTTTTAAACTATTAGCCATTGAACTTGCAAAACAAGGTGTTGCTTCGTATCGATTTGACAAGAGGCTTTTTAAGATTGATGCCTTTGGTATCCAAGAACACGAAATTTCTCTGGATCATTTTATCGATGATGTCAAATCAGCAGTAGATTATTTTCGAAATAATGGAAATTATACTAAAATAGTCTTAGCGGGTCATGGTCAGGGATCCTTAATAGGTATGATTGCTGCTCAAAATAATGTGGATGGTTTTATATCTATTGCTGGAAATGCACAATCAGTGGATCAAATTGTTATTCAGCAACTAGAGAAGCAGGCACCTGGACTAGATAAAAGTGCTGCAGTGGCTTTTAGTGACCTTAAAGAAAAAGGAAGAGCTATGAATTATGATCCCGCTTTAGAATCGATTTTTAGTTATAAGTTACAACCATTTATGAAATCTTGGATAAAATATACTCCATCAGAAGAGATCAAAAATTTAGACATTCCTATTCTGATCCTTCAAGGAGACAAGGATCTTCAAGTAGAAACATCTGAAGCTGAAAAATTAAAAGAAGCTGTTCCTAATGCAGAATATGTGATCATTGAAAATATGAACCATGTTCTTAGAGAAATAAAAGGTAATCGATTAGAGAATCATAAATCTTATAATGAATACTGGCGTAAAATTATGCCCGAAGTTATCAATACTATTATTAACTTCGTAAAGAAATAGATAACCCCAAAAATAACTAACCTAAATTGAGTTCTCATCAAATTGTTTTTTCTGATATCGATGGTACGCTTCTTAATGCAGAAAGAGAACTGTCTGACTTTACCATTTCGGAAATAAAACGTATTAAAGACACCATTCCTGTGATATTGATTTCCTCTCGTATGCCAAGTGCAATGACACACTTGCAGGAAGAACTTGATATTGTGCATTTACCTTTAATTTGCTATAACGGTGGGTTAATACTAGTTGACAAAAAACCGATTCATTCCACATTCATAGCTCCGGATATTATAGAGGAGCTTCACGTATTTAATAAAAACAATTTATTTCATATAAGTTTATATCATGAAGATGATTGGTTTGTCCCACAAATGGACTTTTGGGCGAATAGAGAAGCACAAAACACCAAAGTAACCCCTCTTATAAAGTCAACTGAGAACGTGATTAAAGACTGGAGGATCAAAAACAAAGGAGCTCATAAAATCATGTGTATGGGTGACGAAAAATATATAGATGAAGCTTATAATTTTTTAGAAACTAACTTTAGCGACACACTGCATTTGTATCGGTCTAAACCTACTTATATCGAAGTTGCTCATAAAAGTATTTCAAAATTAACCGCTATTGAATTACTACTCAACACACATTATAAAATTTCTCTATCCGCTGTAGTAGCTTTTGGCGATAATTATAACGATATTGCTATGATAAAAGCTGTTGGTACCGGAGTTGCCGTTGCCAACGCTAAGCCTGAAACGCTAAAAATTGCTGATGTAATTACCTTATCTGGAAAAGAAGACGGTGTAGCTACATATATTAAAAACAATATCTGATACTTGTGCTAAGAAAATTTGATCTGATTAGAACTATAGTTCTTTATATTATTATGCTAAACGTTATAGTGGGTTGCAAATCAACAGAATCTTCTGTAAAAAAAGATGTTATACCGATTATTGCTTCGTTAGATTTGGTAGATGTTGTTGGTGACAAAGTAAAAGTAGCCTTAAAAGTTACAAATATACAAACCGATACCCTTCGTTATTACTTACCTAAAATTGTTCCTGGAACCTATCAAAATAACGACTACGGAAAATATATTGAAGAATTCAAAGCTTTTGACGATCAAGGAGAGGAATTATCAGTAAAAAAATACGGGAATAATGGTTGGAAAATAAGTAATGCAACGCAGTTAAGTTCTATAACATACATGGTAAATGATACATTTGATACAGAAGATGTCCATCAAGTATTTTCACCAACAGGCACAAACATCCTATCTAATAAAAATTTTGTTCTCAATCTTTATGCCTTTATCGGATATTTTGACAAAATGAAAGAAAGAAAGTATACTCTTTTTATCAAGCACCCCATAGATCTGGAAGCTTCAACTTCTTTATATGAATATTTGCCCGAAGCGCCTGAAACGGGAGTTTTATATGATACTGATGCTTTTACCTTTAACCGATATGCTGATTTGGTAGATTCGCCTATTATGTATTCAATTCCGGATAAAGCCACTTTCAGTGTCAATGATATCGAAGTTTTATTAAGTGTCTACTCTCCGAACAAGCTTCATCGCGCAGCGCAGCTAATGCCACAAATGGAGCGTATGATTAGAGCGCAAACAAATTTTTTAGGATATATAAATACGACGAAAAAATACAGTGTTTTACTCTATCTGTCGTCTTCCAAAAATGATGATGCCAAAGGTTTTGGTGCGTTAGAGCATAACACTTCTACCTTGGTAGTACTGCCAGAATCGATACCATTACAAAAGTTGAATAAATCTCTAACCGATGTGGTTTCTCACGAGTTTTTTCATATCGTCACACCACTAAGCATTCATTCTGAAGAAATTCATGATTTTGATTACAATAATCCCAGAATGTCTAAACATTTATGGTTATATGAAGGCACTACAGAATATTTCTCATTACTGTTTCAGATTAATCAAGCACTCATAAGCAAAGAAGACTTTTTTGAACGGATTCTGGAAAAAATAAATAATTCCAAAAATTTCGAAAGCAGCTTTTCTTTTACAGAAATGAGTGAAAATATATTACAAGAGCCATACTTAAAAAATTATCGTAATGTATATGAAAAAGGAGCTCTTATTTCGATGTGCATTGATATTATTATGCGAAAAAAAAGTAATGGAACTTATGGTATCTTAGACCTAATCAGAAGTTTATCAGCAAGATTTGGAAATGACAAACCCTTCAAAGATGAAGAGCTTATAGATGTAATTAAAGAGATTTCATATCCAGAAGTTGCTGAATTCTTAAAATCTCACGTGGTCAATACTACTCCAATTGATTATGGATCATATTTGGAAAATGCAGGTTTAATATATAATACTATAGAAATTCCATCGGAATACTTCATCTACGAACAAGAACCATTTATTAAAGGTTCTGAGGCAACAAAAAAAGTTGTTTTTACAGCTGGTGCAGAACGCAATAATTTTCTAAAAAAAGCGGGAATAAAAAGTGGTGATATTTTATTAAGTATAAACAACAAAAAATATGACATTAAAAACATCTATGATCTTTTTAGTGACTCGAACCAATGGAACATTGGGGATGACATTTTTTTTACGATTGAGCGGAACCAAAATATATTAAAGCTTTCCTCTAAAGTTATAAAACCTACTGTTGAAAAAGTGATGTTAAAACAAAACCCGGACGCTTCAGAAAAGCAAATCGCTATTTTAAAAAGCTGGATCAATGACTAAGACCTGAAAAAAAGATCTTCTCTTCTGTTTAATCCAAAAATTGTATTTTGCATCGCATCTCATAAAAAATGAACTCACATTATGGAAAATGCTCCTTTTTTCACCAATGACACTATCGTTTTTGGCATACTTTTACTATGTTTAGGTTTGGTTTTTTTCACATCTTCTATCAAAACAAAATTTTGGCAAGGCTTCTATAAGTTTGTTCCTGCTCTTCTACTTTGTTATCTTCTGCCTGCTATTTTTAACTCTTTTGGAATCATTTCTCCAGAATGGAAAGAATTAGACGCGCAGGGAGAAATCATCGAAAAATCATCTAATGTTTATTACATCGCTAGTAGGTATTTATTACCCGCTTCATTAGTCCTGATGACCCTTAGTATTGATCTAAAAGGAATCTTTAATCTGGGGCCAAAAGCACTGATTATGTTTATTACGGGAACTGTTGGTATTATTGTTGGTGGACCGATTGCTATCTTACTCATCTCTTTAATTTCTCCTGACACAGTTGGTGGTGCTGGTTTTGATGCTGTATGGCGAGGATTATCTACACTAGCTGGTAGTTGGATCGGTGGTGGAGCCAATCAAGCGGCTATGCTGGAAATTTACGAATATAATCCCGATAAATATGGAGGCATGGTATTGGTAGATATCGTGGTTGCAAATATATGGATGGCAATCTTATTAATCGGTATTGGAAAAAGTGCACGAATTGATCGTTGGCTGAAAGCGGATAGTAGTGCTATTGAATCTCTTAAAGAAAAATTTTCTTTATACGCAGAAAGTGTAAACCGAAATCCTACACTAACGGATTATATGATTATGCTTTCTATTGCCTTTACCACGGTAGGTTTGGCCCATTGGGGTGCAAATGGTTTGTCTAGCTTCTTAGCTGGTAATTTTAAAATTTTTAATGACAAAAGCTCTGCCCTATCATCTTTTACATCGCAATTTTTCTGGATGATTACAATTGCTACTTTTATTGGAATAGTGTTATCGTATACCAAAGCTAAAAAATATGAAGGTGCGGGAGCTAGCAAAATAGGAAGTATTTTTATTTATATCCTCGTGGCCACTATTGGTATGAAAATGGATTTAGGAAAGATCCTTGAGAATCCCGGGCTTATTGTTATCGGATTGGTATGGATGACAATACACGCACTTCTTTTAATAGGCGTTGCAAAATTGATTAAAGCACCGTACTTTTTTCTCGCGGTAGGCAGCCAGGCAAATGTTGGTGGTGCAGCTTCTGCACCTGTAGTTGCAGCCGCATTTCATCCATCACTTGCTACTGTTGGTGTGCTGTTAGCAGTGTTTGGATATGTTGTAGGAACCTATGGCGCTATTTTATGTACCATATTGATGCAAATTGCTTCTGGAAGTTAGTTTTTCAATTGAATTTATAGCATCTTTGTACTCCAATTTTTAAACACTAAAAAACCATTCATGCAACGATTTTCTTTCATCTTATTTCTAACAATTCTTATAGTAGGTTGTAACACTCCAAAGAAAAAAGGAAATGTTTCTATAAGCGGAACTGTGCAAGGTCTAAAAAAGGGAACGTTATACCTTCAGAAGATACAAGATACTATTTTAGTAAACCTTGATTCTCTGGTTATCAATGGAGACCCTAAATTCTCATTCCAAACCGATGTTCAGGAACCTGAGATACACTACTTATTTTTAGATAAGCACGATGGTACACAGTATAATGATCGCATTGATTTTTTTGCGGAGCCAGGAGAGATTGTTATCAATACTTCGTTAAACGGATTTGAAAAAAATGCAATCATAGCTGGAGGTAAAAACCAAGCTAAGTTGATTGAATATAATAAAATGAATAAAAGATTCAAGGAAAGAAACCTGAGAATCATTAAGGAAGATTATGAAGCTAAAAAGCAAAATGATGAAGAAAAATTGGTCGAGAACGATAAGGCTTATAAAAACTTATTGAGACAGAAATACCTATATACTATCAACTTTGCAATGAACAATAGAAAGCTTGAAATAGCTCCATATATAACACTTAATGAGGTTTTTGATGCCAATATCAAATACCTAGACACTGTAGTAAAATCGTTATCCCCAAAAGTAAAAAAATCTATATACGGAAAACAACTCATTGAATACCTTGAGGAGCGTAAGGTTAAGGAGACCGTAAGAGTTGAAAAAAACAATTAACACAAACCATCTAATTTTTGGAACTGATAACTCTTTAATGGTAACCAATAATTATTCAATGGTGAATCCATAACCAAATTCAAACTATTTTCACTAACTTATTGACTAACAATAAACTCTTTAAACCATGTTAAAAAACATTTTGAAATTAGAAGGTAGTCAACGATTAGGACGAAATGAGCAAAGAGCGATTAATGGTGGAGGTAGACCTGGACCAAGATTGTGTTGTGATCCTGCTTTAAGGTGTTGTACCACCTCTCATTTAGCTCAAAACAATGCTTCTTGCGGTGGAACTTATATTTCAGGGTGCCAATATCACCCGGCAAGTGGCTGTTGTATCTAACAACTAATAATCAAAAAGGGGCATGTATCAAGATGATACGTACTCCTTTTTTGTTTTGCCTTATGATTCATAGCAGTAACTTTCCATCAAATTCCACACCCCAAAAAATCTTAATTTAAATAAGCACGACACTATATATAAATAAAAACTACTTGTTCTCCATCTAAAAAAGTTACCTTCTCATCTTCTAAGAGTATTTGAGGGCTATTCCGTTCTATTCAGTTTTTTTATATAAAATGAAGGTAGTAGACCAGTTTGTTTCTTAAAATATTTAGTAAAAGAATCGGCGCTTTTATATCCTAATTCTTCGGCAATACTCTGTATGCTATATGCTCTAAAACGAGTATCCTCTTTTAAACGAACCAGTACATACTTAATCCTTAGATCATTTATATAAGTATTAAATGTTTTATTATAATGAGAGTTCATCACTTTTGATAAATAAGAAGTATTGGTTTTGATTTTTTTGGCTACTGTGTACGCGCTGCATTCTTGTCTTAAAAAGTACTGCTGCTCTTCTAATTTTTTCAGTCCAAGTAAAATGTTTGAAATCGTTTCTTTATTAAGCGCAGTAGCGTCTTTATTCTGTAGTAATTCCTTTTCTGAGACCTCTGATTCAGGTTGTTCGATACTTTTTACTAACGCTAAAAACTGTTCTTCATTTTTGTTTTTTAAATTATAAAAACGAAATAATATACTAAGTAAAACAAGAATAATTAACAAACCTCCTAACATCAGGTATTTGAGCAAAGAATCCGTAGAACTCTTCTCTGTCTGTAAAGCATCCAACTCCCTTTTAAATTCTGCCACCTCTCTCTTTCTTATACCTAAGGATACAGAATCCATTATTTTATCTAAGCCGGCATTAGCTCTCTCGAAATGCTCGTAGTAATAATTAGATCGTTCATAATTACCCAGCATTTTATAGGATTTAGCTAAAAACTTAAAATCGTATTTTGAAAAAGAGTGGCGTGTAGTCGAAAGACTATCTGCATTGCCAAATACCTCCACTACAGCAATACCTTCTTTATATTTATTTTGATTGTAAAATATTTCAGCTTCCACAATACCTATCAAACTTCTCCTTCTATCAAAGCCTTTATTCTTCATTTTTGCACTATCAACATATTTCTCAGCTAGATCAAATTCTTTTTTCAGTGCGGCAGTATACCCAACAAAAGTATACATACGGCTATATTCCAGTGGATCATTTACGTCCTTTATTCTGTCTTTGTACAATTCGCTGTATTTTGCTAACGAATCTAATTCTGATATTCTGTTAAACCAATAAAATCTACAAATGAAATCTAACGTTCTTATTTTTAATAAAGGGATATCCTTTTTAATACTCTCAAGGGATTCAGAATTACTATCCAGTTCATAAAAGACATTTTTTAACTGTTTCAATGCAGCTTCCTGATCTCCACTAAAAGTACTTATATAAGCAATTTGCTTTCGGCTATCTATAATTACAAACGTATCATTTTCTCGCTTTGCTAATGACAAAGCTTCTTCGTAAGCTGCTAATGATTTTGCCCATCTACCACTATAAAAATGTGTGTATCCCTCTAACAACTTTTGTTTAGCTAAAAAGACATTTTCTCCATAATTATTACTCACAAAAAAATAGTAATATTCTGTAGCCTTTTCATATTCAGTTTTTTCAAACCAATAAAATGCAATCCTTGCTTTGATGTACAACCATTCGGCCTGTGCATTTATATTACCACTAGCCATTACTCTATCAGAAATAGACTGTATTTCTTTTTTAACAACTCTTAAATCAGAATCCCTCTTCTTTAAAAAATAATTCATCAATTGATAAGCTGTCTTACCGGTAAGTACTTCAAATTCTGTTTTGGATGGATCATCAGAAATATGATCCTGCCCCTGGATAAACCAAAAGCTTAGAGAAAACAAGAATAAAAAGAAATATGATTTAGTAGGAGTCATATCTATAAGTATCATAAACGTAAAAAAGTTACTAAATAAAGTGGCAGTTTTTAATATCTATAAAGGTATCCACCCCAAAAAAGTGCTATAAAATTCAAAGATACTTTTTAAAATAATAAATAATAGTATAGGCGATTAGACATATCAAAGATTCATTTAAATCACCCCTAAATTTATAAAAACAGGGACAATATTATTAACGTTCTAAAACACACATTACAAAAAATAACTACCTAAAAACCAAAATGTTAAACAGAAAAATTCTTCCTGAATTTTCTAAAAACAGGTGTCCTTCTCTTGTAAACCTCTCTTTTACGCCATTACTTTGATCTCAGAAATCAATACTAAAAATGAAAGGCATGAAACAAAGTAAACTGTCGAAAAAAATTCGGATCATCAAGTTTCTAATAGGTATCGTGGCAGGAATCACTATGTATATCACTTATATCATATTTTTTAAAAATTAATTCTAAAAACAAATAACTATGAACACAATCATAAAAACAATTTTATTAATTACGCTTAGTTTGATAACCATGATAGCCCAATCTCAAGATTTGGAAGGGTCATGGAAAGGAACTTTAACTGTTCAGGGAACAGCAGTAGAAATGATTTATAATATTAAAAGCAATGAAGACCAATTAGATGTCACTTTAGATATACCAATGCAAGGCCTTAGTGACTATGCGTTGGATGGAGCCACTCTCAATAACAATACGGTTACTATCGAGTCGAAGAAATTACAACTAAGCTATACAGGAACTTTAAAAGGGAAGGAAATAAAAGGAACTTATAGTCAGGCCGGTAAAACCTTTCCTTTAAATTTGGTGAAAACTGTAAAAGTAAAACCAGGAAACACTAATCTTCCTTCTTCTAAAGAAACGTTAGCACAATTGGCTGCTTTGGAGACGGGTGAATTCAAATATACCGTAGAGGACTATTATAAAATGCCTGAAGCCTCTTCCTTTAAGCTATCTCCAAATGGCTCATACATTTCTTACTTCAAAAGAAATAATGATGGAAAACGAGATTTATATGTTAAAAACACTGAATCGCAAAAAGAAATATTGATTGCCGCACAAAATGAGGATGTGATATTAGGATACAGCTGGGCAACAAATTACCGAATTTTATTCACTCAGGATCAAGGTGGGAATCAAAACTATCATCTGTTTGGAGTTGATATTGATGGAAAAAACAAAAAAGAGTTAACTCCTTTTGAGGGAGTAAAGGTAGGTATTCTAAAAATCCTTAGAGATGATCCAGATCATATTATTGTTGAAATGAATAAAGATAATAAACAACAGGAAGAGCCCTACAGATTAAATATTAAAACCGGTGATTTAGAGAAACTATATTCTCATCAAAAAGGTGAGGATCCTATTCCATCAAGAGGATATGTATTTGATAAAGATGGTAATCTACGAAGTATTACTCATATTAAAGACGGAGTAAATTACATACTAGACTATATAATTGAAGGAGTTAACAAAACGATTGCTAATACAACTGTAAGCAGTGGTGAAGGCTTTAATATCATTACTTTTAATTATCAGACTCCATATCCACATGATGCGTATGTTGCTTCTAATATAAATACAGATAAAACAGAGATTCAATTATATGATTTAAAAGAGAATAAGGTTATCAAAACTATTTTTAAAAACGACACTTATGACGCAGCCAATCTTAGTCTTTCTAAAAAAAGAAATTATGAAATAGATTACTTTGTTTACAATGGGGACAAGGTAGTCATAGTTCCTGTTAGTAGTACTCATAAAAAAATAATGACTCGACTAAAAAAGGAATTTGGAGATAAGCATTTCCATACTACGTATAAATCCGAAGATGAAAATATCTATTTGATAGATTTGAGGAGTGATAAGATTAGAGGTGAATATTACATCTATGATGTCAAAAAAGATTCTATAATACGTTTATATAAGTTACTACCACATCTGAAAGAAAAAGATATGGCGCCTATGAAGCCTATCAGCTTTACTAGTAGAGATGGATTAATTATTCATGGTTACATCACTTTACCCCAAAAAGCCTTAGAAGGAAAAAAAGTTCCTTTAATCGTATATCCCCATGGAGGTCCAATGGGTATAAGAGATAGTTGGGCATTTATATCTGACAATCAACTATTTGCAAGTAGAGGATATGCTACATTAAATATTAACTTCAGGATTTCTGGTGGTTATGGAAAAGGGTTTATGAAAGCTGGATTTAAACAAATAGGCCGTAATGTTATGAATGATATTGAGGATGGCTTAGCTTATGCAGTTGAACAGGGCTGGGTAGATAAAAAAAAGGTAGCCATTTTTGGAGTAAGTCACGGAGGATATGCTGTATTACGTGGATTAACCAAAACACCTGACCTATATGCCTGTGGTATCGATTATGTTGGAGTATCCAATCTGAATACGTTTATGAATACTATTCCTGCGTATTGGGAAAAATATAGAGAATGGTTTTACGCTACTTGGTATAATCCCAATAATCCAGAAGAACAAATTATCATGAATGAAATTTCTCCCGCTTTGCATACAGATAAAATTATAAAACCCTTATTTGTAATTCAAGGTGCTAATGACCCCAGAGTAAATATTGATGAATCTGATCAAATCGTAAAAAAATTAAGAGATAAAGGTCTGGATGTACCTTATATGGTAAAATATGATGAGGGTCACGGTTTCTACAAAGAAGAAAACAGGATTGAGTTATATAAAGCGGTTATGGGGTTTTTAGCAGAACATCTTAAATAGCCTCTATCTAACATTAGAGAATAATTAAAGCCCAGATTTTTAAAATTTTGGGCTTTATTCTAAAAAAGAGTATACCTACTACTCTAGTATAGAATATGAATCCGTCCTCGAAGTATTGAACACTTTAATTTTTAGAATTAATTGAAATATTATGAAAAAAAAATCAAAATCATCCAGATACATACTATACGGTGCAATATTCTTCATAAGTCTTATTATTAGCCTGTTAGTTAAAAAAAACAATCTAGTTAGTAACATAATACTTGATACTCCGCCAGAAAAATATATGTTGGTTATTGGTACCATATTAGTTTCCTTTATCGTTCTGGGTGTACATGAACTAGGACATTTAATAATCGGTCTTGTCCAAGGTTTTAAATTTCAGTTATTTGTGGTAGGGCCTTTAGGAATAAGGCAAGAAAACGATAAGACAACACTATATTTTAATAAAAACCTGGCCTATTATGGAGGTGTTGCTGCAACTACTCCAAAAGATAATCATCCTGATAATGCAAAGAAATTTGCCAATGTGCTTTTGGCTGGCCCAATAGCCTCCATACTATTTTCTATTGTCCTATTTTGTATCGGGTATTATGCAGGAAATCCTCTACAATCCATATTTTACACTGGTGGAGCTGCTTCTGTAGGAATATTCTTTGCCACTACAATTCCTTCTAAGACCGGAGCATTTTTTACTGATAGAAAGAGATATCAGAGATTAACCCAATCAGGAAAAGACCAAGAGGTAGAACTGGCAATTTTAAGAATATTAGGTAATTATGCAAAGGACAATTCTTACAAGAATGTCTCTGAAAATGATATTGGCATTCTAGTTTCGGACGATATTCCTTTTATTCATTTTTTTGGTCTATCAACACTTATATGCTTTCAGTTAGAAAATAAAGGTTCTGTAGAAGAACGAGTGCTCGAATCATACACAAACTATTCTGAAAACATGCCAAAAAGTATTGTAAAAGCCTTTGATAAAGAGATTGAAAGATTTACAAGTCGACAATTACTCTAATGTTCTTTCAATAAATATACACCGAAGAGCTCTAAGTAGACTTTTATTTTATAAAAAATCCCAACTTCTTACGAAATCAGGATTTTCACTTAAGAGCCGATAGAGGGACTCGAACCCACGACCTGCTGATTACAAATCAGCTGCTCTAGCCAGCTGAGCTATATCGGCAAAGCGATTGCAAATATAATTTCTGTTCGCATATTTGCAAATACTTTTTTTAAAAAATTATAGTGAATTTACTTTTTCAATTAAAGATTTTGATGTTTTCTCCAAATCTTCTCTGATGGACTTAAAATGTTTTGACGCATTTTCTACGTTTCTGTCACTAACTCTTGCCATAAACTCATCAAAAGATGTAATCGCCTGGTCAATGATAACTTCTGCCTCTTTTTTATCTTTATCCGGGTTATTTTCTTCCCAAATGTAAACTGCTTCAATAATATCTCCTAATACGTAGTTAATATCCTTCTTTAGATTTCTCTTATTTGCCATTTCTAAAATATTTTATGCAAAATTAGTCTTTTAAACCATTTATCAAATAGTTTTAGTTTTAAATATAGATCTGCAAAAGTTTTACACCTTTTGACACTACTTTTATTTCTGATACTAAAGCAGGAACTAATATAGTTTTTCCCACTAGCTTTACTTTATATTTGATTAAAAATTCCTTTTAAAGTTATACCGATTACCTCGGAAATATCTTTCCTTGTGTGGCTTATTTCTCAACTTTCTCCAATAGAAGTATTTTTGGACTGTTTACCTAAAAGACTTTTTAACTTAGAGCCTCCCCATATCCTTTCTTTTAGAACTGGCTTGAACTTTAGTATATACAGTAAATCTCTACTCATTCGCCATCTCTTTTACTGTTTTTATAGCTTGTTTCAGATGCTTTGATGCATTTACACTATTAAACTTAAGTCTTATTATTCCTTCTTTATTTACAACATACGTTTCTCTACCGGGTAATACTCCAAAAAGTCCTGCTTTTACTCCAAAAATTTTTTTTAGTGTACTTTTTTCATCTGATAAAAAAATAAAAGGTAATTTGTATTTGTTTTTAAATCTTTGGTGGGATTTTACATTATCTGAACTTATGCCTATGACCTCTACCCCTTCTTTTTTAAAATCTTCATAACTGTCTCTGAAGTCACAAGCTTCTTTTGTGCAACCAGGTGTGAAATTTTTAGGATAAAAATAAATTACAAGTGGTTTTTTACCGACAAACTCATTACTATTAAAATCATTTCCATTATCTCTGATCGCGGTAAATTCAGGAATTTTATCTCCTACGCTGAGTCCCATATTTTTCTATTGTCCGTTATATATAACATAATTACGAGGTGTCTCGTACAAGGTAACTTCAATATCGTATGTACTATGCAGCTTTTTACGAAGCCTATTCCATATAACTACGGCAATATTTTCTACAGTAGGGTTTAGGTCCTTAAATTCTTTCACCTCTTCATTTAAGTTTTTATGATCCATATAGTCCTCTACTTCTGACTTAATATACTCTTTTAATATCTTAAGATCAATTAAAAAACCTGTTTCAGGATCTATGTTTCCAATGACCGCTACAACCAGTTCGTAATTGTGTCCATGATATAAAGGGTTGCTACATTTTCCAAAAACCTGAGCATTTTTCTCATCACTCCAATCTTTTCTATACAATCGGTGTGCAGCATTAAAATGCGCTTTTCTACAGGCTTTTATTTTCATAATCGAATGTGTGAGTAAAATTTTTCAAAAATAATCTTAAACCAGGCAGTATAGAGATCCGGGTTCTTACCCATATCTACTTTTACATCTTCTATAGACATCCATTTCCAATCAGCGACTTCTTCTGGGTTGATCACTGGGTCATCTTCATAGTGTCCTACCATCACATAATCGAATTCGTGCTCCGTAAGTCCATTATCAAATGGTGCCTTATAGATAAATGAGATAGTTTCTTTAAGTGAAGTAGTAAACCCCATTTCTTCCTGCAGTCTTCTGATTCCTGCTTCGATATTGGTTTCTCCTTCTCGTTGATGACTGCAACAAGTATTTGTCCACAACCCTGGCGAATGGTATTTATGATGAGCACGTTGTTGTAGCATTAGTTCTTTTTTTTCGTTAAAAATAAAAACTGAAAATGCTCTATGCAACAATGCTTTTTCATGTGCTTCAAGCTTTGGCATCAAACCAATTTGCTCATCATTTTTATTAACCAAAATGACTTTTTCTTCTTCCATTTTCTAGTATTGGCTCAAAACTACGAAATCGTAGTAGCAATTCATAATCTATCCTATTTTTGACATAAAATAAAGAATTGTTTATGTTTTTCAATCAAAAAACACCTTAACAAGTAAGGTGTTTTTTGCAGACAAAGAATCATTATTGATCTATATAGGGTTATTATATATTACTTAATGATTATAAATTCGCTTCGTCTATTTAGCTGATATTCTGATTTTTTACAATTAGAATCATTTCCACAATCGTTAACAGGCTGCGTTTCTCCATATCCTTTGCTAGTCAATCGTTCTGCAGAAATGCCTTTAGATATCATATAATCCATTGTAGACTTTGCTCGCTGCTCTGATAACCATAGGTTGTAGGCATCATCACCATGACTATCTGTATGTGATCTTACGTCAACTCTCATTTCTGGATATTGATTCATCACCTCTATTACCTTAGCTAATTCTACTGATGCATCAGGACGTATATAATATTGATTAAAATCAAAATAGATAGGGTTTAATGATAATGTCTTAGCAAGATCATCCCCAACTTTTATCGTTTTTACTTCTCTAACTAATCTCAACTTTTTTTCTTCTGATAAGTCTAAAGGTCCAGATGGAGTTTCAACGAGCATTTCTGTGGTGGTATATTCATCTTTTTCGATTCTTACAAAGTATTTAGAGTTGCACTCTATTTTCTCCTTAGTCTCATATCGCCCATCTTCACCAACGGTAATAGTCTCTATCACATTATTTTCTGTATCAAGAATGGTAATTTTTGCATTTGGAATTATTTCATCGGTTTCACTATCCTTTACAACTCCAACAATGGAAGATTCACAAAAGCTTTTCAGATCTTCTAGTTGTAAAAAACTGTAGATATCATCCTTTCCTCTTCCTCCATCTCTATTGGAAGAAAAATAACCTCTTTTGGATACATCATCTACTATAAATGCAAAGTCATCATCAGGTCCGTTGACAGGTTTACCGATATTAACTACCAGTTTTTCTTCATCTGTCTGTGGGTTTAGCCTAGTAACATAAATATCCAACCCTCCTAATCCCATATGCCCATTGGAGGCAAAATACAGATCATTATTAGCGCTTACAAATGGAAACGTTTCCTTCCCTTCCGTATTGATCCTATCCCCTAAATTTTTTGGTTCTCCAAAGCTTCCATCAGAATTTATAGTAGCTTCATAAATATCTGATTGCCCTTGTCCTCCTGGCATATCTGAAGAAAAATATAATGTTTTTTCATCAACGCTTAATGCTGGATGGGCTGTAGAATATTCATCACTATTAAAAGGTAAGTTTTGTGGTGTTGTCCAGCTACCTTGAGGATTCTTATAGGAACGATATATTTTTAAACGGTTGATTCCTTTTTTGTCATTTCCGTATGTTCTGCCATCATAATTATTTCTAGTAAAATACACTGTCTGACCGTCTTTGGTAAAAATGGGGGTAGATTCGTGAAACTTACTATTTATTTTGCTATCAAACTTTTTTATTTCAGATAGTTCTCCATTCATAGGATTATATACTGCCGTGTAAAGATCAAGAAAAGATTCTTCATTCCATTGATGTACACTTTTTTTGAATAATAAGGTATCTCTAGAAGAACTAAAAACCACAAAGTTTCCAAAAAATGTAGAACCAAAATCAGTAAATGATGAATTGATTGAAGAATTCTCTATTTCAAATCTTCCAGACTGGAAGTCTATTCGTTTTAGGTAATTCGGTTCATCTTTAAATAACTGAGCTCTTTGATCATCGGAACTTGTTGCTACAAACTTTTTCATATACACGTCTGCATCATCGTAGCGACCAACTGATTTTAGTGTTTGTGCATATCTGAAATAATACTCAGGTTCGATTTCATTTGGATAAGAATTCACTAACTCTTCATACCATTTTGAAGCTTCTTCGAATTCGCTATTAAAATAATAGCTATTTCCAAGGTTTTTGTAAAGATCTGCACTTTTATATCCTTTTTTTGCAACTTTAAGATAGGTCTCTTGTGCATCTATATACTCGTATTTGTCATATTCGCTTTGTGCGGTTTTCAATTTCCTTTCTTGAGAAAATGAAAGGTTTACGATGAAAAATCCAATAAAAGCAAATAATAAATTGTGTAATAATACCTTCATTTTAATTTGGCTATATTTAATAATCTAAAAATTAATTTATCTGAATTTATATTTATATACTAAGGATTAAAAGAAACGTGGAGTCAACATCCTGTTATACTTTCTAAACAGCTCAAAACGTAACATGACCTCGTAACTCCCATCATTGAACTGTGTTCTTCCTAATTCGGTTGTTTCTTTATCATATGCAAATCCAATCATTAACGAGTCAGAAACCTGAAACCCCGCCATAGCACTAAATGCCGCACTCCATCTATATCCTAATCCTAATGTTAGTTTTTCGTACAGTAAGAAGTTTGCAGAAACATCAACTTGTAAAGGAGCACCAAATACCAACTTACCAAGTACAGCTGGCTTAAACTTTACAGAATCGCTTAGATCAAACACATGACCTGCAATTAAATAATAATTAATACGCTCTTCGGCTATAAATGAAGAATTACCGTTATCATCTATTTCTGCTCCTTCATCAAAATGATCTGTTTCCAACAAATTAGGAGCACTTAGCCCAGCATAAAATTTATCAGTATGGTAGTAAAATCCAATACCCACATTAGGACTAAATTTATTATCGATATTACCATTACTAAAGAGAGGGTCTCCTGTTTCGAATTGTGATAATCTATCAAAATCAACATTCAATAAATGCCCTCCGGCTTTTACTCCAAAACTCAACTTTCCTCTATCTGAAGTAGGAATCGTATAAGAAAAATCAATATCGAAGTATGTCTCATCAGTTGGACCAATCTCATCATTAACTATCGATAAGCCTAAACCAACTCTATTATTGTCGCCAATCGGTGTGTTTAATGTTAACGTTTGTGTTCGCGGAGCTCCATCCAATCCAACCCATTGACTACGATGTAAGCCCATTATACTCATCACTCCGCGACTACCTGCATATGCAGGGTTTACACTGATCGTGTTATACATATACTGAGTATATTGAGCATCTTGCTGGGCATTACCATAATTGGAAATTAAGCCAAAGACAGCTAGCATAAATATCGTTAATAGTTTATTCATAAGTATTATTATTTGATTTAGGGAATAACAAATATATACTATTCCAAATAAAATTTTATCTATTAATATATAAGTAACCTGCTTTATACGCATCTAATCCTCTAGGATTTATGTATTCTAAAACATAATAATACGTTCCTACTGGTAATTCACTATCTTGGGAAATTGTAACTCTTCCGTTACTTACACCTTTAAATAATTCCACACCTGGTTGCTCATATCCATCTTCTTCGAATACCTGAACTCCCCATCTATTATAAATTCTAAGTGTATTATCAGGGAAATTTCCTAGTCCTGTAATTCTAAATTCATCATTAATTCCGTCTCCATTCGGACTAATTCCTGTGTATACGATAATAGGGTCATCAGGATCAGTGAATACTCCTTCAATAATAGTTACCGTTTCATCTTCTGCATCACCATCATTATCAAGATCGATATCTATTGTGTTAATAGGATCGTCTGATACATCGGTCACATCATTTCCATTTAGATCCTGACCTGTAACTATAGCTTGATTCCGTACTTCTCCTGATAAAACATCTTCTGCTGTTAAAATATATGTAGCGGTAAA
>NZ_JBSIBP030000040.1:0-1529 GCF_053613295.3 Aquimarina ulvae
GTAGGTCCTTGTGCTCCAGTAGCTCCCGTTGCACCTGTGTTTCCTGTAGGTCCTTGTGCTCCGGTTGCTCCAGTTGCTCCCGTAGCTCCGGTTTGTCCTGTCGGTCCTTGTGCTCCAGTTGCACCTGTGTTTCCTGTTGGTCCTTGTGCTCCCGTTGCTCCAGTTTGTCCTGTATTTCCTGTTGGCCCTTGTGCTCCGATTGCTCCCGTAGCTCCCGTTTGTCCTGTTGGTCCTTGTGCTCCGGTTGCTCCCGTAGCTCCAGTTTGTCCTGTCGGCCCTTGTGCTCCGGTTGCTCCGGTTGCTCCGGTCGTTCCAGTTAGTCCTGTCGGACCTTGTGCTCCGGTTGCTCCAGTTGCACCTGTATTTCCTGTTGGCCCTTGTGCTCCAGTTGCTCCCGTAGCTCCAGTTTGTCCGGTTGCTCCGGTTTGTCCTGTCGGTCCTTGTGCTCCAGTAGCTCCGGTTGCACCTGTATTTCCTGTTGGCCCTTGTGCTCCAGTTGCTCCCGTAGCTCCAGTTTGTCCTGTTGGACCTTGTGCTCCGGTTGCTCCAGTTGCACCAGTTTGTCCTGTAGGTCCCTGTGCTCCAGTTGCTCCCGTAGCTCCAGTTTGTCCTGTCGGCCCTTGTGCTCCAGTTGCTCCGGTTGTTCCAGTTAGTCCTGTCGGACCTTGTGCTCCGGTTGTTCCCGTAGCTCCCGTTTGTCCTGTTGGTCCTTGTGCTCCAGTTGCACCTGTGTTTCCTGTTGGACCTTGTGCTCCAGTTGCTCCAGTTTGTCCTGTCGGCCCTTGTGCTCCAGTTGCTCCCGTTTGTCCTTGTGCTCCGGTTGCTCCGGTTGCTCCGGTTGCTCCGGTTTGTCCTGTCGGTCCTTGTGCTCCAGTAGCTCCAGTTGCACCTGTATTTCCTGTTGGACCTTGTGCTCCAGTTGCTCCCGTTGCACCTGTATTTCCTGTCGGTCCTTGTGCTCCAGTTGCTCCCGTAGCTCCAGTTTGTCCTGTCGGTCCTTGTGCTCCGGTTGCTCCAGTTGCACCTGTATTTCCTGTTGGCCCTTGTGCTCCGGTTGCTCCAGTTGCACCTGTATTTCCTGTTGGTCCTTGTGCTCCGGTTGCTCCCGTTGCACCTGTATTTCCTGTAGGTCCTTGTGCTCCGGTTGCTCCCGTAGCTCCGGTTTGTCCTGTCGGCCCTTGTGCTCCAGTTGCTCCCGTAGCTCCAGTTTGTCCTGTTGGTCCTTGTGCTCCGGTTGCTCCCGTAGCTCCCGTTTGTCCTGTCGGTCCTTGTGCTCCGGTTGCTCCAGTTGCTCCAGTTGCTCCGGTTGTTCCAGTTAGTCCTGTCGGACCTTGTGCTCCGGTTGCTCCAGTTGCACCTGTATTTCCTGTTGGCCCTTGTGCTCCAGTTGCACCTGTATTTCCTGTAGGTCCTTGTGCTCCGGTTGCTCCAGTTGCACCTGTATTTCCTGTAGGTCCTTGTGCTCCGGTTGCTCCCGTAGCTCCGGTTTGTCCTGTTGGCCCTTGTGCTCCAGTTGCTCCGGTTGTTCC
>NZ_JBSIBP030000041.1:0-1463 GCF_053613295.3 Aquimarina ulvae
AGAAGAAACATTGTCATTAGGTATCCCAAGTGCCGCTAATTGTGTCATCGTATAACTACCTTCAGAAAGACCTACTGAAAAACCGTTAAAAGAACAGTCCCTATATAATGTCACATTTCCCGTGGTTGGATTGGGGTTCCCTGAACCGGCTCGGTATACTCTTACATAATCTACATACATACGAGCAGGTAGTTTACTATCATCAATTGAAAATCCTGGCCAGTTACCACCTACTGCTAAATTGAGCAATAGAAAATATTCATTATGAAACTCACTCGTTCCATTTATACCATTACTTATGTCAACAATATGGTATTGATTCCCATCAACAAACCACTTGATACTATTCTCGTCCCACTCAACAGAATACACGTGATACTCTGTTATATTGGCTTGAGTGTATCCCCCATAAGAGGCATAATTACCATTATTATCCTGCCAATGTATAGTTCCGTGGACATCTGGACTAGTATTTACGTGTTCCATGATATCTATTTCTCCACATGCGGGCCATCCTACAGAAGAAATATTATCACCTAACATCCAGAAAGCTGGCCAAAGTCCCTGTCCTGAGGGTAGAGCTATTCTTGCTTCTATCTTGCCGTATTTAAAACTTTTTCTTCCTTGTGTTTTCATTCTGGAAGAAGTATAATTGTATCCTCCAACACTTTCTCTTTTGGCAGTAATAACCAGTTTACCGTTTTCTACGGTCGCATTTTCCCGACGATAATATTGCAACTCGTTGTTACCCCATCCCGAGGAACCATTTCCAGTTTCGAAAACCCAGTCTGAGCTAATTCCGTTATCAAATTCATCTTGCCAAACTATGTCCCAGCTTTGGGAATTAGCTACTTTATTTACTATTATAAAAAAAGTCAGAAATAGTATTATTTTAATTGTATCCATATCAATATTATTAAATAGGTTAATAGATGACCTACATTTTTTTCTTAAAGATTTACTAATTGAAGCACTCATTGTTTTATAAATCTTTTTGCCATTTTTTTACCCCCTTTATCAGTTATGATAATAAAATAAACTCCAGATTCTAAAGATGAAACATCCACGTTATTGGCGGCAGTTTTATCCCTTGACACCAAAGATCCGTCAGCGCTTATAATTTCAATACTAGAAGTTTTCAAATCAGAACTATAGAACAAGGTTGTCTCGACTGGATTAGGATATACTGTTATTTTTAAATCATCCGATTGAGTGCCAACAATTTCATTAAGCCTTTGTGTATCTTGATTCGTAATTTTAATCCAGTTAATATTCCAACCTCCTGATACAGCATAAATACCAAAAGGATATGTACCTGCATTTACATTAACCGTATGAGAAACCGTAGTCCAATTTTGCCATCCTCCCGTATTAGGTATATCTACTTCACCTAAAACCAAGGTACCTGCATTTAAATCCGCAGATAACCTAGCTCCGTTTGTCGAACTGGCAACTCGATATTC
>NZ_JBSIBP030000042.1:0-1379 GCF_053613295.3 Aquimarina ulvae
GGATCAACACAAAAAGTTGTGGAGTAATTTAAAAAGGCTGAACTTTGATTTTTAAAAAGTCTATGTCTAGCTCTGATTTATTTGCTATTGTTAAGTTACTACTGCCCGAAGTTTTAATAACTCATTTTGAGTTGAAAAGACATACTATTGAAGGAGAAGATTTACATTTCTATTTTACAGAACTTAATAATACCCCTGATGATTTTAAGGGTATTAAACTAAGTTCAAAAGGTTTCTTTCCAGAAGCTACAATCTAAGATTTTCCAATACGGGGAAAGAATGTTTATTTACATATAACCCGTCGTAGATGGCTTAATGAAGCCACCAATAAAGTCGTTACAAGAGATTGGCAATTAGTGGCAAAAGGAACTAGGATAACTAGTGATTTTGCCACTTTTTTAAAAGAGATCGATCAGTAATAATGCCTCTAGTGCAAGCGTTATAGCTAACTTTTATGGAGTAAATCCTAGAAGTCTACAACGTCAATACAAAGACTACTTGAGTGATTTCAAAGTCTGGGATCAAAAACCCCACGCAAAAGATTGGTTACTATTCCCACAAAATATAGGAGAACGACTCTCTGTTGATGAAACAGCATTTTCTAATGGAGACTTATATACTATACTTACCAATAAACAAGCAAAAGGAAAGAAAGGAGCCTTAATAGCTATGGTCAGAGGAACTAAAGCAGAAGTAGTAACCAGAATATTGCAAAAAATACCCTTAAAACAAAGAAAGAAGATAAAGGAAGTAACCTTAGATATGGCTGGTAATATGGGATTAATAGTCAAAAAATCATTTCCTCTTGCCACTCAAGTGATAGATAGGTTCCACGTACAAAAACTGGCCTTAGATGCACTACAGGAAATTAGAATAAAGCATCGATGAGAAGCATTGGATACAGAAAACGACGCTATTGAAACAGCAAGAACTAAAAATTTAAAATACAACCCTGAGACATTATCCAATGGAGATACTCTAAAACAATTACTAGCTAGAAGCAGGTATTTACTCTATAAACCCTCTAACAAATGGACAAAAAATCAATCTGATAGAGCAACACTATTATTTGAAAAATATAACGACTTAGAACAAGCCTATAAACTCTGTCAAAACCTATCTTGGATATTTAACCAAACAAAAGACAAAACATCAGCACTCATAAGATTGGCCAAATGGGATGAAAAAGTACGACAAGCTGGATTTAAAAGCTTTAATACTATTGCTAGAACAATGTCAATTCATTACAAGAATATAATAAACTACTTCGACAATAGAAGTACAAATGCTTCAGATGAATCTTTTAATGCAAAAATAAAAGCCTTTAGAGCACAGTTTAGAGGCGTTAGAAATGTAGAGTTCTTCTTATTTAGACTAAC
>NZ_JBSIBP030000043.1:0-1359 GCF_053613295.3 Aquimarina ulvae
ACATCAGGAGAAGATAATAATGAGGATACCAATAAATTAAAATGCCCCATCATACCCTCTATCATATCTCGATCATAAACATCACTATTATAGGCAACATCATAAAAAAGACAATCGCCAACCTCCTGAAAATCTATATCTAAATCAAACTTAGGAATCGTATGACCCAAATATTTAATCTCAGTAACCTGATCATCTGGTAATACAAAATCATCATAATGCTTGTCCCTGTTCTGTAACGTAACCATAACATCAAAAACAGCACTACGACTCGTATCTCTAAACAAACCTAAATCTTCTACCAAACTACCAAAAGGATACATCTGATGTTGATAACTCAATAATGTCGAGGATTGTAACTCTAAATAAAAATCCCGAAAACTCAATGAAGGATCAACCTGATTCCGTAAAGCCAATGTGTTAACATAAAAACCTATCTGATCCGATAAATCAGAATGATCACGACCTGCAACAGGAGTACCAATGATAATATCTCGCTGAGAGGTATATTTGTAAAATAAAATATTCCAAACAGCCAACAAACCCATAAATAAACTACCTCCCTGTTGATGACAAAAGGAAACTAAGTCATCCTTAACATCTTTTGACAAATAACCCTGTAACTTCTCCCCATTAGAGGTCATAACCTTAGGCCGTAACTGCTGAGTCGGTAAATCTAATAATGGTAACTCTCCAGATAACTTATCTAACCAAAAGAACTTGTCCTTATCATATGCGCCAGAACGTAAACGCGATTGCTCCCAACCAGAATAATCCTTAAACTGTATCCGTAAATCTCCTAAATCAACAGGCAAACCCGAACAATAAGACTCATAATAATGCATAATATCACGAGTCAAAATCTCCATAGACCAGCCATCACTAATGATATGATGCATATTGTAATAAAAAACATAATGATCATCCGAAACATGAAGTAAACTAGCTCGTAACAAAGGCCCATTCGATAAATCAAATGGCTTGTATGAATCTTCCTCAACATACTGAGAAACCCTCAAATCAGCATCCGAAAATTCACGGTAATCCTCATAAGAAATACTAAAACCTAAATCACATAAGGGTAAAACCCATTGACGTAAAGTACCCGAAGAATCTTCCCGAAAAACAGTACGCAAAATCTCATGACGAGCTAAAACAGAATCAATCGCCCTTTTAAAATTCGAAATATCATAATCCCCTCGTAAATCATCACACGAAATCATATGATAAGCACTACTGGATTGATCAAACTGACTTAAAACCCATAACCTATATTGAGATGAGGATAACTCATACGAATCTGCTTCAGCAACAACCGGAATAGCTATAGCATCAGAAGATTCTTGCCCCGAATCGTTT
>NZ_JBSIBP030000044.1:0-1343 GCF_053613295.3 Aquimarina ulvae
CAAAATAAACGATTTGGCTCGGAGCAACCCGAAAGTTCAATGCTTTCTACTGCCCAACTTGCCATATATTTAACGTTAGCAAACATTAGATGAAAGTCAATTCTGAAAATATAATAAAATATCTCACAAAGAAAATACCTGAATTGAAATACACTCTGGAAAAGAAAAATATTCTGAATATTGAACCTACTGATTCCAATGGTTTTGGTATTAAAATGATAATTGACTCAACAGAAAGCACAATTTTCTTTGGAAATTCTGGACATCATATACATTGTTACGACACAGCTGAAAATTTAGAAGATTACTTGAATTTAATTGTGAATTCATTAACCGGAACTGACAGAATTGTTGCGCATATATCAAATGGAAAAGAATTTAGATGGGAATACCAAGAATTGAATGAAAACGAGGATTGGATGACAATATCTGAAATGGGAACATTTTCATGGAAATTTTGGAAAAAAAGAAAAGCTGAAGAAAAAAAAGTTCTGACAAATAATTATAAACAAAAAACGTTTGCTAACAACATATCCTATGTAAAGCCCTTTCCCAAGTCCTAGATCTTAAAAGTACGATATTTTGTTTTTTAATTAACTCATATTGATGATTTTATATTGTTGGATTGTTGGCAACGCCATTAAAGCGTTGTCAATATTTCAACAATAGCCCTTAGTAACTCCGCATCCTATATGTGGTATCCTACTAAGGCGGATCCACCAGCATCACTATGATTATGATTGGCAAACAAGGCAACTTGCTATAAAATGTGATAGCTTATAAAACTTCACCTACGTTGTTTAGTTGTCCTATTTTGTGCCAAAAGTATTGTCGAGTTTTTAGCCTTATTAATTTATTTAGTATTTTCTTTTTTAACTTACCACTCCTATTTCATAAGGAGTTTCTGTTCGTATGATCGCGTGAATACGGCTCAGTAACTTTCTGGCTACTTTGACTAAGATCCGTTTGATATCTTTACCTTGATGGGATCGATAATATTCCTGCATCACCGGATCAAAACGCAACGCTTGCCAAGTAGCCTCTACTAGATAACTTCTCATAAGACGGTTTGCTCTGGGTGTCAATCCAGAAGTCGTTAGATGATCACCACTCTGATGTACCGATGGAATCAATCCTACATAACTAGCTAATTGCTTAAAATTCTTGAACCTTCTCAAGTCTCCCAACTCACAGATAATTCCACAAGCAACTATAGCTCCTATTCCAGGTACTGACCGAAGTAAGTAATAATCCTTCTTATAATGTTTACGGCAATAAGCCCTTAATTTTATACTTACATCTCGTTTTTGTTTATCTACAAAATCATAAGATTCTAATCGAGT
>NZ_JBSIBP030000045.1:0-1325 GCF_053613295.3 Aquimarina ulvae
CCTGAATTTAATCAAGATCTTCAATTACCAGAAAAAAGAGACCCAACATTTATACCAGATTAAAAAAACCAGCTACAACATACATCGTAACTGGTCTTTACTTTATTTCTCACTCATACCGCTGCGAAGTTAAAAACTGTCGCAGAGCCTAATCAATCTTCGAAGAGCTGGGGTTATAAACTGTCGCAGAGCTTAATCAATCTTCGAAGAACTAGAATCATTGTCTAATAAAATCAGATGCCCAACAAGTCTATTAGGGTGATTCATTAGATATTTTCTACCCTCATATTTTAGCAAATCCTTTTCATTTCTTAACAAAACATTTAAGTGCCCAATTATTTTATTATCAGATCTACTATAATCTAAAAACTCTGCAGTCATATTTTCATCAGGATAACCTTCTCTCCAAATTGGAAGTCTAGCGTTATTCTCAAAATAATTAGAATAATTCTCTGCGTGTTCGTTATAAAAATAGATTTCAAACTTATATTTCTTAACCATCATATTATTTTTATTTGACCATTCTAAAAACATTATTTAAAGCTCGCAAGTCTCCTGGGCCATAACTTAAAGCATTATGTCCATCTAAAAATCTATAATATCTCATGTGAGATTGAGGAAGACTTATTTTTATCGTATTTGGTTTAGCAAAAGTCGAATTTTTCCAGAAATCTAATCCCTTCTGATCTAACCAAAATTGTTTTTCTTGAAAATCTTTCCCAAAAGAAAATTTATTTCCTGCTTTTTGAAAAGCTGCTAGTTCATTATTTCCAAAATTTCTAAAAGCAGTAAATCTATCAGGTAGAATTCCGTTAAATCTAAATAACCTACTAGATCCTTTAGCTAAAGACCCAAAGGCAGAACCTGGCAACACATAAAATACTTCTTCAGTCATACGGAAGAACGTTATCCATACTTTAAGATGTGCCATGGCTTTTTCTTCATTTCTAGCCGTATCCATTGCATCAGCATACTCAGTATGTTGATTTCCATAAACTTGTTGATACAAGTCGTATGCCTCCGCAGGATCATCTGGAAAGAACCCATCGTCATTATTTTGCGCCAGCCAGGTTTCAAAATCACCAGAAAACGCATAACGATTCGTTACTTCTGAAGTCCCAGTTTCACTTCTAGGCATTATAGGATTACCAAGATCTTCCGTCATCATCGTAACAGTACGACCGTTCTTACCTTTTTTGCCACCACAACAAGGTTCTGTAGCATTACTATCAGGTCTAAACCCTAAAGAGCCCAAAGCTCCTTCTAAATTCGTACCATAACTATATCCTCCAGAAAAAGAGGTCAACCAATCAGATTGCACTCCT
>NZ_JBSIBP030000046.1:0-1316 GCF_053613295.3 Aquimarina ulvae
GCATATATAATTTACACTTCTGGATCTACAGGCACCCCTAAGGGAGTTATGATAGAACATTTAGGGATGTTGAATCATATGTACTCTAAGATTGAAGGTTTAGAGTTTAACACGGAGAGTATTGTATCTCAGAATTCTCCTTTTACCTTTGATATCTCGATATGGCAACTGTTAACAGGTTTACTTGTTGGAGCTCGTGTAGTTGTTTATGATCAATCTGTTGTTTTAGATCCGGATGATTTTTTAAGTAAGATTTCCTTAGATGGGATTACTATTTTAGAGGTGGTTCCGAGTTATCTAAAATCTTTATTAGAAGTAGAGGAAGCTCTTGAGCGTCATTATCTAGGAGATTTGTCTTATTTATTAGTTACTGGAGAGGCAGTTAGTAGTTCACTATTAGATCGTTGGTTTATAGCGTATCCTTCGATTCCGGTTGTTAATGCGTATGGTCCTACAGAGGCGTCTGATGATATTACGGTATTTATTATGGATAAAGCACCAGGATGTTCTATTGTTCCAGTAGGAAAACCGATACGTAATATGCAGATTTATATATTGGATAGTCAACTGAGGATGTGTGGGAAAGGAGTTAGTGGAGAGATTTGTGTTTCAGGAGTTGGTGTTGGTCGCGGTTATATGAACCGTCCTGATTTGACTAGCGATAAGTTTATTGTTAACCCTCTTGATTCGACACAACGTTTATATAGGACTGGTGATATTGGTCGTTGGTTAGAGGGTGGTATATTAGAGTTTCAGGGTCGTATAGATGATCAGGTAAAGATACGAGGTCATCGGATAGAGTTAGGAGAGATTGAATACCAGTTACAAGGTAAGGATGGCATAGATCAGGCAGTTGTTGTTGCTAAGGCTTTAGATTCTGGATCTACAGAGTTGATTGCATATATTGTTAGCGATTCAGAGCAGGATCCTTCAGATTTAATAGGATATTTATTGGAGCGTTTACCTGATTATATGGTTCCGGGCTATTATTTAGAGTTATCGAGTATTCCGTTGACAAGTAATGGTAAGGTAGATAAAAAGAGGTTACCCTTACCAGAAGCAGGAATGTTATCTACAGGATCAGTTTATGTAGCTCCACGAACTTCTGTAGAAGAACAATTGGTGGCTATTTGGGAAGATGTTTTAGAGCGAACTCCTATAGGTATACAAGATGATTTCTTTGCTTTAGGAGGAAATAGTATCAAGGCAATAAAAGTTATTAATCTGATACAAGGGGCTTTTAAGATACGATTAAAAGTACTACAGCTCTTCCAAGACTCAACTATTGAAGTATTAGCAAAAGCTATAGAAACAAT
>NZ_JBSIBP030000047.1:0-1308 GCF_053613295.3 Aquimarina ulvae
TTAAGATACATAGTTTACACAAGTTAAAGATTAGGTGTTTACACTAAATTAGTTTCTAACCTTGTCGATTGTTGTTTGTTTCTTAGGTTTCTTTGATCAAAGAAACCTAAAAATACATTTCTATAATAGACTTTCCAAATTCCGTTACCAATCTCTACAATAGCAACATGTTTACCCTTTAAAGCTGCCGATACATATACCCAATAATAAGACTTCCACCTTACAGCTCCGCTCTTAGTTACTTTTAGAATTTTATACTTAGAATCATAGTCAAAATTTTTTATTTTTTCAGGGAAAGGTCTACAGGAGAAATCGTGTATATCCGCTGGTGTTTTCATCTCTAAAGCTTCGTGCGGTCTTATGTGATTATATTCCTTCACAAAGTAATTTAAACTTCTTTGTTGGGCTTTTAAATCATAGGCAGCGGGATTCGCACAAGCAGCCTTTAAATCTCTGTGCATACGTTCGTGTCTTCCGTTTTGTTCTGGGTGAGCTGGATCAGAAAATACAGGAGTAATTCCGAGTTCTATAAACCAATAAGAGAGCCTGGTATATCTTTGTATGGCTCTTACCGATCCAAAGGGACTTCCATTATCGGTATGCATTTGTTTGGGGATACCATATACTCTAAAAACCTTTATAAACTCTGCCTTAGCAGCTTTTAGTGTTTCTTTATAATGTCCTTTGGCAGTGAATAAAAATCTACTTTTAGAATCTGCAATAGTCAGTGGATGGCAGTAGATTTTATTACCCATTAAAAACTTTCCTTTATAGTCTGCGCTCCATACTTCATTACACGATTTTGGATCAAAAATAGGGTGTACAGGTTTTACTCTTCGCATACGTTTTTGAGGAGATACCAACCCGTTTTTTCGAAGGATATTATGGACAGTCACCACGGATGGGATTTGTTCTTTTGTAAATTCTTTAAACAATAAAATTCTAATTTTTTTAGCTCCCCAGAGCTTATGTTTTTCTTTTAATTTAAGAATACTATCAATGATTTTTTGATCGGTTGTACTGGGATGTTTTCCAGGCTTTCTAGATTGTTCTTTTAAACCTTCAAAACCTTGATTTTCGAATCGATGAATTAACTTATAAGCTGTTGGTCTAGAGATTTCAAAACTTTTGCATAATTCTGTGATGGTATATTTTCCAGTTCTCCATTCACAGATAAATTCAATTTTTTGTTCCATAGTTGTCGTGTTTTTCCAAGGCATGATAATTTGATTTTTTCCCTCAAATTATACCTTAAAAAGTGTAAACTATGTTTCTTTAACTTTGTAAAGGATGTTTGTTTAACGTACC
>NZ_JBSIBP030000048.1:0-1269 GCF_053613295.3 Aquimarina ulvae
TTTTTCCCTCAAATTATACCTTAAAAAGTGTAAACTATGTTTCTTTAACTTTGTAAAGGATGTTTGTTTAACGTACCTATTTGTCTATAACGTCTCGTATAAGAAACGTAGGGCAGGCAAGGAAACTTTTCGTTTCCGTCTGGTCTGAGAGCCAAAGCTTTTTGTTTTGTTTTTATCTTTTTCATTTTAAAAGCCAAATCCAAAAGATTTGGCGGACTTAGTAAATAAGCCCAAGCCTTTAAATATAGCACTTTATGCCCTATTTGCTATAGCCATTGTTGGCAGCAGTATTATTTATTTTTTGTAATCAAATAATTCACAAATGCAGAACAAGCAATCAGCATAAATTTAGCTTCTTCTTGTCCTGGTTCTATATCATCATTCAATAATCCATGTCTTATGCCTCCATTATCTGACGCATAACCATAAATTGCGCTAAATCCTGATTTAAGACTTTTAGGAATTGGTTTCTGTTTATCCAAAATCTTTAAGGCTTGTCCCAATGTTGTATTCTCATTTCCAGTAATAGTTTTGCAAAGAGATTCTACAGCAGAAATAGATTCCTTTATTGAATTTCGATAATCAGGTTTTCTTTTGTCGGTGAGCAGCTTTAAAGAACTTTCCAAATGAATTTTAACAGAACGATATTTCATTCCAGAATTAAGAGCTTTTTCAATTTCTTTAATTTCTTGACTCGAGTCAATTTCAAGAAGGCTTAAGCCAACAAATCTAAATCCTGACAATTCCCGTTCTAAATATGGATTACAAACACTAACAAAATCGTGTCCAAATTCTTCTGCGCAATATTCTAAATATTCATAGACCTCGTACCATTTGGCTTCAAAAAACCATTTTCTGATATAGTTATATGAATCGTCTGGATAAATTTTTCCATCTGATATGCTTAAATTATCAATCGGTATTTTGAAGAAATCTCTCCATAGTTTTCGAAAAAATTCGGCTAATGCAGAAAGTTTGTTGCCATAGGTATGATTTGAAAGTTTCCCAAATGTCTCATCACAAACCAAAGACCACAAGGTATTACGCAAATCATTTGGCATCTGCTCTTTAGGTATGATTGTTTTTGGCTTAAAGATTCCAAGCCTTTCTGAGAACTTCAATTTCATGTTTTTTTATATTGCTGCCAACAATGTTATAAAGGATATATGTCCTTTACATTCTATATATATTCAATTATAACCGTCGAATTAAACGTTTAATTCGACGGTTATAATTTATTTATGCGCTGAAAATAACGTAAAATTCCCA